>NZ_JBEORY010000016.1:34416-149812 GCF_040302665.1 Kitasatospora sp. NPDC097691 | reverse complement strand
CTCCGCCATCATGCCCGCGACCCCCACCGCCCGCTCGCCACCCTCTGCATCACGTGACCAAACCGGACACATCCACAGAACGACGCTGCCCTGGGATGGAGGGCCCCATGAAGTCGGCCCACCAGAACGGCGGCGAGGGCGAGGCCCCGAAGCGCCCCGCGGCCTCCGGCTCCACCCTCTGGTCCTTCGACGTCGTCCAGTCGACCGGCCCCAAGAACGCCTAGAAGACGGATGAAATTGCCGGTTCCGGCCTCACCGCATGAGCGGTGAGGCCGGAACCGCATGCACCGACGGGCCGTCACGAAAGATCGGGGCTAGACGTGCCCGTTTCTGGCGGGCAGGAAAGCCCGTACATGCCATGGGGTCAGAAGAAAAGCGGCCATGCCACATGCGGTACTCACCATGGCAATGGCCCAGCAGGGAATGCTTTCAGGCGGCTGGCCGGTCCAGTCCCACCACCGGGCCTGGCCCTCACCGTCCTGCCCCAGATAGGTGAGCGGAAAGATCGTGGCAACCGGGATGATCCAGGACAGCTTCCGGCCGAAAATTCGACCGGAGAGCAACGCGAGACCGAACCAGATGACGCAGGCCCGGGCAAGCACGATCGCAAGGCCGGCCCCGGACGCGAAGAACTCGGTTCCGCCGACCAGTGCCACGGATACGCTACCCGCGATGAGTACATGCCAGATCTCGTAGACCCGCAGATTCGGGCCGGCGGCAAGTTCGAACTGGCCCATGCGACTGTTCAGACTGCCCGCCGCGAGCGCGGCGAAAGCGATGGGAAGTTCACGGCGCATCGGGACGCCGATCATCCCGCCGGGACCACTTCCTGGAATGGCCAGCATCTGCGATCCAAAGAAGGCGCTGATAGCAGTCAGTAGGGTCAGGCCTATGGCGAGCGCCAGGAGCTGATGCGCGCGGGCATACTGCAGAAAATTCCTGGCTTGCGGACTCGGGATTTTCTCAGCCGCAGTAGGCATGTTGAATCTTGTCAATCCGCTGCTTTGCCCATTCCAGTTGGATCTGCTCGGGTTGATGAATCAGCTGCGCGATGGGTTCCAAATTCACCTCCGGTGGGCCGCCGTGCATCCCAGCCGGCTGGCCGCCCCCGAAGATGCGCATCGTCAGCCACATCATGAGCTCCCCGTTTGACTGGACGAAGTCCTTGGTGACTCGTGACCCGTCAGGCAGTGGGCAGTTCTTCGGCCGAGATGCGAACAGGATGCTTCCGGCCAGCGACTGGGCCGGATCCCACATGGATCCTTCCAGGATGTAGAAATCCTCGAAGGCATGCTGCCTGCCGCTCCGGAGGCCCTTTTCGTAGAAAGCATCAGGAATCACGAACATGCCCTGGGGGAGCTGCCGAATGCGCTCGCTCATCGCTCCGGCCTGCGAAAGGTACTTCTGGTCGTCGGGCCACAGGCAGAGTGCCGGTGCTCCGGAGGTGCACAGCGGCTCACCCGGCGTGGCACGGTCGACCTGGACGGGCTTCGTGGCCATCAGTCCGACACCGGCGATGACCAACGAGAGGCAGGACGCGGCTGTACCGATGCGACGTGCGGTGTTGGGCCAACTGCCTTCCGTCGCAAGCGGAGACCGCCTGGTGAATGTCACCGCGACAAGAAAGGCCGCCAGGGCCAGCAGGCTCCGCGCCAGGACCGCCGGCTGCGACGCCGAGCGGAACGGCTCTCCTGAGATCACGTAGAGGCCGAGTGATGTCGGGGCGCCGAACCAGGCGATGACGACCAGTGAGCCCAGCCCGACGAGCACCGGTGCGGTGAACTGTGTCCGCGACCACGAGCCGACCAGGTGCCCCACGCTCGCGAAGGTGACCAGCAGCGCGGCACCGAGGATCAGATAGCCAGGCCAGAGAAAGCCTGATCCGGCCTTCGGCCAGCTGACGGCAGCTGCTACCAGGACACCGACGAGATAGGCGCTCAGACCGTAGGTGAGCGTTGAAGAAAGCTGGGCCGCCTGAACCTGCCAGGAGGGTCGGGACGCAGAGTCCATCTGGTCGTGGAAGTTGTGGCGAGCGGAGCGCCCCCCCGCCCAAGCGGCTGCCGCAGCCAGCACAGGAGCGAAGTAGAAGGCCGGGATCTGTGCTTGAACGCTCGTCTGGGCCCACTCGCCGATCCACCACCGGCTACGGCCGAAGAGGGTTGCGAGATCGAGTGCGACCAGCAACGGAAACCACCAGCGGAGCGGGGAACGGCGCAGTTCCACCAGGTAGGGCTTCATCGAACACCACCCGACCGGGCCGCGAGCGCGGCCATATAACCACGCTCGAGCGACGTGTCCCCAGGTGTGCCCACCGGTACCGGCAGTTCACCGAGTTGCTGCGGAGTGCCCCGGAACACGAAACCTCCGGATGCCATGACCGCGACATCGCTGCAGACGGCCGCCACATCCTCGACCAGGTGAGTGCTGAGCACCACCGCCGTATCGTCGAGAGATCGGATGAGCTCGCGGAACTCCAGGCGCTGCGCGGGATCCAAGCCGACGGTGGGTTCGTCGAGCAGGACCAGGCCGGGGGACCCGACGATCGCCGCGGCGATACCGGCGCGGCGCACCATCCCGCCGGACAGGGATTTCATTCGCGCGTTCATGCGGTCGGCCAAACCGACGCGCTCGATCACCGCGACGGAGTCACGGTCGGCCTGGGAGGACGGGACCTGACGCAACCACGCGTTGTAGCGAACGAACTCGTGGACGGTGAACGCCGGTAAATACCCGAAATCCTGCGGAAGGAATCCGATCCCGCGTCGCGCCATTCGGGCAGTCTTTTCTGACACAATTTTCTGATTGTGGATTTCGACCGTCCCGGAGCGCGGCGGTGTGATCGTCGCAAGGGTACGCAGGAGCGTTGTCTTGCCGGCGCCGTTGGGGCCGAGCAGTGCAAACACGCCAGTGCCTATTTCGAGATCCAATCCCGAAATGATGATCTTTTTTCCGTAACCTTGCTTTAATTCGGAGATACGGACTACCGAATCCACAGGATTCCCTTTCATGTATGAGCTGTGTGTCGCAGGGCGTGCTCTCGACGAACTGCCGGGCGTCCTTCTCCTGTTCGTCGCGGCCCTTGATGTCCCGTCCCGTGAGGGGGACGAATTTCCGGCCCGGTGCCGCGTTGTCCGAGTCGGAATCTTTGCCTGCGGCGGGAGTTGGGTCGGCGTCCACCTCGAAGGAGAGGCGGGCCGGTCCAGCCCAGTTCTGCCCTGTCAGATCGCCCAATGGGCGCGAGTCACCAGG
Source organism: Kitasatospora sp. NPDC097691 (assembly GCF_040302665.1). Classification (NCBI taxonomy): domain Bacteria; kingdom Bacillati; phylum Actinomycetota; class Actinomycetes; order Kitasatosporales; family Streptomycetaceae; genus Kitasatospora; species Kitasatospora sp. NPDC097691. The sequence goes on along the minus strand of NZ_JBEORY010000016.1, from coordinate 146,563 downwards.
TCTTCGGCCATGGACGTAAAGGTACATCTGATGATGCGTTGCCCGGTCGAGGGCATCGACAACTACCTCGTCTACACCCGCTGGCGCAGCGAGGAGGACTTCAAGGCCTGGATGGAGGGCCGATGAAGGCCGCGCACCAGAGTGGCGGCGAGGGTGAGGCCCCGAAGCGGCCGGCTGCCTCCGGGGCGACCCTGTGGTCCTTCGAGGTCGTCCAGTCGGCCGGGCCCAAGGGCGCTCACCCGGACGGTCATCAGGCCGTCCATGGGTACGAGGTCGACGGTCGGCCGGCCGCCGTGTGGACCTGGAGTGACCTCGACTGACGACGGCGACGCGACCGCCGATCAGACAGCCGCAGCTGCAGCCGCTCGGGCCCCGACGGTCCCCGGTGCGGGGCGGGTCGCCCCGCACCGGGGACGCGGGCTCAGGCTTCCACGCCGTAGTACTGGGCGAGGAAGCCGATCACGTCGGCGGTGTGGGGGAGCAGTTCGGGGAGTTCCCGGGCCAGGGTGGTGCGGGTGGCCTCGGCCAGTTCGGGCAGGCTGGTGGCGGCGGACTTGACGTACGGGTCGAGGCGGCGGACGAGTTCGTGGTTGCTCTCCACGTCGAGCTGGCGCATGGCCTTCTCCAGCGGGGGGCGCGTCGGCCGGCGGGATGTCGGGCAGGACGCGGCTGACGAAGGTGACCCGGTGCAGGACCCGCCGGCACGGCGGCTTGCGGTCCGCCTGGCGGGCCTGGCGCAGCGCAGCCGCGTTGGGGTCGTTGCCGTTCTGCAGCCGGAGCGGGTCGACGACCTTGTTGACGCGGGGCTTGAAGTAGCTGTACTCGCCCCGGTCGCGGGCCCCCTGGTAGTCGGGGTCGGCGACCTTGCCGCGCTCGTCGAAGCCGACGGTGCCGTCCAGGGTGCCCTGCTCGGTGTAGCGCGGGTTGATCGGGAACGGGACGACGTTCCAGTCCTTGGGGATGTCGGGGTTGGGCTGGATGCGGTAGGCCACCAGGGCGCCGCTGTGCGCCAGGCGCAGCGCAAAGACGTCGGCGGTCTGCGACTGGACGACGGCGAAGCCGGTGTTGGCCGGGACGTACCGGCGTCCGGCGGGGTCGGGTCGCGGGGTTGACACCGACCACTCGGCGTGGGAGTGACGGAGCCCGCGATCGTGTCAGTGGGCTGCGGTTGAATCAGCGCATGACCGTTTATGAGGTGACAAGTCGGCTGCCGGAGATCTCGGCTGTTCGTGACCGAGCCCAAGCCATGGCCGTGCTGGAAGTGATCATGTGCGACGAGCCATCGCTGCGCTACTACTCGTTCGACCTGGCGTGGTCCGAGTCGGAGATGCTGGCGTCGATGGACGACGGCTCGGGGAACGACTACTCGGTGGTGTTCTCGTCGGCCGGCGCGTTCGCTCGCGGCTTCGACCACGAGTCGCCCATGACACCGTGGGCCGAGGACCCGCTACGGCTCTGGCCGGGGTTGGTGGATGCGGTGCCCGAGGCGTTCCACTCGCTCCTGACCGAGCCGTCGTTCTGTGAGACGGACGGAACCCTGAGGGCGACGGTGTGCTTCTGGCGGGAGTCCTCGGACGTCGGCTGGCAGAGCGGGGCCGTGGACCTTCCGGACGGGGGCATCGGCGACGTGGACGGTGCGAGCTGGCTCTTCGACGTGCTGCTGGCCGGAACGGCCACGGCCTATCGGGACTTCGCCGAGGAGTACTACGAGAAGGCCCCTGACCTGACGGCGATCCAGCACGTCCTCGATCATCGACCGCTCACGGAAGCCGTCGTCGCCCTCCTGAATCCCGATCGCCGCCTCGGCGACATCCACGGAGACGTCGCCCGGATCGGGTACGGGCGCGACCTGGCCGTCGGCTGAGTCGGCGGGTGCCCGAGAGGCCCCGGAGGCCTCGGTCGTCCCGGTTCACACCGTCGAGGCGGTCGCCGCGTCGCGTGCGGCGCTGCCGACCCGCCTGGCCGTGTTGCGTGCGGACCGACGCGCCGGGCGGGGGCCGCTTTCGCGGCCCCGTTCGGTTCCTCGGTGGTTCAGGGCGCCGCAGGTTCTGCCGGGAGGGGGGCGTCTTCAGTGGTCCCTGAGGTGTCTGTGGCGGTGGGCACGGCGGTGGGGGGCAGGGTGCCCTCCTCGGCGCTGCGGCAGCTGCTGCAGGTGGTCCAGGGGAGGCGGGGGCGCAGTTCACCGAGGTCGGTGGGCAGGTGCGGGGCGAGGGTCATGTCGGCGGTGTCGAGGCCGCACAGCGTGAGGGGGTCGCAGACGCCCGAGGCCCCCGCGCGGGCGGTGTGCGCGCGGCGTACGGGGTTCTCGGGGTCGGCCGGGGTGTGGTCGGGGCCGAGGAGCCGCACGTTGGTCGGTGTGTCCGCTTCGAGCACGATGATGGTGTCCATCTCCTCAACCTCGTCGCAGGGCCGGTGCGCTGCACGCGCACGGTGGCATCCGGATCAGTCGGTCGAGCCGGGTGTCTCGCGTCCTGGCCGTCGGACCGTCGAGACCCCGGGCTCTCACCCGGGCTGGGCCAGGCCGCCGAAGCCCAGTGCGGTCGTCCGGGCCGCATGCAGGGCCGCCCTGGCGCGGGCCACTCCGACGAGGGTGGTCGCGCCGCTGCCGCCGACGGCGGGCGGGGGTGCTGCAAGGCCGGCGCAGGGGCGGCAGATGCCCGGCTGCGGGACGGGGTCGTGGCACTTGGCGCACTCGGCGTACCGGGGCGCTGAGGGGCGTGCGGGGGCCCGTTCGGGCGGCATCTTGTGCTCCAGGCGGTAGCGGATCACGGCTGCCGCCGAGTGCAGCGGGACGGGCAGCCCGGGCAGCAGGGCCCGGGCGAGTTCGGTGTGGGTGGCGCCGCGTTCCAGCCACCGGGCGACCAGCGGGGCGAGCTTCCGGGCTTCGGCCTCGCCGAGGTGGAGGCGGGGCTCGGGCCGGATCGCTCGGAAGAGTGCGGCGACCGCCTCCCGGGTTTGCTCGTCCGGCAACGGGGGAGGGTCGTCGGCAGTCTGGTGCCCGTCCTCCGGCCCGTCCTCCGGCCCGTCCTCCGGCCCGTCGTGCTGCGCGGCGTGCTGCGCGGCGGGGAGGGAGGGTTCTTTGTCTTGGTTCTTTACTACGGCGTCAGCACCACCGGTGGTCGCCTCACCGGGCGCCGGACGGGTGGTACCCGGTACCGGGAGCTGCGGGGTGTCGTAGACGTGGTTCTCGGTGCGGAGGGTGCCATCGGGCAGGCGGATCGTCTCGATCCGGTAGAAGCCGGCGACGATCAGCTCCTTCAGGGCCTTGCGGATGGCGCCGCGCCCCTGGGGGCTGGTGTCGGCCATGTGCCGGCCGTCCTCCTGCCAGCCGTCGGGGCGGGAGAGGAGGTCCGCGAGCAGACCGCGGGCGGTGTAGGAGAGCCGTCGGTCCTGCAGGACGGCGTTGCGAAGTACGGCGAAGTCACGCACGAGAGCGCTACGATGAATACGCATCGGGAGCCGATTACTCCTGTTGCCGGGCCCCGGGGTGTTGCAAGCACCGCCGGGGTCAGCCAGTTTTCCGGTTGGTTCGCGAAACGTAACACGGCAGGTCAGGCGGGGATCCAATCGGTCGCCAAGCGACTCTGATGGCACGTCAGTCGACGGCGAGCGGTCCGATGCCGACCGAGATGCGACAGCTCCGGTCACCGGGCCGTGCCGTGGGCGGCACCAGTGGGTGGCCCGGCCGCGCGGCCGGGACCGGTGGGACGCGAGTCGTGCGGCCGGTTCATGGAGGGCGCGCCACACATTTCACCTCTTCGAGTGAATCGGTGGCGGGAGCACCCCACATGGGGCCGCCGCGCTGATCACGTGGGCGAGGGTGACGGCGAGGGTGACACCGCCAACCTCGGCGGCGACCCGGACGACCTCACCGCCCCGGCTCGGAATCGCTCAAGCGCCCCGGCGGGATTGCGTGCGGCGCAGGTGGCGGTGGGGCCGGGCGGGTTCACGGAGTAGGGGAGTGTGGTCGTGCTTCTCGGGCCGGGCGGGTGGTCAGCGGTAGGGCCGGCCGTCGTCCCGGTGGTCGGTGGTCCCGCCGACGAGGCGCCAGGAGCGGCTGTGTCGCGTCAGGGTCCACGCCTCGGGCGCGCGTTCGGCGGCGTCGATCCAGGCGGCGAGTTCGGGGAGGGCCTGCTGTCGCAGGGCCTCGCGGGCGGCGGCCCGCCGGGTGGACGGGAGCGGCGTGACGCGGATCCGCACGCTGGACCACAGGCTGGGGTGGATGCCGCAGCCGTAGTTGGAGGAGAGGGGCGGGAGCCATTCCGCGTGGAGCAGGGTCCCGTCGTCGCACGGACGGTCGGCGAAGTCCAGATCGACGGTGTCCGTTTTCTGCTCCCTGAGGACGGTTCGGATGTCCGTCGGGGTGAGCGGCCAGGACAGCCCTCGCGGCAGACGGCGGTTACGGGACGGCATGGCCCCGAGAGTGGCATGCGCCCTGGTGGGAGCGCATGCGATTTTCGGCTCGGCCGCCGGGTCGTGGTCGGGCTGTCGGGCTCCGGGGCGAACGGTCGGGGTTCGTACGGCCTGTCGGCTCGTGCCGACCATGCCCGCTTCGCGGGGGTTTACGGGGTCCAGGGCGGGAACCTGATCTGCCACGAGGGAGCGGGCCGGAGCGGGGATCAGGCGAGGGATCAGGACGGGGACCAGGACGGGGACCAGGACGCGGACGAGGGCGGCGTCCGGCCGGGTCGGCGTAGGTCGCCGCGGCCGGGGCGAGCGCTCGGCGAGCTCCGCGCGGAGCGCGTCACGGTTGTGCGTGAAGCGCCTCAGGTCGGCCGTGAACGCCTCGGGGTTCGCGGCCGCCAGGGCCTGCTGGATGCGCACCGCCTCCTCGGTGGCGGTCGGTGCCGCCTCCGGCCGAGCGGCCGCGGCGAGTCGGTTGCCGAGGTCGGACAGCGCGCCGGCGAGGCACGTGGACGTCGGCGTCGACCCCGCCGCACACGGCCGACCTCCGAGCCGCCGGTCCTGCCGGAGATCTGACGACTGGTCAGATATGGTCCTCCTGCCCCGACCCCGACACCGAGAGGCTCGTGCGTTGAAGGTAACCAAGATCGTCCCCGGTTCCCCGTGCTGGGCGCAGCTGAGCGCCCACGACCTCCCCGCCGCTCAGGCGTTCTACGGCGAACTGTTCGGCTGGAGTGCCGAGACCGACCCGGACCCGCAGTACGGCGGCTACACCACCTTCTCCCACGGCGGAGCGCCCGCCGCGGCCGTGGCGCCGCTGATGAACCCGCAGCAGCCGGTGATGTGGCTGGTGTCCTTCGCGGCCGACGACGTCGACGCCACCTGCGAGACCGCCAAGGGCGCGGGCGCCCAGGTGTGGATGGGGCCGATGGAGATCGGCGACCTCGGCCGCTGGGCGCTGTTCAGCGACCCGACCGGCGCGCCGTTCGCCGTCTGGCAGGCCCGGAAGTTCGCCGGGTTCGGCGTGGTCAACGAGCCGAACGCCTTCGGCTGGGTCGACCTGTCGACCCGGGACAAGAACGCCGCGGTCGAGTTCTACAGGACCACCTTCGGCTGGCAGGTCTGGCCGAACGATGTCTACCCGATGGTCGGCCTGGCCGGCGAGATGTTCGGCGGCGTGATGGCGATGGACGCCTCCATCCCGGCGGAGGTCCCGTCCCACTGGGCGCCGTACTTCCAGGTCACGGACGTGGACGCCGCCGCGGCGACCGCGACGCGCCTGGGGGCGGAGATCCTGCACGGGCCCGTCGACGTGGAGATGGAGAACGGCCCCCGGATCGCCGTGGTCCGCGACCCGCAGGGCGCCACCTTCGGCGTCTTCGCCCCCCGCACCACGAACTGATCCCGCCGGGCGCCCCGCCCACCGCCACGGGTCCCGGCCGCACAACGGCCGGGACCCGTGGCGGTGGGCGCCACCTCATCCCATGCGGTCCGGACGGTTCGCGAAGCAGACAGGGGAAGCTCTGGCAGGGTCTACTCGGCCGGTGACGTGCTGCTTCTCGTCGACCGCCAGGATCTGCTGCCGGCGGGGCAAGCCCGCGGCGTCCTGGAGTCGCCGAATCACCACGCCGCACGGGCCGTTGATCAGTAGGCTGGCTCACCGACCAGCAGATCGTGTCGGCTGGACGAGGGCGGGGGCGCTTCGTGTCGGATGCAGTGCTGAATGTCGTGATCGGGCTGGTCACGAGCGTCGTCAGCGGCGGGTCCGTGTGGGTGTGGAAGCGCGTGAGTACCGCTCGCATTCTTCACCGGAAGCAGGCACTCCTCGGCCTGCGGCCCGGCGTGCCCTGCGTCATCATCCTGAACAGCCACTGGCAGGTGCCCGCGGTCACCGAGCACAGTGATGTCTACGCGATCATCGAGCTGGCGATGCTCGCCGAGGAGGCAGGCTGTGCGTTCTCGCTCGTTGCCGCCGAAGCACCTGAGCTGAACGGGGATCGCGCCGAACTCAGCATCGGTGGTCTTGGATCGAATCGGCGCAACGTCGAATACGTGGCACGGCACCTGCCGGGCGTGAGCGTCAATCAACGTGGTGACTTCACCGTCGGCGGTGAGTGTTTCATCCACGAGCAGGGGCGGGCTGACCATGCCCTGGTCGCGAAGTTCACCCCGCCCCGGCACGCTCAGCCGGTCCTCGTGATCATGGGGCAGTCGGCGATCGCCAACCGCGCTGCGGTGCACCTGCTCAAACGCGACTACAAGGTTCTCCTGAAGGAGATCGAGTCGCCCGATCGGTTCTGTCTCATGGTGCGCGTCGACGCGGCGGATACCTACGGGTACCAGGCTGTCGAAGTCGCTACCGACCTCTCGGCCGTCGCGTTCCAGCGTTGATGTTCCCCGGTGGGAGGACGGTGGCACGGGCCGCCCTCCGGCGTCAGGCCTGTGCGGTGGGGCGGACGACGATCTCGCTGACGTCGACGCCCTCGGGCTGGTCGATGGCGTAGGCGATCGCGGAGGCGATGGCGGAGGGCGGGATGGCGATCTCGTCGCGCTGCCGGAGGAGTGCCGCGGCCACGTCGGGGGCGGCGCCCTTGCCGATGCCCTCGGTGTGGGTGAAGCCGGGGGAGACGAGGGTGACGCGCAGGTCGGGCCCGGACTCCTGGCGCAGGCCCTCGGTGAGCACCTTCACCGCGGTCTTGGTCGCCGCGTAGACGGCCTGGGGGGACTTCACCGTGTAGGCCGCGGTGGAGGCGATGGTGACGAACTGGCCGGAGCGCTGCGCCCGGAAGACGGGGAGGGCGGCCGCGATCCCGTTGAGCAGGCCGGTGATGTGGGTGGCGACCATGGCGTCCCAGTCGTCCTGGCGCAGTTCGTCGAACGGGGACACCGCCATGGTGCCGGCGTTGGAGACCAGGACGTCGAGCCGGCCGAACCGGTCGAGCGCCGTGTCCGTCAGGCGCCGTAGGTCCTCGCGGCGGGTCACGTCGACGACGGCGCCGACGGCGTTGCCGCCCTGCGCGGTGATCTGCGCGACCACCGCGTCCAGCCGGTCCTTCCGTCGTGCTCCGAGGACGAGTCGGGCGCCCCTCCCGGCGAGGTGGAGGGCCGTGGCCGCCCCGATTCCGCTACTGGCGCCAGTGATCGCCACGACCTTGCCTTCGATTCCCGTCATGGGCAGCCTTCCTGAGTCGTGCAGGCGGACCGGTGTGAGAGTGGCCTGCGGTTGAAGTGGGGAGTCCTCCACTTGATGGAACGTTAAGCGGGGAACCCCCCGTTTGGCAATCGGCGGACAGGCCGGGAAGGATCGACCGGCAGACAGGAAGGGACGACACGTGACCGACGGCAGCTCACACCGCCCGTTGCGCGCCGACGCGCAGCGCAACCGGGACAAGATCCTCGCGGCCGCCGTGCGCGTGTACACCGAGGACGGGCTCGACGCCCGGATGGAACACATCGCGAGGGCGGCGGGCGTCGGCAGTGCGACCCTCTACCGCAACTTCCCCACCCGGGAAGCCCTGATCGAGGCGGTCTACCGCAACGAGCTGGCCCAGTTGTGCGACGCCGTCCCCGGCCTGCTCGCGGCCGAACCGCCCTACGAGGCCCTGCGCGCCTGGACCCGGCTCTTCCTCGACTACGTCGCCGCCAAGGCCGGAATGGCCGACGCGCTGCGCGCCCTCGCCGTAGCCGGGAACATCTCGCACGGCCGGAGCCGGGACATGATCCGCGCGGCCCTCGCCGACCTGATGGACGCCTGCACGGCCGTCGGCGCGATCCGCACCGACATCAGCCCCGCCGACCTCGGGGCCGCCCTCGAAGGCATCGCCCTCACCTCGGCCGGGCCCGACCGGAGAGCACGCGCCGAACGCCTGTTGGACCTCACCCTGGACGGCCTGACGGTCCGTTCGTGAGTCATCGGAGCGGGTAGCCACCGGCACGGATGGCCGTCGGCGGATGGCCACGGGCGCGAACGGACCCGCGCCTCCCCGGTGGGTGACCGGGGAGGCGCGGGTCGGCGGATGGTTCAGGAGCGGCGGCGCAGGCGGCCGACGAGGACGAGCGCGCCGGCACCGAGGGTGGCGAGCGCCGCGGCGGCGGCGACTGCCGGGACGGTGTCGGACCCGGCGCCGGTGGCGGCGAGTTCGCCCGCGACGGGTGCGGCGGGGGCGACGCCCGCAACGGGGGCGACGGGGGCGGGCACCGTGTCGGTCGCGGGCTTGGTGTCCGTGGCCGGCCTCACGTCCGTCGCGGGCTTGGTGTCGGTGCCCGAGGTCCCGGTGGTCGGCTTGGTGCCGGTGCCCGAGGTGCCCGTGGTCTTGGTGGGCGCCGGGGTCGGGGTCGGGGTCTTGGTGGAGGTCGGGGTCGGGGCCGAGGTCGGGGCGACGACCTTGACGGTGCTGCCCTGGCTGCACAGGGTGGTCCCCAGGAACGGGGTGCTCCCCTCGTTGACGAAGACGCACGGGTTGATCTCGGTCGCGCCCAGCGGGGTGGTCCCGTCGTAGGACACGCGCACCCGGGTCACCGTGGTCTTCCCGGCGCCGATGGAGGAGTTGCGGCCCTGCAGGTAGACGCCGGGCTTGTCGTCGGGGTCGCCGCCGGTGACCTTCTTCAGCGTGGTCCACGTGCCGTCCGCCTTGCGGACCTGGACGGTGGCGTGGCTGTCGGTGAAGAGCACGTTGCCGAGGTTGACGTAGGCGGACGGGGTGGGGTTGGACAGCACCGCGTCGAATTCGATCGGCTCGCCGCCGGCGACCGCCGTGGCGGGCACGTGCGCCACGGAGTTGGCGATGGACTCGACCGAGATCGTCCTGACCAGCTCGCCCAGGTTCTCCCACGTTCCCGGAACGGTCAGGCGGGAGCTCAGGGTGATGGAGCGGAAGCCGCCGTTGCTCGCACCGTCGTGCGGCAGGCCCATCGGGGCGCCGATGCGCATGTCCAGCTTCACGGTCTTGCCGGCCGCGACCGTGATGCCGTTGATCAGGCCGTGGTAGGTGGCCTCGCCGTCGCCGCGGTAGAACTCCAGCGGGACCGACGTCCACGTGCCGTTCGCCGGGTCCTTGTAGTCGATCGTGATCGCGTGCGGCGGGGTGCCCGCCTCGGTCGTGGTCTGCAGGACGAGGGAGAAGGCGGTGGTCTCGGTGCCGGTGTTGGTCACGGTCTCGGTGAACGCGACGGGCTGGCCGGCGAAGCCGACCGCCTCGGGCGTCCGGACGGTCAGCGTCCCCTGGTGCACGCCGTCGGCGAAGGCGGCCTGCGCCGGGAGCGCGAGCGAGCCGCCGAGCGCGAGGACACCGAGCGTGGCAGCGACGGCGACCGCGCGGCGGGAACGGCGGATGCGGGTGGTGCTGGACATGGTTCCCCCTGGAACAACTTGTTGTGGGCATGCCGAATAGAGGATTCGGCGACACCGAATGCGATGGGATGTGGGTGTGTGCGTGTACGTGGGTGTACGCGAGTCAGCGGTCGAGACGCCTCGTGGACCCGACGGGTCGCGGAGGCCGGCTCTCGGACGGAGGACGCCCCCTTGGGAGTTGGCCCCGTTCCTCGCTTCTCACTGATACAGACGTGCGGCGGTCGCCGGGGTTGCGGGTGGTTTCGAAGAATTTTTCTCGCCTCCGGAACTCGCCTTCGGACGCGCCTCCGGAACTCGCCTCCGAGCTCGCCTTCGGAGCGGCCGCCGTCGGTATGCGCCGGGACGGGCCGGCGGACCGTGGGACGCCGGGGACGCCAGGGGTGCGCGGGACGCCTGCGACGGCAGGTGACACCGTGACGGCCGGTGTGCGACGCTGCACCTCGCGCGCCCTTCGCGCGCGGGGGACCGGGGGGTTCGCATGAGCGGTGGATCGCCGTCGCGTACGCGCGGGCGGTACGGCAGGCCGACGGGGGTGCTGCTGGTCGTCGTCGGGCTGCTGACGGCTGCCGCGACCCTGCGGCCGGGGAGCGGGTTACTGGGCACGGCGGCGAGCGGGCCGGTGACGGGCCTCGGCTACGTGGTGCTGCTCTCGCTCGGCTGGGCCGTGCTGGTGGGCAGGTTCGCGGTGCGCTTCCGCGAGGAGGTCCGCCACCTCGACGGGCCGACACCCCGGGCCGACCGCCTGCGGGAGACGGCCATGCTCCTGCTGCCACTGGCCGCCGCCGCGGTGCCGGTCCTGCTGCTGGTCCTGTACAGCCGGTCGCGGTCCGGGCCGGACGAACTGCCCCACCTGCCGCTGCCGTCGCCCACCTCCACGCCCGAGGTCGTCCCGTCGGACCCGCCGGTGCCGGTCTCGCCGGACTCCGGCCACGGGATCGCGTTGCTGCTCGTGGCACTGTCCGTCCTGGCGGCGGCAGCCTTGGTCGCCCTCGGCGTGGTCGCCGTGCTCCAACTGCGCACGTTGAGGCGTCGCCGCCGGGAGCTGCCCGAGGTGCCGCCCGCTGCGCCCGCGAGCCCCGAGGGCGCGCTCGTCGAAGCCGTCGCCTCCGGCCGCAGGGCCCTGGAGGGAGCGGACGCCCGGGCGGCGGTGATCGCCTGCTACGCGGCGATGGAGGGTTCGCTGGCCGCCTCCGGACTGCCCCGGCAGGCGTGGGAGAGCCCGACGGAGCTGCTGTTGCGCGCCATGTCCGACGAGCGGATCGACGCCGTCGGAGCACGGGAGTTGACGGCGCTGTTCCGCGAGGCCCGGTACTCGACCCACCCGATGGACGACAGCCAGGTGCGCCGGGCCCGTACGGCCCTGGACGCCATCGCAGCCCGGCTCGCGGACGCCGAAGCCACGACGGCTGCCGGCGCACAGGCCGCGGCCGACGCAGCGGCGGCACACACAACTGGGGAGCAGCGGTGAGCAGTTCGGCACTCCGACGTGACGGGTCCGTGGACGGGGCGGACCGCGAACTGGCCCGGCCGGGCTCGGTGCGGCACAGCCTGATCGAGCTGGCCGTACCCGCCGTCCTCGCCGAGATCCTCTTCGCCCTGGTCGGCGGCTGGCCCGGGGCGGGGGCCGGTGCGGTGCTGCTGACCGCAGTCGGCCTGCTCGTGGCCCGCCGGGTCGCCGGAGCGGGAGCGGGAGCCGAGACCTTCTTCCGGCGCCGTCGACCGCACCAGATGGAGGCGTACGAGCCCGGCCTCGGCGACTGGCGCTGGACGGTCCGCCAGGGCCTCGACCCCCAGGGGGACACCGCGCCGCTGCGCTTCCGGCTCCAACGGCTGTACGCGGTACGGCTCGCGGAGGCGCACGGCGTGGACCTGTCGGCCGACCGCGCCCGGGCCGCCGAGCTCCTCGGGCCCCGGCTGTGGCCGTGGATCGACCCGTTGGCGCCCGCCCCGGCCGAGGCCTTCCCGGCGGCGGTCCTGCGCGAGCTGGTCGACCGGCTCGACTCGCTGTGACCCACTGCGTCCCGGGGGCGGCCCCGGGCCCGGGCGGGCACCCCTCCCATCCCTCCCGTCCCCTTCCACCCGTCCCAGTCCTCCCCACCGACCGAATCGTTTCTGCAGGAGAGTCATGCCCGACCTTTCCACCAGCCCCACGAGCCCCGTACTGCCCGGGGCCGTCCCGACGACTCCGCCGCCGACCTTGTCGCCGACCCCGCCGCTGACCCCGCAGCAGGCCGGCGAGCGGGCCCGCGCGGTGATCGCGGAGATCGAACGGGCCGTGGTCGGCAAGCCCGAGGCGCTGCGCCTGGTCATGCTCGGCGCCCTCGCCGGCGGGCACGTCCTGATCGAGGACCTGCCCGGCCTCGGGAAGACCCTGCTCGCCCGCTCCTTCGCGACCACCCTCGGCCTGGACTTCCGCCGGATCCAGTTCACCCCCGACCTGCTGCCCTCGGACGTCACCGGCGCCCCCTTCTACGAGCGCAACACGGGCGAGATGGTGTTCCGGCCCGGCCCGCTGTTCACCCAGCTGCTGCTGGCCGACGAGATCAACCGGACCCCGCCCAAGACCCAGGCCGCCCTCCTGGAGGCGATGGCCGAGGGTCAGGTCTCCGTCGACGGCGCCACCCGCCGACTGCCCGACCCCTTCCTGGTCATCGCCACCGCCAACCCGATCGAGTACGAGGGCACCTACGCCCTGCCCGAGGCCCAGCTGGACCGCTTCCTGCTGCGCGTGCGCATGGGCTACCTCCCCACCGCCACGGAGGCGGCGATGCTGCGCGCCAGGATCGACCGCGCGGCCCCCGAACCGGTCCTGGAGACCGTGGTCGGCCCGGCGGAACTGCTGGCCATGCGGGCGGCGGTGGAACGGGTCGAGGTCGACGACGACCTGGTCGGGTACGTCATCGCCCTCGTCGACGCCACCCGCAACGACCAGCAGATCCAGGTGGGCGCCTCGCCCCGCGGAGGCCTGGCACTGGTCCAACTGGCCCGCGCCCACGCGATGGTGGAAGGCCGTGACTACCTGACCCCCGAGGACGTCAAGGCGCTCGCCGGCCCGGCCCTGGCCCACCGCATCACGCTCAAGCCGGAACTGTGGGTGCGCCAGATCGAGGCGGACGACGTGCTGGCGCGGCTGGTCGCCTCCGTCCCGGCACCGCAGACGCTGCCCCGGGCGGGCGCACGGTGAACCCGGTGCCGGACAGCGGCGGGACCCCGGCCACCGGCCGGGCCCCAGCTGCCAATCAGGCCCCGGCCACCGGCGGGCCCGCCGACGGCACGGACCGGATCGCCCGCCGCGTCCGGGCACTGGCCGTCGCCCGCAGCGCCCGCGCCACCGCCGCCGGCCTGCCCGACAGCCCGCCGTCACCGCACTGGCGGCCCGGCGAGCAGACCCTGCGCCTGCTCACCGTGGCCACCGTCGCGGCCGTCGCCGCCCTGGTCACCGGCCACGCCTGGCTGCTCGCCCCGGCCGCCTTCGCGGCCGTCCTGCTCGCGCTGGCGGCTCCCGGCCGCAGCCGCCCCACCCGGCTGTCCGCCGAGAGCACCGTCCGCCCGCAGCGCTGCTTCGAGGGCGAGCCCGTCGCCGTGCACGTCACCGTGCACCACGACGGCCGGATCGGCCCGCCCGAGCCCGTCGTGACGCTCGGCCCCGGCCTCACCCTGGACGCGCTGACCGTCACCCCGACCGGCGTCGACCTCGTCCTGCACGCCGCCAGCTGGGGCCGCCGCCACCTGGGCGTCGTCGACGTCGACGTCCCCGACGCCCGCGGCCTGACCCGCCGCACCGTCCGCACCGACCTCGGCACCGTCGACGTCTTCCCCGTCCCCGACACCGCCCGCCTCACCCCGATCCCGGTCCGCCTGCCCGAACGGATCGGCGAGCACACCACCGCGCACGAGGGCACCGGCATCGAGGTCGTCGGCGTCCGCCCGCACGTGCCCGGCGAACGGCAGCGCCGGATCCACTGGCCGTCCACGACCCGCCGCGACGCCGTCCAGATCAACCAGTTCGCCGCCGAACGCGCCGCCGACGCGGTCGTCCTGCTCGACACGCTCGCGGACTACATCGACGCCGCCACCGGGCGCCGCAGCCTCGACGAGACCCTGCGCGCCGCCACCGGCCTGACCCGCGCCTACCTGCGCCGCCACGACCGGATCGGCCTCGTCGCGGTCGGCGGGCGCCTGCGCCTGCTCACCGCCTCCACCGGGGACCGGCAGTTCTACCGCATCGTGGAGAGCGTGCTGGAGGTCCGTCAGGACCGCCCCCAGCGCGGCCCCCTGCCGACCCTGCCGCTCGCGGCCCTGCCCGGCCACGCCCTCGTCTACGCGTTCACCCCGCTCGCCGACCAGCGCATCCTCGACGTGCTCGGCCAGGTCCGCGAACGCGGCAACCCGCTCGTCGTGGTGGAGATCCCGGTCGGGGAGCCGGCGGTCGGCCCCGACGAGGAGACCGACGCCCTCGCGCTGCGCCTGTGGCGCGCGGAACGCGAGGCGATGCGCGCCACCCTGCGCGGCCGGGGCGTCCCGGTGGTCCGCCACACGCCCGGCGAGAGCCTGGACCTGGCCCTCGGGCCCCTGCTGCGCCGCCGGATCGTGGGAGCCGCCCGATGACCGGACCGACGAAGACGAATACGCCGGCGACCCGCGCGACCCGCCAGACCCGCACGAGCGGTCCGACCCGCGCGACCCGCGCCACGCAGCCGGGGTCACCGCTGCGCACGCTCGCCGAACCGGCCCGCCACCCCCGTACGGGCGCCGCGGCACCGGCCCACCACACCGGCTGGGCCCCGCGCCTGGAACGCGCCGCCCTGCGCGCCACCGGCACCGCCCTCGCCCTCGCCGCGGCGGGCACCGGAGACGGCACGCTCACCGACCGGCTCGGGCCGGTCAGCCTCCTGCCGGTCGCCGTCGGCGCCCTGTGGGCCGCCGTCCCCGCACCGGACGCCTCGGACGCGTCGGGTGCCCCGCCGGCCTGGCTCGCGCGCCTGTCGGCGACCCGCACCACCCTCCTCGCCGCGGCCTCCGTCCTGCTCGCCGCCCTCGGCGAACCGTCCTGGTGGCGGGCGCTCGCCGTGACCGTCCTGCTCGCCGGTCACCTGCTGCTGCTCGACGCGTTCGGCCCCCGGCACCCGAGCATCCGGCCCGCCTCCGCGGCCGCCGCCCTCACCGCCGCGCTGCTGGTCCTGCCACCGGCCTTCGCCCCCGCCACGGTGGGCGAGTGGTCCCGGCCGCTCGCCGCGCTGGGCCTGGCCGCGGCCGCCGTCGGCGTGGGCCTGGCCCTGCGCCCGGAGCGGACAGAGCCTCCGGCGGACCAGCCGCCGCCCGCCGACGGCCCGGCCCGCTCCCGCGACGCCGCCGGCCGCCGCCCGGCCGGACGCCGACACTGACGCGGCAGCCACCGCGCGCCACCACGCCGTCCCCGACCCACCCACGTCGCCTCGAGTCCCACCCACGTCGCCCCGCCCACGCGGTGGCGCGCGGACCAACCGCCGTAACGCCACGGGCCGTTGCCGCCCGCCGGTGGTTGCGCGGCCTGAGGTGGGTGGCAGGGGCCGACATCTGAAAAGGGGTGCGTCGGTGGGTGCCGGGCGGGTAGTGTGCGGACCATGTCGAGTCCTGAATCAGACCGGGTGGGGGCTTTCGGTCACGCCGTCAGCCCCCTGAACCACTGACTCCACAGTTCCGCCGTCCCGCCGCGTTCCGCGGCCGGACGCGTGCGCCCCAGGGGTGCTGACCGCGGTGACGAGATGACCTTCTCGCTTCTCCTCACCCCGGAGCCACTCGATGCCTCTCCCGTTGTACCTGCTTGCCCTGGCTGTCTTCGCCATGGGCACCTCGGAGTTCATGCTCGCCGGCCTCCTGCCGGACATCGCCTCGGACCTCGGCGTCACCGTCGGGACCGCGGGCCTGCTCACCTCGGCCTTCGCGACCGGCATGATCGTCGGCGCCCCGCTCGTGGCAGCGTCGGCCCGCCACCGGCCCGCACGGTCGAGCCTGCTCGGCTTCGTCCTCGTGTTCTCGGCAGTCCATGCCGTGGGTGCCGCCACCCCGAGCTTCCCGGTCCTGTGCGTGACCCGGGTGGTCGCGGCGCTCGCCTGTGCCGGGTTCCTCGCCGTCGCTCTGACGACCGCCACCAGGCTGGTCCCTGCCGACAAGAAGGGACGCGCGCTCGCCGTGCTGCTGTCGGGCACCACGGTGGCCACGATCGCCGGCGTGCCCGCGGGATCACTGCTCGGCACTGTGCTCGGGTGGCGGGCCACGTTCTGGGCCGTCGCCGTCCTCTGCCTGCCTGCGGCCGTCGGCATCCTCCTCGGAGTCCCGGCGCGCCGCGTGCGGAGGAACGCGGCTGACGGGCCGCCACTGCGGGCGGAGCTCGCACAGCTCAGGAGTCCGCGGCTGCTCCTGGCCATGCTGCTCGGCGCGCTGGTGAACGCGGCCACCTTCACGAGCTTCACCTTCCTCGCCCCCCTGGTGACCGGCACCGCCGGGCTGGGCGAGCACTGGATCCCCGTCGTCCTGGTGCTCTTCGGCGCCGGTTCCTTCATCGGCGTCACCGTCGCCGGACGGCTGGCCGACCGGCGTCCGGGGCAGGTCGTCGCGGTCTGCGGTCCGCTGCTGCTCGTCGGCTGGCCGGCCCTGGCCGTGCTGGCCGACCGGCCGGCCGCCCTGCTCGTCCTCGTGTTCGTCCAGGGCGCGCTGTCCTTCGCGCTGGGCAGCACGCTGATCACGCGGGTCCTGTACGAGGCGGCCGCGGCCCCCTCCATGGCCGGCGCCTACGCGACCGCGGCACTCAACGTCGGTGCCGCCGTCGGACCGGTCGTCGCCGCGACGGCCCTGCGCACCGCGGCCGGGGACCTCGGGCCGCTGTGGGCGAGCGGACTCCTCGTCGCTCTCGCGCTCCTGGTCGCGTCGTTCTCGCGCGGCGTGCTGCCGGCCGGCACGGTGACCACCAACCGACCCTGAGTCGAGGACATCGAGGACGTCGAGGACGTCGAGGACGCCGAACGCCGGCCCCGGGCCGGGCGGGCGGAAAGTCGGGCGGGTCGAGTGAGCGTCAGGACCGTTCGCCCGGCGCGCGATCGCCGGGTACCTGCCGGTACGAAGCGGGCGCGGTCCGGGGGTTCCGATCGCCGTGGCACCCGCGCCACCATGGCTGCACCACCGTAGAGACCGGAGGGAATCGCCATGCAGTGTCCGAACTGCGGGTCGCTGATGCAGGATCAGGGTAAGCAACTTGCCTGCGGGCAGTGCGGCGCCGTCATCGGCCGCGCGGTGCCGTCGGATCCGCTGGCCGTCCCCGTCGTCCCGTCCATCGTGAGGTAGGTATGAACACTCCCCGTTGCGGCAAGTGCCGGCAGCCCGTCGGCCGCGGCCCGCAGGGTGGTTACGTCTGCGGATCGTGCTGGTACGTGGTCCCGCCGCCGGCGAACGCCGCACTGCGGGAGGTCACCACGCGGGAGGTGAGCGTGTCCGGGATGCACTGCGCGCAGTGCGGGGCGGAGATCACCTACGGGCCGGAGGGGGGCTACGTCTGCGGCAACTGCAACTTCGTCGTGGAGCCCCCCGGTGCGGCCCAGGCGCGCAAGGACGCCGCGAAGGACCGGGCCAACCGACAGCGGCGCGCGGCGGAGGACCGGGCGATGCAACGGCGTTAGGCAGCAGCGTCGTTGACCCACCAGCGGGCATCGGGCACGGCCGCGCGGGTGGCCGTGCCCGATGCCCCCTGTTTCCCGGCGACGGAGGCGGCCCGGCGCGTAGCATCGGAGGATTATCGGGCCAGGGGCGCGGCGGCGGGGCGCGGACAGGGGGGGCGTGTGACGGGGCGTGATGTCCGCCGCGGTGCGGTGCGGGGTGCGGTGTGGCGCGGGGTGTGGGCGCTGGCCGCCTGGTGGCTGTGGATGCCGCTGGTCGTGGCGCTGGTGTGGCTGGTCAAGCACGTCGCGTTCGGCGGGTTCGGGCAGCAGGACCAGAGCTATGTGCTGCTGCTCCAGCAGGAGTTCTTCCCGCACGGCGGCGTGCTGGACGCGACCCCGCTGTTCTGGGTGTGGGTCGCGGTGGGGCTGTGCGGCACGGTCGGCGCGGTCGTGTACCTCGCCGAGCAGTCCGGGGCCGACTCCCGTGGGTGGCGGGCGCGCCTGGCGGTGGCGGCGGTGGTGCTGGCCGTGGTCGGCTCGCTGGTACGGGTGGGCACCGGGCTGTGGGACGACGACAAGGACGCGGGCCGCTTCTACGCGGCGGCGACCGTGCTCGACGTCCCGGCCGGCGGAGCGGGCACACCGCGGTCGGTGCTGCCGGTCACCGAGCACACCCGGGCCGGCGACGGCGGCCGCTGCGACCTGGTGGGCACCGCGGACGTGCCGGCCTGCGTGAAGACCGCGCCGATGCCGGACTTCGACTTCGAGGCGCGCACCGCCTCCTACGCGGCGGCGACCAAGGCGCTCACCGACAGCGCCGGCCTGACCTCCGGGGTCCACCTGATGGGGCACAGCCTGCACTACCTGCCCGACGCCTCGCAGGGCGGCGGGGTGTGGACGGCCGTCCTGGACGGCTCCGGCGAGCAGCCGACAGAGGGCGTCGCGGTCTGGGACGGCCGTTCGAACTCCGTCGTCACCTGCGCCTTCCGCGGCGACCATGCGTTCGACCGGGCCTTCGCCGGCACGGGGGCCGTCAGCCTGCGCAACCTGCTCGCCGAGCGGTTCCCGGACCTGGTCTACAGCGACCAGGACATCTGGGGCTACTGCGACGGCGCCGACCCCCGGACCGCCCAGCCGGTGGTGGTGATCTCGGTGGCCCGGCAGATCGGCTGGCAGCAGCGCACCGTGCTGGAGCCGGCCGGGGTGCTCGTCCTGCGCGGCTCGCCGGACGGCCGCCCGAGCATGACCTACCGGGCGCAGGTGGCCCCGGGCGACCTGCCCGGGGCGGTGTACCCGGCCTCGGTGGTCCGGGACCAGATCCACGAGGTGCAGTGGCTCGGCGGACGCGGCGCGAAGGACGACCGCGGCTTCGGCTACGACCACACCTCGGCGGCGACCAACGCCGGCAACCCGGGCGAGTTCCTGCTGCGCTCCAAGGCGGACGGCCACCTGTACTACGTGACGCCGCTGGTGCCCCGGGAGAGCTCCTCGCAGCTGGTGGTGGCGTTCGCGGTCCTGCAGGCCGACCGGGCCGGCGGCGGCCTCAATGACCTGCACGTGTACGTGCGCGGCGACGACGCCCCGCCCGTGAACCTGGACGTGCTGGCCAGTCGGATGGTGTCGTACATGGCGCAGCAGACCTCGATCACCATCAGCGCCGGGCAGGGCGGCGCGCTGCAGGAGATCATCCCGTACGGCCGGGACATGTGGCGCGGCTTCGTGGACTTCAACGGGCAGACCCAGGACTACATCGACCTGTCGGGCGATGCGACGGTGACGCCCAACCTGGTGTCGCTGAACGGCAGCATCACCCCGCCCGGCGGCGGCCAGCCCACCCCGGCACCGGCACCGACCCCGGCCCCGGCACCGACCCCGGCCCCCGGCGCGCCGACGCCGACGGGCGCGCCGCCGGTCGTACCGGCGGGCGGGTGCGGCGGTGATCCGGGGCAGTTGACGACCGGGCAGCTCGCGGCCTGCGTCGCGGAGCTGTCCAGGCAGCTGCAGGGGCGCGTCCAGGACCCGGCGCCGGCCCGGCCCTGACGGCGCCCGACCGGCCGTGACGCCGCCGAGCGCCGCCGACGGCCGCGCGGGGACGCACACCCCCGCGCGGCGGCCGGACGCCCGGCCGGGCGGAGGAGGTGAAGGATCTGCGAGCAGCCGCTCCCGCGACGCCGTCCGGCGGTAGATTTCGCTGCCATCGTGGGACTCCGCCGGAACGACCGCCGCCCGGCAGCGGTCCCCGGGGAGAGTGAGGACACCGTGCCCGGTCCACCCTTTCGGCCCGCCGGCCCCGCGCGCCGCCCCGAACTCCTCCAGGCCCTGCGCACCGGACCGTTCGACCTCGCGCTGCGCACGGCGATCCGGGACAGCGGACTGAGTCTGGAGGGGATCCAGCGCCGGCTCGACCGCCGTGGCGTCCAGGTCAGCGTCTCCAGCCTGAGCTACTGGCAGCGCGGCCGCAGCAGACCCGAACGGCCCGACTCGCTGGCCGCCGTAAGGGTGTTGGAGGAGGTGCTGGGGCTGCACCGGGACGAACTGGTCGTCCTGCTCGGCCCGCGCCGCCCGCGCGGACGCTGGGTGGAGCACGTCCCCGGTTCACTCGACTACGCCAGCACCTTCGGCGACCCGGCGGTGGAGGGCGTCCTGGCCGACCTCGACCCGCGCACCAACGCCCGGGTGGAGACCCTGCACACCCGGGTCGACGTGCACATCGGCGCGCGGCGGGAGGAACGCCGGGTGGACGTCGTGCAGGTGGTCCGCGCCCTGGCAGCGGGCGCCGACCGGCTGATCCTGCTCACCCAGGCCAAGCCCGAGATGTCCGCCGGTGCCGACCTCGGCCTGACCGGGTTGGTCGGCTGCCGGCTCGGTCGGCGCCGGGTGGACCGCGAACGCGGCCTTGCCGCAGCCGAGTTGCTCCTGGACCTGGTGCTCGTCCCGGGGCAGTGCACGATCGTCGAGTACAGCTACGCCTACCCCTCGGAGCAGGTCGCCACCCACTACCAGCGCATGGTGCGCTTCCCCGGGAAGAACCTGGTCCTGCGGGCGCGCTTCGACCCCGCCGACCTCCCGGCCGGGTGCGCCGCGCTCTGGCGCCCGCAGCACGACGCGCCGCCGTCCAGCGACCAGCAGGTGCGGGTCTCCCCGGCCGGCCACGCCTGTGCCGTGTTCCCGGACGTCACCCCCGGCATCTACGGGCTGTCCTGGGAGTGGAACGACGACCTCGCGTCGGTGCCGCCCGGAGCGGGCTGACCGCCCCGGCGGGGAGCGCCCCTCGGCGGGCCGCCGATCCTGCCGGCGGCCCGCCGAGGGATAATTGACGATTCGTCAGGTCCGTACCGAGTCCGTTCCGGGCCCGTCGTATGGTCCGTTGCAGGCCCGCCGTGGAGGGTCAGCGGACGACGGCCGGTGCCAGGGCGGCGCGCACCAGCAGGGCGGGCGCCCCGGAGCCGTCGGCCGGGACGTTCCACACGTCGGTGCCGTCGTCGCTCGGCAGCGCGTATGCGAGGGTCCGCCCGTCCAGCCACAGGGCCTGGTCGTCGACGTCGCGCTGCTCGGCGGTCGCGCTCTCCGCCATGGTCCGCAGGTCCAGCACGTACAGCCGCCAGGGCGCGTCGTCCGGCAGCCCGGGCACGCGCTTCTTGTACGCGATTCGGGAGCCGTCGGGGGAGAGCGAGGGGCACTCGACGTTGCCGTGCAGGGTGGTCAGCGTGCGGCGGGTGACGTCGCCGGCGGCCAGGTAGGTGCGGCCGCCGGTGGCCACGGTGGCGTAGAACCGTTCGTCGTCGGCGAAGGTCACGCCCCAGATGTTGACGTCCGGGGCGCGGTAGGGCGCGCCGTCGAGGGTGACGGCGTCGTCCTCCAGGTTCTCCTGGAGCGTCCAGGTGCGGGTGTCCAGGACGGAGGTGCGGGTGGAGAAGGAACCGCCCGCGTAGGAGTCGCCGCTGAGGAAGACCGTCCACGCCACCAGGTGCCCCGAGGGCGACACCCGGGCCCGGGTCGGGATCCCGGCCAGGTCGTAGTGCCGCACCTCGTGCAGGGCCGCGTCCAGGACCACGGCGCGGTAGCCGTCCTGGACCAGCCCGTGCACCGCCTGCAGGCAGATCCCGGTGCCCGCCGCCGCGTGGAAGCGCAGACAGGTGGGGGCGGCGGCCGCGGTGCGGGTGTCCTCCGGCTGCCCGAGCGGGACGGAGGCCAGCCGGTCGCGGTCGGGGCCCCAGGTCATGGTGCGGAACACCAGGCGGGGGCCCGCCGGTTGGGCGCCGAGCGTCACCGTCCCGGCCCGCACCGGCGGACCGCCCGCCCGGGCGCCGCGGGCCTGCCCGGCGGCGTGCAGCACGGCCAGCGTGGCGGTCGCCGCCAGCAGGGCGACCGCCGTGAGCAGGACGAGGAACCTGCGCCCGTCGCTCACACCGCCTCCTTCCCGCGCGCGGGACCAGGCCGCAGCACGCACGTCGCCACGGCCACCGCCCCGGCCAGCACGGCCGTCATCACCGCCAGCGCCGCACCGTCGCCCCATCGCGCCCACAGCACACCGACGGCCAGCGAGCAGCCGAACCGGCCGGCCGCCTGGCCGGTGCCCACCAGCGCCAGGCCCGTCCCCTGCCGCGCCGCGGGCACGACGGCGGCGGTGGCCGCCGCGAGCATCCCGTCGGTCGCCGCGTAGAACACGCCGTGCAGGGTGAGGACGACGGCGGCGACCGGCAGGCCGCCGGCCGGGCGCAGCAGCAGGACGGCGTACCCGCACAGCAGCGCCAGGTGCCCCAGGACGAACACCCGCCGCCGACCGTACCGGTCTCCGGCCGCGCCCAGCGGCACCGCGAGCAGCAGGTAGACCGCGGCCGTGCCGAGCGGCAGCAGCGGGAACCAGCCGACCGGCAGGCCCAGCCGCCGCTGGGCGAACAGGTAGACGAACGAGTCGCTGAGGGTGGCGAGTCCGAGCAGGGCCGCGCACAGGCAGACACGGCGCAGGCCGGGCAGGCGCAGCAGCCGGGCGGCGGGCCGTCCGGCCGGCAGCGGGAGCATGCCGCCGACCGTGCCGCCGGGGCGGGCGGGCACGCACAGCACGAGGACCACGACGCCGAGCGCCGCGACGCAGGCGCTGACCGAGAAGACCGCGTGGTAGCCGCCCGGGGCGGCGCGCAGGATCAGAAAGGCCAGCAGCGGTCCGGCCAACGCGCCGGCGGTGTCCATCGCCCGGTGCACGCCGAAGGCGCGGGCGCGGCGCTCGGGCGGGGTGGACAGGGAGATCAGCGCGTCGCGCGGGGCGGTGCGCAGCCCCTTGCCGGCCCGGTCCACGGCGAGGACCAGGCCGAGCATCGGTGTGGTGCGGGCCAGCAGCAGCGCCGGTTTGCACAGCGCCGACAGGCCGTACCCGGCGGCCGCGACGGCCTTGTGGCGCCCGGGCCCGCCGTGCCCGCCGGGGTCGCCGTGCCCGGCGCCGGGCCGGTCGGCGAGCAGCCCGCCGAGCAGCCGGACCACGACGGTCGCGCCGTTGTAGACCCCGTCCAGCACCCCGAACCCCAGCGGGGACACGGCCATGGCGGTGACCAGGTAGAGCGGGAGCACGGCGGCGACCATCTCGGAGGAGACGTCCGTGACGAGGCTGACGGTCCCGAGCGCCAGCACGGTGGTGGCGATCCGCGCGGGCCGCCCCGGCCGTGGGGCCGGGGCGGCGTCGGACGCCGGGGTGTGGCGGCTGTCCGCGAGGTACACGGTCAGTTCCAGACGCCGGTGATGTCGGCGGCCGAGGCGGACTTGCCGGCGTGCGCGCCGGTGCCCGCCAGGTCCTCCAGGGTGTGCAGCAGGTCGTAGTGGTTGTACGAGGTGCTGCTGGTGGCGCCGGCCTTCGCGGGCTGCCCGTAGACGAGGGTGGGGATGTGGTTGCCGCTGTTGCGGTCGTCCTCGTCGTAGGTGACGACCAGCAGGCTGTTGTGGTTCTTGGCCCAGGAGGCGTAGCCGCCCAGGTTGTTCTTCAGCCAGGTGTCCCCGGTGCCCACCGAGCAGTTGTGCATGTCGCTGCAGAGATCGGGGATGACGAAGGAGACCTTGGGCAGTTTGCCGTAGTCCGAGGGGAACTGCGCGAAGGTGTGCTCGGTGGAACCGGGGACGTTGTCGAAGCCCACCCAGGGGGCGTGCTTGCGGGCGTAGTTGCCGCTGCTGCAGGTGGTGGACCCCTGGCTGGGCAGGGCTTCGCTGTAGCTGCCCCAGCTCTTGCCGGCCGCGCTCAGCTCGGAGGCCAGGTTGGCCGCCTTGCTGAAGCCGGGGGAGTAGCAGGAGTCGTCGGTGATGCCCTGGGTGCTGCCGGAGAACACCGCGAAGTAGTTCGGCTGACTGGGGTGGGTGATCCCGTACGAGGCCTTGAGCAGGGCGCCTCCGGTGGCGAGCGAGTTGAGGAAGGGGGCGTCGGAGCTGCCGATGATCTGCCCGTAGGCGTGGTTCTCCAGCATCACCACGACGATGTGGTCGGGCGACGGGAGGGTGGCGGCGGCCGAGGCGGTGGTGCCGACGGTGAGGGCGGCGGCCGCGGTCGCGCCGGCCACCGCGGCGGCCAGGACGAGCGTGGTGCGGGAACGGGCCTTGGCGAGGGGCATGCCTGTCTCCGGGAAAGGGGTGGGGGTGGGATGTCCGGCGCGGTGCGCGCCGGTGCGGACGGCGGTTGCACCGGGTTCGGGGCGCCGGGCCGTCGGCAGGGGTAGACGGTCCCGCAGCACCGACTGACCGTCAACACCCGGTGTGGCAGGGGCGGTTCGTGCTGTCAAGCGGCCGTCAACTGTGTGGATGCCGCCGGACCGCAACGACGGGCCCGCAGCCGGATCGCGGTCCGCGGCGACGGCCAAAACTGTGGATTCCCCAGTGCCGGCGAGCGGCTCCGCGGCAGTGCGGCCACTCGACTGGCGAATCCACAGAATTGCCGGCGCCGGTGCCCCGGGAAGCATGCCGCACCGCAGCTCACCGGCCCCGCGTCCATGCACTCCGGAAACCGCCGTCAACCGTCAACCATGAGCAATTCCAGTGGCGTTGACCATCACGGCGACGATCGACACGCTCGTCCCAGCACGGCCCGCCCCCTCGGGGCCGGCCCCTTCCCCCCTTCCCGAGGAGTCCCCTCATGCCACCGCGCGCCACCGTCCGTCCCCGGTCGTACGCCCGCTCCCGGTCGTACGACCGCAGCCTCGCCGCCGCCGCGGCGCTGCTGCTGTTCGCGCCGCTGACCGCCACGCTCATCGCCACCACCCCCGCCGTCACGGCCGCCTCCGGCGCCTCCACCCCGGCGGGGACGCCCGCCGCCTCCTTCGCCGGCATCACCTCCGGCAACTGGTCCGGCTACGCGTCCACCGGCACGACCTACCACTCCGTCACCGCGAGCTGGACCCAGCCCCGGATCAGCTGCACGGCGGTCGGCGCGGTGTCCATCTGGGTCGGCCTCGACGGCCAGGGCACCAGCACCGTCGAACAGACCGGCACCCAGGCCGAGTGCACCGCCGTCAACGCCACGCCGCACTACTTCGCGTGGTGGGAGAACTACCCGGACCCGGAGTCCCCCTACCGCGACAGCGTACGGCCGGGCGACACCATGACCGCCTCCGTCGAGTACGACCACGCCCAGGACGCCTACACCGCCAAGCTCACCGACGAAACGCTCGGCTGGACCGAGACCAAGTCCTTCCCCCGCTACAGCGGCGCCACCAACGGCAGCGCCGAGGTGATCGCCGAGGCCCCCAACCGCAACGGCTCCCGCCAGCCGCTGGCGAACTTCGGCAGCGTCACCTTCACCCACGCCGCCATCGACGGCCGCACCCTGGCCGCCGCCTCCGCGGCCACCGTGACCATGGCCCGCAACGGAGTCACCGAGGCCGTGGCCGGCCCGCTGTCCACCGGGGGCGACTCCTTCACCGACACCTGGAAGCACTCCTGAACCCCTCGATCCCCCAACCGACCGGAGAGGAAACGACGATGACCCCCCAACACCGCGCCCCCCAGCACCGCGCCCCCGAGCACCGGACCCCCCGTCCCCGCGCCCGGCGCCGGGCCCTGTGGGCCGCCGCCGCGCTGACCCTGACCACCCTCGCCACCTCCCCCCTCGCCCACGCCGCGCCGTCCGCCGCCCCCCACCGGCCCTGGCACCAGCTGTGCGCCGTCCCCACCGAGACCACGGCCGGCTGTGACGTCCTGGAAGCCGACGCCCCGTCCGGGAACACCGTCTCCGCAGGGACCGCCACCCCCTCCGGCTACGGGCCCGCCGACCTCCAGTCCGCCTACCACCTGCCCTCCGACGGCGGCTCCGGCCAGACCATCGCCGTCATAGACGCCTACGACGACCCCAACGCCGAGAGCGACCTCGCGACCTACCGCAAGCAGTACGGCCTGCCCGCCTGCACCACCGACAACGGCTGCTTCCGCAAGGTCAACTCCGACGGCCGGACCAGCCCGCTGCCCTCGGGCGCGAGCGCCAACCAGGGCGCCGAGGACTCCCTCGACCTCGACCTGGTCTCCGCCACCGCCCCCAACGCGAAGATCATCCTGGTCGAGGCGAACAGCGCGAAGATCGGCGACATCGGCGCCGCCGTCAACCGGGCCGTCGCCCTCGGCGCCAAGTTCGTCTCCAACAGCTACATCTTCAAGGAGTCCGCCGACGACCCCACCTACGACAAGAACTACTACAACCACCCGGGCGTCGCCATGGTCGCCGGCAGCGGCGACTGGGACTACTCCTGGGGCGTCGGCTACCCCTCCAGCTCCCCCTACGCCACCTCCGTCGGGGGCACCTCCCTGGTCCGGGCGAACAACACCCGCGGGTGGAGCGAGAGCACCTGGAACACCAAAGCCGGCGAGGGCACCGGCTCCGGCTGCTCCGCCTACGAGGCGAAGCCCTCCTGGCAGAAGGACACCGGCTGCGCCAAGCGCATGGCCACCGACGTCTCCGCCGCGGCCGACCCCGGCCACGGCATGGCCGTCTACGACAGCTACCAGAAGAACGGCTGGGGCTCCTACGGCGGCACCAGCGCCGCCACCCCGATCATCGCCGGCGTCTACGCCGACGCCGGCGCCCCCAGCGCCGGCTCCAACCCCGCCTCCTTCCCCTACGCCCACCCCGGCGCCCTGAACGACGTCACGACCGGCAACAACGGCACCTGCAGCCCGGCGTACTTCTGCACCGCCGGCGCCGGCTACGACGGCCCCACCGGGCTCGGCACCCCGAACGGCACCACCGCCTTCAAGGGCTGACACACCCGTCGGACCGGCCCGGGTACGGGGGAGCCGTCGTCGTCGCAGCGTCGACGGCTCCCCACCCCGCCGCACCCGGCCCTCCGGCGCCCGACCGGCCCTCCGGCGCTCGACGGCTTTCCCGGCCCCCGCCGCCTCCCCGGACGGGAGCCGGGAGAGCCCGTCGGAAGGAATCCGAAAAAAATTCATCCGTGTCGCTC
Source organism: Kitasatospora sp. NPDC097691 (assembly GCF_040302665.1). Classification (NCBI taxonomy): domain Bacteria; kingdom Bacillati; phylum Actinomycetota; class Actinomycetes; order Kitasatosporales; family Streptomycetaceae; genus Kitasatospora; species Kitasatospora sp. NPDC097691. Next base: position 119,753 of record NZ_JBEORY010000016.1, on the reverse strand, counting down.
CACCGTGTCGATTTCGCTGTCGCGCCGTTCGACCTGGGACTGAGAGGGTCGAGGAACGACCCCCGAACAAGGAGACCGACCATGGCGAAGTACATGCTGATCATGCGCGGCACGGACGAGTCCCTCGCGAAGATGATGGACACGCCCTTCGAGGACATGCTCGAAACGGTGGGCCGCTTCAACGAGGAGCTGATCCGGGCCGGTGTGCTCGTCGCCGCCGAGGGACTGGACGACCCGTCGCAGGGCGTCGTGGTCGACTTCGACGGGGAGACCCCGGTTGTCACCGACGGGCCGTACGGTGAGACGAAGGAGCTGTTCGGCGGCTTCTACCTGATCGACGTCGCCTCCAAGGAGGAGGCGGTGGAGTGGGCCAAGCGGCTGCCGTCGATCCCCGGTTCCAAGTGCGAGGTCCGCCGGGTGCCGGGCATCGACGAGTTCCCGCAGGACAACGAGTGGATCATCAAGGAGCGGGCGTGGCGCGAGCGGACCGGCCAGCTGTGACGTCCGCGGCCGCCGACGGCCCGCCGATCGCCGACGCGGCGCGGCGGGCCGTCGAGGCCGTCTGGCGGATCGAGTCCGCCCGGATCGTCGGGGCGCTGGCCCGCTACACCGGGGACTTCGCGCTCGCCGAGGACGTCGCGCAGGAGGCCCTGGCGGAGGCGCTCGTCGCCTGGTCGCGCGACGGGGAGCCGGGCAGCCCGGTGGGCTGGCTGCTCGCGACCGCCCGGCGGCGGGCCATCGACGCCTTCCGCCGCAGGTCGGCGCTCGACGAACGGTACGCCGTACTCGCCGGCCCGCTCGCCGACGGCGAACTCAGCTCGGGTGCGGCCGCCGCGCCCGAGCGGACGGACGACCTGCCGTGGGACCCGGACCGGGTCGACGACGACGTCCTCGCGCTCGTGTTCACCGCCTGCCACCCCGTGCTCTCGCCCGAGGCCCGGGTGGCCCTCACCCTGCGCGTGGTGGGCGGCCTGTCCAGCGAGGAGATCGCCCGCGCCTTCCTGGTGCCAACGGCGACCGTCCAGGCCCGGATCACCCGGGCCAAGAAGACGATCGCCGCCGCCCACGTGCCGTTCGAGCTGCCGCCGCCGGAGGACCGGCGCGAGCGGCTCGGCGCCGTCCTGAGCGTCCTGTACGTGATCTTCACGGAAGGCTCGACGGCGACCACCGGCGACGACCTGCTGCGCCCCGACCTCGCCTACGAGGCGGTCCGGCTGTCCCGGACGCTGGCCGCCCTGCTGCCCGCCGAGCCGGAGGTGCACGGCCAGCTCGCCCTGTTCGAGCTCACCGCCGCGCGCTTCCCGGCCCGCACCGGGCCCGACGGCGAGCCGGTGCTGCTGGAGGACCAGGACCGGCGCCGGTGGGACCGCTCCGCGATCCGCCGAGGCCTGGCCGCGCTCGGCCGGGCCTCGGCCCTCGGGCGGGGCCTCGGACCGTACGGGCTGCAGGCCGCGATCGCCGCCTGCCACGCGACGGCGCCGTCGGTGCCGGACACCGACTGGGAACGCATCGTGCTCCTCTACGAGGCGCTCGGCCGGGTGGCCCCTTCGCCCGTGGTGGAACTCAACCGGGCGGTGGCCGTCGCGATGGCGAGCGGGCCGCTGGAGGCGCTGTCCGCGGTCGACGACCTGGCCGCCTCCGGCCGCCTGTCGGGGTCGCACCTGCTCCCGACCGTCCGGGGTGAACTCCTCACCCGGCTCGGCCGCACCGTCGAGGCCCGGGCAGAGCTGGAACTCGCCGCCCGGCTGTGCCGCAACGCCCGCGAGCGGTCCGTGCTGCTGCGCAAGGCGGCCGCCCTGGGGTGACGCGCCTGCCCGCCGGTGCCTGTGCCGGTGTCGGTGCCGGTGTCGGCGGGCGGGTGCGGGCAGGTGCGGGAGTCAGTCGTCGGCGCTGCCCGGCTGTCCCGCCTTCCACGTCAGCTCGATCTCCAGCTCGATCTCGCCGTCCTCCAGCTCGACCTCGATCTCGGTGTGCAGCTCGTCGGGGATCCGCAGGGACAGCTTCCCGGGTCCGAGGTCCAGCTCGGCCTGCCCGCCGCGCCTGAGCGCCGCCGCCAGCGCGTCGAGCTGATCGGCGGCCTCGGCGCGGGTCAAGGTGCGCTTCTGCTTGAACTCAAGGTCCTTCATGGAGGCCTCCCGAGCCGGTCGAACACGGCAGCTACGGCCCATTCTCACGCCGCTGCCCGGCATCGGCCCGGCGGCAGCGGTGCGGTGCGGTGCGGTGCGGTCACGCGAATCCGGGCGGTGTCGGTGGAGGTGGTGGTCGAGGGCGTCGGGCTGCGGGACGGTCACCGGCCGGAGCGACCCGTGCCGTCCCCCAACCAGCGGATCAGGGCGGCTTCCAGGCCGCCCGGGCCGACGGGGTCACCGGCGGTCGACGCCCACGCCACGAAGCCGTCGGCACGGACCAGCAGGCCGTTCGCCCCGACGCCGTCCGCACGGCCCCGGACCAGCTCCAGGCGCCCGGCGTACCGCTCGGCGTACCGCTCCGCCGGGGCTGCCGGCCGGTCGTTCCCGCCGAGGTCGACGAGCAGCGCCCGGCCGGCACGGGTGTGGTCGGAGAGCCGGGTGCCGTCGTCCAGCCGGAGGTCGGGCACCGTCATGCCGACCAGCGGATGGCCGTTCCCCAGGTCGTAGCGCTGCCACAGGCCGGAGATCCGCTTCACGTAGTGGGTCGCCCCGTCCCGGGTGGCGAGGAAGTCGGTGGTCACGTCCCGGAGGGCACGGCTGTGGGCGTCGCCGCGCATCACGGCCACCTGGGCGCGGGTCCAGTCGAGCACCCGGGCGCCGATCGGGTGCCGTTCGCCGGTGTAGGTGTCGAGCAAGTCCTCGGGCGCCCACCCCTGCACGGTGGCGGCGAGCTTCCAGCCGAGATTGACGGCATCGCCGATTCCCAGGTTCAGGCCCTGGCCGCTGAACGGTGAGTGCACGTGGGCGGCGTCACCGCAGAGCAGCACGCGACCGCGCCGGTAGGTCGTCACCTGCCGCGCGTGGTCCGTGAAGCGGGTGCCGAAGGTGAGCGTGGTCATGCGGACGTCGGCGCCGCTGACGCGCCGCAGACTGGCCTCCATCTCGGCCGCGGTGAGCGGCGCCTCACGGTCCGCCGGGGGACCGTCCAGCTCCACGGTGCGCACCTGGCCCGGGCCCGGCCCGTGAACGTACACGCCGGTGGGAGTGTGCTGCCAGCCCCGCCCGAGGTGCTCCGCCCCCTCGACGGTGCCCACCGCGTGTCGGACCGTGATCTGCGGGTCCGTGCCGGGGAACTCGAAGCCCGCTCGGCGGCGGACGGTACTGCGGCCTCCGTCGCAGCCGACGAGCCATGCCACGCGCACGTCCTCCCCGCCGTGCAGGTGAACGGTGACACCGGCCTCGTCCTCGTCGAAGCCGCGGACCTCGACCCCGCGCCGGACCTCGACGCCCAGCTCCGCCGCACGCTCGCCGAGGACCCGCTCCACCTCGACCTGCGGGACCTGCACGTACCAGTCCGGGCCGCGTCCGCGCAGGGCGGGATCGTGCTCGTCGACGGGGCCGGACGGGACCTGGATCCCGCCGAAGTGCCCGACGAAGGGCGATCGCCTCCCGTCGGCCTGCAGCGGCTGCCTCCCCGCCACGGCCCGCATCGCGGCGAGCAGGCCACGCCGCTCGAAGGCCTCGGCGGTGGCCGTGTTGAACGCGCCCGCCTTGGGCGCGGTGTCCAACTCCGTCCGCCGCTCGACGACCACGACCCGGACGCCCGTCAGCCGAAGTTCCGTGGCCAGCATCAAGCCGACCGGGCCGGCACCCACCACGAGCACGTCGTGGTCCGTCGCTGTCGACATCCGGTTTCCCTCTCCCATGGACATCCGGTTCTCCTTACGGAACACCACTTAAGATAGAGAGATCTATCTTGTGACTCTCAGGCTAGGATGCCGAGATAAGAAAGGCAACTCTTTCCAAAGGGGTCCGGATGGCTGAGCGACGCCGCGGAGCGGCACTGGAGAAGGCGCTCCTCGACGCGGCCTGGGAAGAACTCGCGGACAGCGGCTACGCCGGATTCACCATGGACGCCGTCGTCCGGCGCGCGGGCACCAGCCCGCCCGTGCTCTACCGCCGCTGGTCGGGCCGCGACCAACTCGTCCGGGCAGCCATCACCCACGTCCTCGAACAGTCCCGGGTCGACGTGCCCGACACCGGCAGCCTGCGCGAGGACGTCCTCACCCTCATGCGGACGATCAACGCCACCCGCGTCCAGCTCGTCACCGTCATGAACGTCCACCTGGCCGGCTACTACCAGGCGACCGGCACCAGCCCCGGCGACCTCCTCACCGCAGCACGCGAGAACACCGCCGACGTCCTCTTCGACCGCGCCGTCGCCCGCGGAGAGGTCGACGAGGAACACCTCAGCGAACGCATCAAGGCCCTCCCCTTCGACCTCCTGCGCCACGAGATCCTCACGACCTTCGCCCCCGCGCCCGACCACGTCCTCGAAGAGATCGTCGACACGATCTTCCTCCCCCTCGTGCGCTGACCGCGGCACCCCGGCAGGCATCAACCTCCGGGAGCCGCTTGGCCGTTGGCCGTAGCCGGACGGGAGCGGAGCCTTCTGTGCTGGGCCCGTCGCATCGACGTTCGACGGGCGGTCAGCCCGTGGGCAGCTCGAACCCGAGGGCGGTCAACGCCTCTTCGGCAGCCTGCTGGTCCTGCTGGTAGCTGCCGCCGGAGATCCCGAGTCCACCGACGCACCTGCCGTCGTCGGTGATCGGGTAGCCGCCGCCGACCGCCATCAGCCGCGGATGGCCGGCCAGCGGCGCGACCTGCGGGTCGGCCAGGTAGCCGTTCCACACGTGGGTCGGGGTGTGGAAGGCGGCCGCGGTCCAGGCCTTGTCGACGGCGACCTCGGCGGTCAGGAACGGCGCACCGTCGGAGCGGTCGAAGGCCAGCAGGTGCCCGCCCTGGTCGGTGACGGCGACGGCGGCGGTGAAGCCGATCCGGGCGGCCGCCGCGTGCACCGCCGCGATGAGCGCGCCGGCGGCTGCCTGGGTGATCGAGCCGGTGGGGCCCGACTTCCGGAGTGTGTCAGTGGTCATGAACGGTCTCCTGTCTTGCTGTGGCGAACTGCTGCGGTCGCCCGGTCACCGCAGCGGTGAGGCGGGCGTGGGGGTGACGCGGGTGACGACGGAGTTCTCGGCGATCAGCAGTCCGTGGACCACGGGCCCGATCTCGTTCTTCCAGCGGTCGTGCCGGTAGACCGCCGCGTACAGCGCCTCGCTCTGGGCCACGTCCTCGAAGCGGCGGATCCACACGTAGCCGTCCTCGTCCTGGTCGTCGGTGAAGGAGGCGGTCACGTCCATGCCCAGTGAGGCCTGGAACGGGATGACCACGTCCTCCATGTAGCGCACCCACTCGTCCCGGCGTCCGGGCCGGGCCTGGTAGCGGCGGATCTCGTAGTACATGACGCTCCTCCAACTTCCTTGCAGAGGTGCTCAGTCGGTGACGGTCAGGACGAGCTTGCCGCGGGTGCGACCGGCCTCGCCGCGGGCGTGGGCCGTGCCGGCCTGCTCCAGCGGGAAGGTCTCCTCCACCTCGACGGCGACCTCGCCGGCGTCGATCAGGCCGGCGATCGCGGTCAGCGCCGCGCCGTCCGGCTCGACCAGGAACGGGGTCACCCGCACACCGGCCGCCTCGGCGGCCTGGGCCAGCTCCGGGGAGACGCCGGCCGGGATCGCGACCAGCAGGCCGCCCGGGCGCAGCACCTTCAGCGAGCGGGTGCTGGTGCTGTCGTGGGCGTCGCCCACCAGGTCGATCACCACGTCGACGTCCTCGACGGCGTCCTCGAACCGGGTGGTGGTGTAGTCGACGCTCTCGTCCGCGCCGAGTTCCTTGAGCCAGGGGTGGCGGGCGGCGCTGGCGGTGGCGATCACGTGGGCGCCCAGGTGTCGGGCGAACTGGACCGCGAAGTGGCCCACTCCGCCGGCCGCGGCGGTGACCAGGACGCGCTGGCCGGCCCGCACCCGGGCGGTGTCGACCACGGCCTGCCAGGCCGTCAGCGCCGCCAGCGGCACCGCGGCGGCGTGCACGTGGTCGAGTGTGGCCGGCTTGCGGGCCCACTGGCGGGCCGGCGCGGTCACGTACTCGGAGTAGGCGTTGGCGACGCGCGGGAACCACGGCATGCCGTAGACCTCGTCACCGACCTTCAGCGTGGTGACGCCGAAGCCGACCTCCTCCACCACGCCCGAAACGTCCCAGCCCAGCGTGAACGGCGGCTCACCCAGCAGGCCCGCCATGCCCGTTCCGCCGCGGGTCTTCCAGTCCACCGGATTGATCCCGGCCGCGTGCACCCGGACCAGCACCTCGGTCGGCAGCGGCACCGGCCGCGCCACCTGTGCGACCCGCAGCACCTCCGGGCCGCCGAAGGTGTCCTGGACCACCGCGCGCATCATGTCTGCGGACATGCGTCATCTCCTGAAACAGTGCTCTGGGGAAGGCCGTTGGCGGCTCTTCCCTGACGTCGACGACGCTATCCCCGTGGGTATGGTTACCTTCAAGGTCCACTACTTCCCATGGGGAAGTGACCTGGTGAGGAGCCCACGAATGACGACCACCTGCCCGAGCGGCCAGCACTCGCACCACGACGTCTACGCCGCCCAGTGCCCCTGCCGCGCCCTGCTCGACCTGCTCGCCAACAAGTGGTCGGCGCTGGCCATCGGCGCCCTCGAGGACGGCCCCCGGCGATTCGGCGAACTCCAGCGCAAGCTCCAGGGCGTCAGCCCCAAGGTCCTCACCCAGGCGCTGCGCCGGCTGGAGGACTTCGGCATCCTCGACCGCACCGTGTACCCCGCGGTCCCCCTGCACGTCGAGTACTCCCTCACCCCGCTCGGCCGGAGTGCCGCGGTCCCGCTCAACGCGCTCCGCGCGTGGGTCGAGGACAACATCGACCACGCGTACCGTCCCGAGCCGGTCGCATCGTAGGACGGTCGAACGCGACACGCGGCCCGGGCGGGAGCGGCGGGTGCCGGGCTCAGGCAGCGGCCACCGGCGGGCGCAGGCTCTCCCGGTGTGCCCGGGCCGCGGCCATCAGGGCGTCCAGGGCCTCTCTCGTGCGGGTGAGGTCGGCGATGTGGTCGTTGAGCCGGTCGCGCTCCTGGGCCATCCGTTCCAGCGCGGCGTCGGAGTTCTCCGTGCTGGGCGATTCGACGCACGGCAGCAGTTCGGCGATGGTGCGGCTGGACAGGCCCGCGGCGTACAACCGCTGGATGAAGGTGACCCGTTCGATCTCGTCGTCGGTGTAGTGCCGCTGCCCGCTGGCACTCCGGGTGCTGGTGAGCAGCCCCTGTTCCTCGTAGTAGCGCAGGGACCGGACGCTGACCCCGGCCCGTTCCGCGAGCTCCCCGATACGCATGCCGCCCTCTCCGCCGTGACCTGTGCCACATGGCTTGCCTCTGACATCGACGTGAGGTTTTAGCGTAGCTGCCGGGCCCGAAGGACGGGCGCCACGGAGCACGAAGGAGTCCCACGATGAGCCTCTTCGACAGCCATCGACTCGGTGACCTGACCCTGCCGAACCGGGTGGTGATGGCCCCGATGACCCGGGTCCGGGCAGCCGCCGACGGTCTGGCGACACCGTCGATGGCCACGTACTACGCCCAGCGGGCGACGGCCGGGCTGATCGTGTCCGAGGGGGTGCAGCCGAGCCTGATCGGGCAGTCCAACCCCGGGACGCCGGGACTGCACACCGCCGAGCAGACCGCCGCCTGGCGCCCGGTGACCGCGGCGGTGCACGCCAACGGCGGACGGATCTTCGCCCAGATCATGCACGGCGGGCGGGTCTCGCACCCCGACACCACCGGGATCCGGCCCGTCGGCCCCTCGGCCGTCCCCGCCACCGGTGACGTGTTCACCCCGACCGGACCCCAGCCCGCGCCCGTGCCCCGCGCCCTGGAGACCGCCGAAGTGCCCGAGCACGCCCGGTCGTACGCCGACGCCGCCCGCCGCGCCCTCGACGCCGGCTTCGACGGCGTCGAGCTGCACGGCGCCAACGGCTACCTGATCTCCCAGTTCCTCTCCTCCAACGCCAACCTGCGCACGGACCGCTACGGCGGCTCCGTGACCAACCGGATCCGCTTCGCCGTCGAGGCGGCGGCCGCCACCGTCGAGGCCGTCGGCTCGGCCAGGACCGGCATCCGCCTCTCCCCGGGCGGCACCTTCTGGGGAGTCGCGGAGAGCGACATACCCGAGCTCTACGCCGCCCTGCTGAGCGAGCTCGCCCGCCTCGACGTGGCCTACGTCCACCTCGAAGCCACCATCGCGGAGGACGTGCTCCTCGAACTGCGCCGCGCCTGGCCGGGCACCCTCATCGTGAACCCGACCGTCCCGATGGGCCCCAAGCAGGCCGGCCGAGCCGACGCCGACCACTGGCTGGCCCTGGGCGCCGACCTGATCAGCTTCGGCCGCGCCTTCATCGCCAACCCCGACCTGGTCGAGCGCCTGCGCCTGGGAGCGCCGATCGCCCCGGCGGACGAGGCCACCTTCTACCAGGGCGGCGACGCCGGCTACCTGACCTACTCGGCGTACCAGCACACGAACTGAGGCCGATCCACCGCGGCCGCTGCCGACGGGCCGCGGTGCCGACGGACCGCCATGCGCTCCCCCGAGGGGGCCGGCCCGGCTTCGAGCAGAGGAACCCCAGCCGACGCGCGGCTGGGGTTCCTCGACGCAGTGAGTGTCGGTCAGCAGTCGGAGTCACCAGTGCCGTAAGCGGCTTGCCTCCGTGCCGGCGAGCCGCACCCGATCTCGGTCACTGTGGATCGGGCGGGTCAGTGCTGGAGCGTGAGGAGGCTCGGGCGCCAGGGGAGTTGGTTGTAGGGGCCGGTGGCGTTGGGGGACTTGCCCTGGTAGAGGAGTTGGAGGTTGCAGGGGTCGATGGTCATGGTCTGGTCGGGGTTGTTGCGGATCAGGTCGCCGTGGCTGATGTCGTCGGTCCAGGCGGCGCCGCTGTTGGTCTTGCCGGCGAAGGGGTTGTTCTCGGTGGCGGCCTGCGGGGTCCAGGAGCCGCTGAGGCTGGTGGCGGTGAAGGAGCGGAAGTAGCGCTGCTCGTTCGCGCCCCGGGCCTCGACGATCATGAGGTACTGGTTCTGGTCCTTGACCTTGTAGACCTGCGGCGCCTCGAACAGGTTCTTCGTCGTGTCGCTCATGGCCGTCGTGTAGGACGAGCCGAAGGTGCCCGGGAAGTTCCCGATCGGCATGCTCGCGCGGTAGATGTTGCCGTTGTCACCGGCGAAGAACAGGTACATGTTCTGGTCGTCGGCGATCAGGGTCTGGTCGATCGGGCCGGTGCCGGAGTTGGGGATGCTGCCGGTGAACAGTGGCTGCGGTGCGGACCAGCCGTTGGGGTTGGTGGGGTCGCTGGACGTGCGGTAGACGAACGGCCACTGGCCCCACTGGTAGGCGAGCACCCAGATGTTCTTGGGCGCGAAGTAGAAGAGCGTGGGTGCCACCGCGGCCTGGCCCATCCCGGTCTGGGGGGCGGAGGCCATGTCCGACCAGTTGGTGAAGGGGCTGAACATCATCGAGCCGTACGAGGATCCCGACACGTTCGACGCGTACACCAGGTGCTTGCCGTTGTAGACGACGTCGGTGAAGTCCTTCACCGCGCCCCACCCGTTCGCCGGCTGCGCCAGCGCACCCGTCGAGGACCACCGGTAGGTCGACGGAAGGGCGCAGGTGCCGCCCGTCGAGGTCGGTGTGGGGGTGGACGAGCCGGACCCGGACGGCCTGAGGTTCCAGTGCTGGTTGGCGGCGCCCCAGGAGTCCCAGATCTGCACCGGAGTGCCGTTGTCGGTCTGGTTGCCGGGGGTCTCCAGGGCTCGGCCGCTGGCGACGTTGGTGAGTGTGTAGGAGCCGTCGCCGTTCTGGCTTGCCTTCCAGTGCTGGTTGGCGCCGCCGTTGGCGTCCCAGACCTGCAGCTTCGTCCCGTTGCCGGTCTGGCCACCCGGCTCGTCCAGGACCCGTCCGCTGGCGAGGTTGGTGAGCGTGTAGGAGCCGTCGCCGTTCTTGGTGGCCCGCCACTGCTGGTTGGTGGCGCCGCTGGCGTCCCACACCTGGAGCGGGGTGCCGTTGCCGTTCTGTCCCGCGTACTCGTCGAGGACTCGTCCGGCGGCGGCCACGGCGGAGAGTGTGTAGATGCTGCCGGAGGTGATGCCGCCGCCCGGGGTGCTGCCGCCGGCGCCGGCCAGGGTGGTGAGTACCGCGTTGTAGGCGGGCTTCCTGTTGCCGTTGTTGTCGAACAGCAGCGGGTTCTCGCCGGTGCGCCAGGAGTCGCTGTCGCGGATGCCCCAGACCGTGATGCCCGTGCAGCGAGGGACGTTGAGGCAGTCCTGGACGGCGTTGGTGTAGGCGGTGGCGGACGCCTGGGCGATGTCGAGTTCGGTGATCTGGACGTCCACGCCGAGCGCGGCGAAGCTCGACAGGGTGGTCCTGAAGCTCCCGGGCGGGCCGCCCGCGCCGAAGTGGCTCTGGAAGCCGACGCAGTCGATGGGTACGCCGCGGGACTTGAAGTCCTTGACCATGTTGTAGACGCCCTGGGTCTTGGCGTCGGACCAGTTCTCGATGCTGTAGTCGTTGTAGCAGAGCTTGGCCGAGGGGTCGGCGGTGCGGGCGGTGCGGAAGGCCTCTTCGATGAAGCCGTCGCCCAGTACGTTCTGGAACACGGAGTCGCGGTGCCGGCCGCTGCCGCCGTCGGCGAACGCCTCGTTGACCACGTCCCAGGCGTAGATCTTGCCCTTGTAGTGGCTCGCCTCCTGGGTGATGTGGTTGTCCATCACGCTGCGCAGGGTGTTGGCGTCGGTGGTGGACTTGACCCAGTCGGGCAGTTGGGAGTGCCAGACCAGGGTGTGGCCGCGCATGCGCTGGCCGTGCGCGGAGGCGTGGTTGACGATCGCGTCGCCGGGGGCGAAGTTGAACGACCCGCGGGAGGGTTCGACGGTGTCCCACTTCAGCTCGTTCTCCGGGGTGATCGCGTTGAACTCCCGGTCGAGGATGGTGGAGTACGTCGAGTCCCCGAGCCTGCCCGCGGCCACCGCCGTACCGAAGTAGCGACCACTGCCGGCCGCCGCCGCACCCAACGTGGTCGGCGTGGGGGCATTCGGCGTGAGTGCGGCTTGGGCGACCAGCGGTACGGCAGCACCCACGGCGGCGAGCACCACGGCGGTGGCGATCAGGCGGCGGGTTGCCGGACGGCGGCGATGAGAGCGGTTCTGATCTGGCAAAGGCTTGTCCTTCTGGCGCGGTGGGCCTTGGTTTCGGCCCCGGTTACCCGCCAGTTGCCGCTACGCACAGAAAGGTTGCCGTGATCGGGGAGGAATATTTCGTCGAGCCGGAGAGTGGCGCAGCCTTCGTCCCGTCGGGGCGAGGTTGCCCGGACCGCGAGGACGCCCGCCTGTGGCGGTCCCGGTTCCGTCGGGCTGCGCACCGGCCCGTGCCCTCACCGTCGGAGGCCTTCGTCCGGCCGGTGACACGAACATCGTCGCCGGCCTCCGCGACCACGCCCGGAACCCGAACCGTCCACTCGCCACGCTGGGCATCACGTGATCAAAACGGGACGGATCACCTGCACGACGCCACCCTGACCCCACCGTGCCGACCCTGCCCCGCCGACCCCATCGTGCCGGTCTCAGCCTGCCGGGCCGAACCCTCCCCAGACCGAGGCGGGGCCGCCGACCGACTGGGTGTCGACCCGGTAGCTGTCGTTCGCGGCGCTGCGCACGCCGGTGGCGTGGTTGAACTGGCCGGCGAATTCGTGCTGTCCGACCGGAACAGTGCGGCCCGGCTTGAGGACCCAGCGGTAGACCAGTGCGCCGCCGGACTCCTGGACGGTGACGGTGAAGTCGTCGCTCGGCAGGGTCCGCCAGTTTCCGGTGTCGCGCACGTCGCCGGTCTGCGCGATGCGCAGCTCGACGGTGAGCGAGGTGAGTGGTTGGGTGGTCCTCAGGATCAGGTTGTTCTGGCCCCAGTAGACGGTGCTGTGAGCGTCGATCGACCCCTCCGACCACAGCGGCCCGTTCTGGGCCCGGGGGCTCGCGGGCGGGGTCGGGCGTGCGGTGGGAGGGGTGGTGGCGGCGGGTGCCGGACCCGACGTGACCGGCGGGGCCGACGGCGTCGGCGAGGGTGTGACCGTCGGGGGGGCTGTGACCGACGGCGAGGGTGTGACCGTCGGGGAGGGGGCCGACGGGGCGGTGGTGGTCGTGTCCGACGGCGGCTGCGTCCGGGCGATGCCGGCCGCCGCGAAGGCACCGGTGGCCAGGATGCCGGCGGCGGCGAGGCCCGCGAGCGCGGCCTTGGGCCACGAGCGCAGGCCGGACCGCGCGCGGTGACGGGCGGCGGGGCCGGCGGCGCCGCGCTGCACGCGGGCGAGCATCCGCGCGCGGTCGGGCTGGTGACCCTCGGCGGCCTCGCGCAGCTGCCGGGCGATGTGCTCGTTCACCGGTTCCTCCTTCCTGTCGCCAGTTCACCGGCCGCTCGTGCGCCGAGCAGCTGTTCCAGTTCGGCCATGCCCTTCGAGCTCTGGCTCTTCACCGTACCGACCGATATGCCGAGCGCCGCCGCGGTGTCCTTCTCCGAGAGGTCGAAGGCGTGGCGCAGCACCACGCACGCCCGCTTGCGGAACGGGAGCCGGGCGAGTGCCGCCCGGACGTCCAGCACGGCCGCGACGTCAGGTCCTTCGGTCTTCTCCGGGCTGCGGGTCCAGAAGAGCAGGACCCGGCGCCGCTCGCGGACCGCGCTGCGGATCCGTGCGCGCGCCATGTTGGCGACCACCCCGCGGGCGTAGGCGAGCGGGTGGTCGGCCGCGCGGAGCCGGTCCCAGCGTTGCCACAGCGCGATCATGGCGTCCGCGGCGAGGTCGTCGGCGGCGTCCGTCTCACCGGTCAAGAGGTGGGCGAGACGGGCGAGTTCGGCGTAGTGGCGTTCGAAGAAGTCGTGGAACTCCGCGGACGCGTCATCGAGGAGCATCTCCCCCGGTCGCCCTCTCCCTGCAATGTGAGCGTTAACAACCGGCCTGAGCCTAGCAGTGCCCGTCTCCTGCGCGCGGCGGTGGTCGCCCCGGAGGGGCGTCCCCGAGGGCCGACGGGCGAGCTGTGCGGTCAATGCCGGGCGAACTGGACCTGGGTCGGCTGGACGACGTCCGGCTTCACCGCGATCCCGTCGACGGTCAGTTGCTCCCCGTAGATGTCGGTGATCCTGATCGGGCCGCCGCACCCGCTGCCGTCGGGGGAGAGGAAGTAGTTGTAGTCGGTGCGGGACAGCTGCCGCCAGCCGCCGCCGACCCGGACCTCCAGGGCGGCCACCGGGTTCCGGTGGCCGATCACCTGGATCCCGCACCACCACTGGCTGGACCCCGCCTTGTACCGGATCGACATCGTGGCGGGTGCCGTGCCGGGGCTCAGCAGCGTCCAGGTGATCGGGAGGCGGCCGACCGAGAGGTCGGCGAGCTTGCCGAAGGCCTCGTGGCTCAGGTCGAGCTGCCCGGGTTCGCAGGGCAAGGGGCACTCGTTGACGATCCGCACCGTGATGCTCGGTCCGTTGGCCGCGTGGACGAGCACGTACGCCCCGCACGCGTCGGACGTCTCGTAGTCGGTGTGGTTCATCGCCGCGACCATGAGGTCACCGGACGGGCCGAACGAGCAGGCACCGTTGCCGTCCGCGGCATCGTAGGACGTCGCGACGCCCTGGTGACTCGCCCCGGGCTTGATCCGTCCGGCCAGGGAGGCCGTGGCCGGTGCGGTGCGGGCACTGCTGGTGGCCGAGGGTGAGGGCGAGGGGGCGGTCGTGGTGGCCGACGGCCGTGTCGCGGCCGTGACCGACGGCGGGGGAGTGCCGGTGGCCGAGGGCGAGGGTGCGGGGCCGGCGGCTGTCGGTGCTGCGGTCGAGGACGTGGCGGCGGCCGGTGCGGTGGCGCCCGGCGGGTCGCCGGCCGGGGTGCCCGTCCGGGTGGCCGCGACGGACGCGGCGGCCGGTACCCCGGCGTCGGAGACGCCGCTCCCGCCGTCCGGCAGGAGTGCGAAGGCCAGGCACATCAGCGCACCGACCGCGATCAATGCCAGCGGTACGCCCATGACCAGCCCACGGCTGCGGTTCGACAGCGGGGCGGCGTGCTTCGTTGCTCTCATTCCCGTCCATTCGGTAGATCGACTCGGCGTCGCACCCACCAGTGGGCGCCGGGGACGGAAAGGTTGCCGTTCGAGCGAAACCTTTTCCGGCGCGGCGCACGCTCAGCCGGACGCCCGGACGACCAGCCGGGTGGGCAGCACGACCGATTCGCCGCGCTCCGGGTTGCGCAGCAGCAACTCCATGGCACGGGAACCGAGTTCTTCCACCGGCTGGCGGACCGTGGTCAGCCCCGGCCGGCACCGCGCCGCGACGGGGGCATCGTCGAAGCCGATCACCGCCACGTCCTCGGGTACCCGCAGGCCGTGTCGCCGCAGGGTCCTGAGGGCTCCCGCGGCCATCTGGTCGGAGGCGGCGAACACCGTGTCCACCTCGGGGCGCTGGTCCAGCAGCCACTGCATCGCGTGCTCACCGGAGGCGCTGCTGAAGTCGCCGAACGCCACGGCGGGCCGTGCCGCGGCCCTTGCGGCCATCGCCTGGTGGTAGCCGGCCAGCCGATCCGCGCCGGGGGCGGTGTCGGGCGGCCCGGCGATGGTGGCCACCGCGCGGCGCCCGGAAGCGCACAGCCGCCGTACCGCCTCTGTCGCGCCGACGAGGTTGTCCGCGTCCACGAACGCCACCGTGCCCGGCTCCGGCGGCCTGCCCAGCGACACCACGGGCACCCTGGCGGCGTGCAGCAGGCGGATGAGCGCGGTGTCCCCCCAGGGGCCGACCAGCAGCACTCCGTCGGCGTGGCCGCCGCACAGGTAGCGCACCAGCGGCGGTCTCCGGGAGCGCCTGGGCACGGTGAAGACGGCCGGTTCCCGCTCCGCGCCCGGAACGGAGCGTCGCAGCCCGGCCAGCAGCCGTTCGGGGAAGGCGTCCGCGTGGTACTGCAACGGATCCGCGAAGACCACGACGGCGACCACGCCGGTCTCCCGAGCGCTGGCCGCCCGTCGGCGGACGTACGCCAACTCGCGCGCTGCGTGTTCCAGCCGGGCCGCCACCTCCTTGGAGACCCGGGCGGAACGGTTCAGCACGCGGGAGGCCGTGGCGGTGGAGACTCCGGCGCGACGGGCGACCTCGGCCAGCGTCGGAGCGGGATCGTCGCCGTGAGGGGGTCGGGGCATGGGGCCGTCCTCGATCGGTCCTCGACAAGGGAACTTCACCCCGGACCCGCCACCCCTGCCAGCTTGGTCGTTTGAATGACCAGCGTCAAGGGATCCGACACCCTCACGCACGCGGGTCGGGCAGTGCGCCCCGGCGGATCACCTCCGCGTACCACCGGGCACTGTCCTTGGCGATCCGGGCCTGGGTGGCGTAGTCCACGAAGTACAGGCCGAACCGTTTGCCGTAGCCGTACGCCCACTCGAAGTTGTCCATCAGCGACCAGAGGAAGTAGCCCCGCACGTCCGCGCCGGCGGCGATCGCCTGCCGGACGGCGTCGAGGTGGCCGCGCAGGTAGTCGATGCGCTGCGGGTCGTGCACCGCACCCTCCGGTGTCAGCCGGTCGTCGAAGGCCGCACCGTTCTCGGTGACCATCAGCGGAAGCCCGGGGTGTTCGCGGTGGAGGCGCAGCAGCAGGTCGGACAGGCCGGTCGGGTCGATCGGCCAGCCCATGGCGGTGCGCCGGCCGGGCGCGCGGTGGAGGAGCACGTCGGCGCAGCCGGCGAAGGGGGACTGGGCGCCGTCGCCGTGGCCTGCGTCGCTCGCCGCTGCGGGGTCCGGGCTCCGCCCGTCGGGCAGGGCCGAAGCCACGGTGGGGGTGTAGTAGTTGACGCCCAGCAGATCGATCGGCCTGGCGATCGAGGTCAGGTCGCCGTCGTGGACCAACGCCGACCAGTCCACCAGGTGTCCCGTGTCGGCGAGCAGGTCCTCGGGGTAACCGCCCTTCAGCATCGGTCCGGTGAAGACGCGATTGCCCACCGCGTCGATCCGCCGGGCGGCCTCGCGGTCCGCGGCGGACTCCGTGAGCGGCCGTACCTCGTGCAGGTTGAGCGACACGGCGATCCGCGCCTCCCGGGGCAGCGCCGAGCGCAGCGCCTCGACCGCGAGGCCGTGCCCGAGGTTGAGGTGGTGGGCCGCGCGCAGGGCGGCCGCCCAGTCGGCACGGCCCGGGGCGTGCACCCCTGAGCCGTACCCGAGGAAGGCCGAGCACCAGGGTTCGTTGAGGGTCGTCCAGATGTTCACCCGGTCTCCGAGCGCGTCCGCCACCAGCGCGGCGTAGTCCGCGAAGCGCCCCGCGGTGCTGCGGGCGGGCCAGCCCCCGACGTCCTCGAGCTCCTGCGGCAGATCCCAGTGGTAGAGCGTCACCGCGGGTTGGATGCCGTGTTCCAGCAGCTCGTCCACCAGGCGCCGGTAGAAGTCCAGGCCCCGTTCGACGGCAGGCCCGCGCCCGGTCGGCTGCACCCGGGGCCAGGACACCGAGAACCGGTAGGCGGCCAGGCCCAGGTCGCTCATCAGCCGGATGTCCTGCCGGTAGCGGTGGTAGTGCTCGGTGGCGCGGTCGCCGGTGTCACCGCCGGCCGTCCGCCCCGGGGTGCGGCTGAAGGTGTCCCAGATCGAGGGCGTCCGGCCGTCCACGTCGACGGCGCCCTCGATCTGGTACGCCGCCGTCGCGGCTCCCCAGAGGAAGCCGGCGGGGAAGTCGCGGACGGAGATGTCGGCCGGGGCCGACCCGGTCCGTGCGGAAGTCATGGCTGTTTTCTCCATTGCGGTGGGAGTGGGCGTCAGTTCTTGATCGCGCCGGCCGTGATGCCGCCCACGACCTGCCGGCCCAGGAGGGCGAACACCAGCAGGAGCGGTGCGGTCCCGAGCAGCGAGCCGGTGAGGATGACGGCCTGGTCGGAGTCGTACGAGCCGCCGCCGAGACCGGCCAGCGCGACCTGGACGGTGGGATTGCTCCGGCTCAGCGCGATCAGCGGCCAGAAGGAGTCGTTCCAGGACTGGACGAAGACCGGCATGCCCAGCACGGCCATGCCGGGCCGGGCGAAGCGGCTGCTCTGCCGTCACGGGTGGTGCCGGGGTTCCGCATGGCCGAATCTCCTTGTCCAGGGTGGTCCATGGCTGCGCCGCGCGACTGGCGGCCGGAGGTGCTCGGAACTGGGTGGGGCATGAGGTGGGAGCGCTCCCACTATGATGTGGGAAGATTGCTTCGCCACGCGGGGCGTGTCAAGGGCGTGGATCGGCTCCGTTACCGGAACGTGTCGTCCGGCCCGCCGTCGCCGTCGCCGAGGTCGCCGTCGTCCACCGTCTGCCGGGAGAACGATCATGAGTCGAGCCGAGCAGCAGCAACCCGCTGCCCGCCCCACGCTGGAGGCGGTGGCAGCGCGGGCCGGCGTGGGCCGGGGCACGGTGTCCCGGGTCGTCAACGGCTCGCCCAAGGTGAGCGCCAAGGCCCGCGCGGCGGTCGAGCAGGCCATCGCGGAACTCGGCTACGTCCCCAACCAGGCGGCGCGCTCCCTGGTCACCTCCCGGACGGACTCGGTCGCGCTGGTCATCCCCGAGAGCGTCGCGAAGCTGCGCTCCGAACCCTACTTCTCCGACATCATCACCGGAGTCTCCGCCGAACTCGCCGAGTCCGACCTGCAGTTGCTCCTGGTACTGGTCCGCGACGAGCGCGAGCGGGAACGGCTGACGCGTTACCTCACCGCCCGCCGGGTCGACGGCGTCCTGCTCGTCTCGGTGCACCAGGACGATCCGCTCCCCGAGCTGCTGGAGCGGCTGGAGCTGCCCGCCGTGCTCAACGGCCGCCGTTCGGCCGAGGAGTCGCTGAGCTACGTGCACGCCGACAACGCGGGTGGTGCCCGGGCGGCTGTCCGGCACCTGCTGTCCCGGGGCAGGACGGCGATCGGGACCGTCACGGGACCGCTCGACATGGAGGGCGCGGCGGCGCGTCTGGCCGGCTACCGGCAGGCGCTCGCAGAGGCCGGGGTTCCGGTCGACGAGGGGCTCGTCGCCCACGGGGACTTCACCGAGCACGGCGGCCGTGAGGGCATGCGGGAACTGCTCGCCCGTCGGCCCGGCCTGGACGCGGTGTTCTGCGCCTCGGACCTGATGGCGGCGGGTGCCCTGCAGGCGCTGCGCGAGGCGGACCGGCGGGTGCCGGAGGACGTCGCCGTGGTCGGCTTCGACGACTCCGTGGTGGCCCGGCACACCGAGCCGCCGCTCACCAGTGTTCGTCAACCGACGGAAGAGATGGGCCGGTTGATGGTCCGGCTGCTGCTCAGGGAGATCGCCCAGCCGGGCCGGTTCCGTCGGCAGACGGTCCTGCCGACGGAACTGGTGGTGCGGAAGTCGGCCTGACTACGGGCCGCCCGCCAGGTGTGCGCGGTACCCGGCGCCGAAGGCCGTCGGGGTGCCGTCGTAGGAGCTGATCAGCGCCGGGCCGCTGCCGCAGTCCCAGGTTTTCCAGGCCCAGGTGAGATAGGAGACGCCGTGCCGGTCCAGCCACGGCAGCAGCGTGTCCAGGTAGCCGTGCGCGCAGTCGTTCTCGCCCAGCTCTCCGGTCACGACCGGTACGTGGGCCGCCGGCGGCCCGATCTGCGAGTCCCAGCAGGAACCGGTGCTGCAGGCGTTGAAGTTGTACGAGTGCCACGACGCGGCCAGGTTGTGCAGGGGATCGGCCGGCTGGTGGGCGGCCCACTGGGTGAGGTCGTTGGCGTACTCCAGGCCGCCGAGCATCAGGACGTTGTCCGCGCCGGTCGAGCGCACCGCGTCGACCATCGCCTGCATGCCGGCGACCTGGAAGCCGATCCCGGGGCAGCTGCCGCCGTCCCGCCAGCACGCCCAGCCGCTGTCCTCGCTGCCGGTGGCGCGTGACGGGTAGGGCTCGTTGAACAGGTCGAGGACGGTCGCGTCGTCGCCCTTGAAGGTCCGCGCCACCGAGGTCCAGAACGGGAGCGCACCGGCGGCGTCCGGCATGGGTTTCTGGCAGGTGGCGGTGGCCTCCGAGCAGCCTGCGGACGGTCCGGTGTACGCGCCGTCGGTCCAGTGCAGGTCGAGGATCGCCACCAGGCCGTTCCGGTGCAGCAGGTCGACGTAGCTCCGGACCGCGCCGATGTAGGCCGAGCCGGCGTACGCGGGGTCGACGTTGGAGTGGCCGAGCCAGCAGTCCTCGTTGAGCGGCACCCGGACCGCGTTGACGCGCCAGGACTTCATCGCGGCGACGGACGCCTGGTCGGCAGGGCCGTCGAAGATGCCGTGCCCTTGGACGCACATGAACTCGGCCCCGGAGCGGTTGACCCCGTGCAGGGTGATCGGCGTGCCGTCGGCCGTGGCCAGCGTGCTGCGGTTCCGCTGCCGCCTACGACAGCTGGATCGCCGCGTTCGCCGACGGCATCGGCAGCCGGCCGGCCGTGGTCGTCCTCGAACCCGACTCGCTGGGGGACGAGAGCTGCATGACGCAGGCCCAGATCTCCGAGCGCAACGCCCTGCTGCGCAACGCCGTCGCGCAGTTCAACGCCAAGGCCCGGAACACCTGGGTCTACCTCGATGCCGGCAACCCCGCCTGGTTGAGTGCCGAGACCATGGCCCGGTACCTGGCCGCCGCCGGTGCGAGCGGCGCCCACGGCTTCTCCCTCAACGTGTCCAACACCTACCCCACCGCGCAGAACACGGCGTACGGCGACGCAGTCAACGCGGCCCTCGGGGCGGCGAACGGGTTCACCAAGCCGTACGTGATCGACACCAGCCGCAACGGCAACGGATCCGACGGCACCTGGTGCAACCCGGCGAGGCGGAGGATCGGCACGCCCACACGGGTCGGCGACGGCGCCGAGATGCTGCTGTGGATCAAGGCGCCCGGCGAGTCCGACGGCAACTGCGGCACCGGCACCGGATCGACCGCCGGACAGTTCCTGCCGCAGAACGCCTACAACCTGGTCTACGGCTACTGACCTGAGGACGAAGAACCTGTTCGAGGCGCCGCAGGTCTACGAGGTCAAGGACCAGAACCAGTACCTCATGATCGTCGCGGCCCGGGGCACGAACGAACAACGCTACTACCGCTCCTTCACCGCCACCAACCTGAACGGCTCCTGGACCCCGCAGGCCGCCACCGAGAACACCCCCTTCGCAGGCAAGACCAACACCGGCACCACCTGGACCGACGACATCAGCCACGGCGACCTGATCCGCAACAACCCCGACCAGACCATGACCATCGACCCCTGCAACCTCCAACTCCTCTACCAGGGCAAGTCCCCCAACGCCACCGGCCCCTACGACCGACTCCCCTGGCGCCCGAGCCTCCTCATGTTCCAGCACTGACCGGCACTCGCCGCCTCAAGGGACCCCGGCCGACGCGTCGGCCGGGGTCCCTTCCGATCAGCGACCGGTCCCGCAGGCGCGCAGCGCGGCGCAGAGGGCGGGGCCGATTGGGACGAGGAGGTCGACGTTCCGGTCCCGGCGGGTGCCCGCCGACTCCGGCCCGCCGACCCGAGTCGGCTCGTTCGCGCCGAGCTCGCGGTGGGCGGCGGCCAGGTCCCACAGGTCGAGGACGGTTCCCGGTGCGAGCGGCGCGGCATGGTCGATCATCGTGGAGCGGACCACCAGGACGCCTTCGCCGACGAGGAGTTCGACCATGCGTGCCTGGGACGGCCACTCGCAGAGGCCGGAAGTGATGACGTGCCAGAAGCCGCCACCATCCGAACGCCTTTTTGCTGTCACCGCGTTGAGGTGCTGGTGACCCGCCAGCCAGAGTGCCACGTTGTCGAAGCGGTGCAGGAGCGCCTCGACCTCGCGGCCGAGCACCCGCGGCAGGTCCGCATCCGGGTGCGCCGCCTCGTCCGGCCGTTGGGTGGTGTTGTCGAACACGGTCAGCCCGTGGTGCGATGCCAGGACGACCACCCGGTCCTGGAAGCCCGTGCGGACCTCGGCGCCGGCCACGTCCCGGTAGGAGGAGTGCACCTCGATCAGGCGCTGCTCCAGCCAGTCCCGTTGGCGTCGTCCGATGCTACCGGTGGAGTGGCCGGCCGGGTTGGTGGTGTCGAGGACGATCACCCGGACACCGGGGACCTCGTCGTAGCAGTAGTAGGTACGGCCCTCGGCGAGGTCGGTCTCGCTGAACCCGTGCCCGCGGGGGGTGCCGGGGCTGTCCAGGTGCGCCCGGATGTACTCGGTCTTGTCGATGATCCGCCGGTCCGTTCGCGGCCGGATCTTCATCGTCGCTCCGCCGGCCAGCACCGCCGGATCCGTCAGGTAGGCGTCGGTCGGTGCCCGGGGTAGTGCGGCGGGTGCGGCGACCGGCCGTTGGTCACCGGTGAGCAGGCCCTGGAAGCCCGGTGTGACCGGTGCACGTCCCTGCGCGAGGCAGTCGTGGTTGCCGAAGCAGGCCAGCCAGTCGACGCCGAAGCCCCGGGCGGGGAACGGCTCGGTCGCCGAGGCCAGCAGGCCCGGCCGGTCCGGGAAGCCGTACCTCTGCTTGTACCGGTCACGCGACCCCGGCTCCGGGTTGTAGTAGTCGCCGGACACGGTGTACGACGGGATCGCCGTGGTGTCGCCGCTCCCGCTGACGCCGAATGTCGGGTCCACGCTCGCGCCGCCGTGCATCAGGGTCAGGAACTGACGCAGCTCGTTGCGTTGGGCGTTGTCGGTGTTGTCCCCGGTGGTGAGCACGAACCGGACGGGCGTGCCCGGATCCCTCGCCAACCTCGCCACGGTGCGGGCCATCGCCTCGAAGGCATGGGTGGAGACGATCTCCTGCGGACGGTACGCCGGTACCATCCCGGCCCAGCCGCGCCGGTCGGCGTACCGCTGGACGAAGTCGATCCGGCCGGGCGAAGCGAGGTCCGCGAGCTGGTAGTCGGTGACGTGCACGAACCGCAGAAGGGAAAGGAGCGGTCCCGTCCGGCGCCCGGTCAGGTCGTCCCGCGTGACGTGCGGTTCACCGGGCGCCGGGGCGAGCCTGCGGTACGCCTGCTCACTGCCGCGGCCGACCACTTCACCCGGGACGATGGTGGCGTCGAGCGTGGTCACCACGGCATCGGTTCGTTCTGACATGGGAGTTCGGGTTTCCTGTCCTATGGGGTGACAGCGCCGCCCACCGGGGTCGGTGAGCGGGGTGTCCGACTACCCGGCGAGGCGGTTCTGTTCGTCGGCCTGGGATTCGCCATGGCGGATGACGAGCAGGGGCATGGGCGCCCTCTGTGCTGGGCGGCGACGCACGACTTGATGCGCCTCAGCCGAAAGGCGATTCAGTTGAATCGTCAAGTAGAATGTTAGCGTTAACACGACGCTGCCGCCGCGAGGGCCCCTGGAGCAGGTGCTACCTGGCGTGGAAGTGGCGGGCGACGAACTCGTTGCGGAACGTGCCCGCCGGATCGAACTCGCCCAGCAGCCGGCAGAAGTCCTCCCAGCGCGGGTACGACTCGCGGATCGCCTCGGGCGTCATGGCGAAGACCTTGCCCCAGTGCGGCCGGGCGGTGAAGGTGGACAGGGCCTCCTCGACCGCCTCGACCGCGCCCGCCGCGGCCGCCGCATCCGGGTGCCAGGTGAAGTGGAAGGCGACGCAGTCGCGTTTGTACGCGGGGCTGAGCCACAAGTCGTCCGCCGCCACCGTGCGGATCTCACCGATCTGCAAGGCCGGTGAGATCCGGGCCCGGACGGCGTCCAGTGCGTCGAACGCGGCGACGGCGTTGGCGCGGGCGACGAAGTACTCGGACTGCAGCTCGTCGCCGCTGCTCGGCGTGAAGTCCGGCCGGAAGTGCGGGAGCCGGGTGTGCCACCGGCCGGGAACGCCCAGTTGCCGCGTGCAGGGTTCGGGCGGGCACCCCGGCACGGGGTGGCGCGGACCGTCGGCGAGCACTGCGCCGAGCCAGGCCCCGGGGGCGTCGGCGCCGCCCCGCGCCTTGAGCCAGACCTGATCGATCCGGTCCGTCCGCCAGGCGGTGAAGAGGCTGACGCTGTACGCCGCCGCCATGACCTCGTCGAAGCGCTCACGCAGCACGGCCGTCGGCAGGCCCTCGTACACCCACTGCCGCACCTCGAACGCCGGCACGACGTCCAGGGTCAGCCGGGTGACCACACCGAGGGCGCCAAGGGACACGACCGCACCGGGGAACTCCGCCGCGCCCCGCTCGACCGTCACCAGGGCGCCGTCCGCCGTGACCAGCTCGACGGATCGGACCGCCGCCGCGAGGCAGCCGTTGGCGACCCCCGAGCCGTGTGTCCCGGTCGCGCACGCGCCTGCGACCGAGATGTGCGGCAGGGACCCGAGGTTGTGCAGCGCGAGCCCCGACCGGTCCAGCACCTCGGCGAGTTCGCCGAACCGTAGCCCGGCGCTCACGGTGACCGTGCCGGCCCGCTCGTCCAGGCCGACCACCCGGGGCAGGCCGGCGACGGACACCAAGTCGCCCGTGGTGTCCGCGATCGCGTTGAACGAGTGCCCGGTCCCGACCGCCCGCACCGACCGGCTGCCCGCGACGATCCGTCGTAACTCGCCCACGGAGCGCGGCTCGTGGAACCGCTCGGCGCCGAACGCGATGTTCCCGGCCCAGTTGGTCGCGGCCACGGTCATGGGGTGTTGCCTCCTCGGGCTCGGGAGCGCGCGGGTGCGTTTCAGCAGCGGGTCAACCGGACTGCCAGGCCGTCGGGGGTGTAGAGCACAGTCGCCCGGTACCCGTCCGCGTCGACTGTGATGTCGACTGTGATGCTGCCGAACCCGCCCTGCCGCGTACGCCCGCTGAAACCGCAGCACGACGTCGTCGTCCGACTCGTTGATGTCCGGCAGCCGCGGACGAGATCGGCGGCCCGACGGACAGGGTGCGCAGCCGGGACGCGGCCGAACCGGTGTGTGGCCGGCCGACGGCGGATCTCGGCGATCTCGTGACGCCGGCCCACGAAGCGGGTCGATGCGGCGGGAAGGTTCCCACGTTCGGGGGTCTCCCTGTTCACGTCGGCTCCTGTCTGCTCACGGGTCTTCTCGCCGGTCTTCTCGCCGGTCTTCTCGCCGGGTCCTCGCACCGGCTCCGGACGTGCTCTCGTACGGAGAAGTCTGCACGGAGGAGCGGGCGGAAGGACGACAAGCGGGCGGGGTGCAGCGCCGTGCCCTCAATCAGGGCGCTGCTCCCCGCCCGCGCTCAGGGGGTCAGGAACCGGCTTTGCGCTTGTTGTAGACGTCGAATCCGACGGCTGCGAGCAGCACCAGTCCCTTTATGACCTGCTGGTAGTCGGTGCCCACGCCGACCAGCGACATGCCGTTGTTCAGCACGCCGAGCACCAGGCCGCCGATGATGGCGCCGAGGACGGTGCCCACGCCACCGCTGGCGGAGGCGCCGCCGATGAAGGCGGCGGCGATGGCCTCCAGCTCGAAGTTGATGCCGGCCTGCGGCGTGCCGGCGTTGAGCCGCGCGGCGAAGACGAGCCCGGCGAGCGCCGCGAGGACGCCCATGTTGGTGAAGGCGAGGAAGACGACCCGCTTGCTCTTCACACCGGACAGCTTGGCCGCGGCCTCGTTGCCGCCGATGGCGTAGGTGTGCCGCCCGATGATCGAGTTGCGCATCAGGTAGCCGAACCCGACCAGCAGGGCGCCGAGGATCAGCAGGACGATCGGCACGCCGTGGTAGCTGGCCAGCAGCAGCGTGAAGACCACCACGGCGGCCGTGATCGCGGCGAGCTTGACGAAGAACAGGCCGACCGGGAGGACCTCCAGCCCGTACGAGGCGGTCTGCCGCCGGCCGCGCACCTCCTGGAGGACGGCGACGGCCAGCACCGCGAGGCCCAGTAGCAGGGTGAGGTTGTGGTAGTTGGTGTGTGGTCCGACTTCGGGGAGGAATCCGCTGCTGATGCTCTGGAAGCCCTTGGGGAACGGCGCGACCGACTGGCCCTGGAGCAGGATCTGGGTGCCGCCGCGGAACAGCAGCATGCCCGCCAGGGTGACGATGAAGGACGGGATGCCGAGGTAGGCGATCCAGAAGCCCTGCCAGGCGCCGGCGAGGGCGCCGACCACCAGCGCGGCCAGCACCGCCACCGGCCACGGCACATGGTGCTTGACCATCATCACCGCCGCCGCGGCCCCGACGAAGGCGGCCAGCGAGCCGACCGAGAGGTCGATGTGCCCGGCGATGATGACGATCATCATCCCGATCGCCAGGATGAGGATGTAGCCGTTCTGCTGGATCAGGTTGGTGATGTTGAGCGGCTGGAGCAGGATGCCGTCCGTCCAGACCTGGAACAGCAGCACGATCAGCGCGAGCGCGACCAGCATGCCGTACTGGCGTACGTTGCCGCGCAGCGCGCGGGCCAGCACGCCGCCGAGGGAGGGGCCGGGGCCCGCCTGCGGCGCCTTCGGGGACGAATCCGGGATGATCTCGGTCGGGGCCATGCCTCACACCTGCTCGTTGCTGGATGCGGCGCTCATGGTCATGAGCCGCATGAGGGATTCCTGGGTGGCGTCGGCGCGGGCCACCTCACCGGTGATCCGGCCCTCGGCCATGGTGTAGATCCGGTCGCACAGGCCCAGGAGTTCGGGGAGTTCGGACGAGATGACGATCACGGCCTTGCCCTGGGCGGCCAGCTCGGCGATGACGGTGTAGATCTCCGCCTTGGCGCCGATGTCGATGCCGCGGGTGGGCTCGTCGAGGATCAGCACCTCCGGCTCGGCGAAGATCCACTTGCTGAGGACGACCTTCTGCTGGTTGCCTCCGCTCAGCGTGCCGGTCCGGGTGAACACCGTCGGGGCCTTGATGTTCATGGTCTGCCGGAACGATTCGGCGACCCTGGCCTCCTCGTGCCGGTCGACCCGGCCCCTGCGGGAGAGCTTGCCGAGCGCGCTCAGGGAGATGTTCCGGCTGATGTCGTCGATCAGGTTGAGGCCGAGCTGCTTGCGGTCCTCGGTGACGTACGCGATGCCGTGCGCGATCGCCTCGGGCACCGTCCGGGTGCGGATCTCCTCGCCGTGCAGCCGGACCTTGCCCCCCGCCCATCGCCCGTACGATCGGCCGAAGACGCTCATCGCCAGCTCGGTGCGGCCGGCGCCCATCAGTCCGGCGATGCCGACGATCTCGCCGCGCCGCACGCTCAGCGAGGCGCCGTCCACGACCGTGCGCTGCTGGTCGATCGGGTGCCGGACGCTCCAGTCCTCGACCTCGAAGGCGACCTCCCCGATGTCCGCCCCGTCCTCTGAATAGGGCTGTCGCTCGGGGTAGCGGTGCTTCAGGTCGCGGCCGACCATGCCGCGGATGATCCGGTCCTCGGAGATGCCCTCGGAGCCGATCGCGATCGTCTCGATCGTCTGCCCGTCGCGCAGGATGGTCACGGCGTCCGCGACCCGGGCGATCTCGTTCAGCTTGTGCGAGATGATGATGCAGGAGATGCCCTGCGCCTTGAGTCCGAGGATCAGGTCGAGCAGCTTACGGCTGTCCTCGTCGTTCAGCGCGGCGGTCGGCTCGTCCAGGATGAGCAGCTTGACCTTCTTGGCGAGCGCCTTGGCGATCTCGACCAACTGCTGCTTGCCGACGCCGAGATCGGCGACCCGGGTGTGCGGGTTCTCGTCCAGGCCGACCTGCCGGAGCAGTTCGGCGGCGTGGGTGAGCGTCCGGTGCCAGCCGATGATGCCCCGGGTGGCGTGCTCGTTGCCCAGGAAGACGTTCTCGGCGATGGATAGGTACGGCACCAGGGCCAGTTCCTGGTGGATGATGACGATGCCGCGCTGCTCGCTGGCCCGGATGTCCTTGAAGCGGCAGGGCTCGCCCTCGAAGAGGATCTCGCCCTCGTAGCCGCCGTGCGGGTAGACCCCGCTGAGCACCTTCATCAGGGTGGACTTGCCGGCGCCGTTCTCGCCGCAGATGGCGTGCACCTCGCCCGCGGCGACGGTCAGGTTGACCTCGGAGAGTGCCTTGACGCCGGGGAACGACTTGCTGATCGACCGCATTTCGAGAACGGGTCCAGCCATGGGTGTGTTTCCGTATCGTTCGGGGGCGGTGTGGTGGCCACGGGTTCTCCGGCTCCCGCACCGCCGGTCGAGAGCCGGGCCCGCCCGGGCGGGCCCGGTGGACTACTTCAGCTGGTCGGCGTTGTACTGGCCGCTGTCCACCAGGACCTGCTTGTAGTTGTCCTTGTCGACGCTCACCGGCTGGAGCAGCTGCGCCGGGACGGTCTTGGCGCCGTTGTCGTACTGGCTGGTGTCGTTGACCTCGGGCTTGCCGCCGGTCAGCACGGCGTCGCCCATCTGGGCGGCCGCCTTGGCCAGTTGGCGGGTGTCCTTGTAGACGGTCTGGGTCTGCTCGCCCGCGATGATCGACTTCACCGAGGCCAGCTCGGCGTCCTGGCCCGTGACGACGGGCAGGGACTTGGCGGTGCCGTAGCCGACGCCCTTGAGCGAGGAGAGGATGCCGATCGAGATGCCGTCGTACGGCGAGAGCACGGCGTCGAGGTGGGCGGAGGTGTAGGCCTTGCTCAGGAGGTTGTCCATCCTCGACTGCGCGAGACCGCCGTCCCAGCGCAGCGTGGCGACCTGGTTGAAGTCGGTCTGACCGCTCTGCACGACCAGCTTCTTCTGGTCGATGTAGGGCTTGAGGACGCTCATCGCGCCGTTGAAGAAGAAGGTGGCGTTGTTGTCGTCGGGCGAGCCCGCGAACAGCTCGATGTTGAACGGGCCCTTGCCGTCCTTGAGCCCGAGCTTGTCGGCGATGTAGCCGCCCTGGAGGACACCGACCTGGTAGTTGTCGAAGGTCGCGTAGTAGTCGACGTTCTTCGTACCGCGGATCAGCCGGTCGTAGGAGATGACCGGGATGTGCGCGTCGGCCGCCTTCTGCAGCACGTTGGTGAGCGAGGAGCCGTCGATGGCGGCGATCACCAGCAGCTTGGCGCCCTTGGTGATCATGTTCTCCACCTGGGAGACCTGGTTCTCCACCACGTTGTCGCCGTACTGCAGGTCGGTCTTGTAGCCCTTGGCCTGGAACTCCTTGACCATGTTGTTGCCGTCGTTGATCCAGCGTTCCGACGACTTCGTCGGCATGGCGATGCCGACGAGACCGCCCTTGGCGTCGCCCTTGGCCGCGCCGTCGCCGGCTCCGTTGGCGCTCTGGCCGCAGGCTGCCAGGGACAGGGCGAGACCCGTGGCGACGAGGCCTGCTGAAAGCTTCCGCACAGTTCCTCCAGTGATGTTCCGCGACCGGCACGGTGCCGCCCGGTGGCAGGGCGGCCGGGAGCGGTCGAGCGGGGACCGGCCGGGTGCGGTCCTCGTGTCGAGGGAGTGGGTCCGCACGGCTCCGGCCTGGCGTGACATGAGTGTTAACGCTCACAACGATGGCGTCAAGGGGCTCCGGATCACTGTTGGATCCCGGTTCCCCGTCGACCGGTCCGTGCGAACGCTCGCCACTGGCAGGAGAGTTGCCCGGATGGCCCGGGAGTAAAAATTGGGTGAATATTTTATGTCGCCCGGGTCTGAAACCTGGGTCCCCGCCTCCTGCCGGCGGCCGGGGAGCGGGCACCCGCTCGGGGGAGGGGGGCAGCTGGTGGCCGGCGTCAGGCCGTAGGCATCGAGGATCGGGTCGACGGGCCGGAAGTAGATGGTGCCGCCGCCGGAGGTGCAGTTGCCGGAGCCGCCGGAGGTGACGCCCTGCGCCTGGCTGCCCGAGATGAACGAACCGCCGGAGGCGCGGTCGCCTCGTGTCACGGCGCCGAACGGGCCCTCCGCCGCAGCCATGCCGCGTACGCCGCATTCAGCGCCGCGGCGTCCGCGTGCACCGCCTTGGCGTAGCCGACCACCTCGTCCGCGAGCCCCCACGCCAGGGAGTGCGGCACCCAGCCGATCACCTGGCGCCAGCTCAGCTCCGGCGGATCCAGCGGAACCGTCACGACCCCGTCGGTGGGCGGGAACGTCGCTCGGCACAACGACACGGCCCGGCCCGTCCGCACGAGGTGGAGGCACGACGCCGCATCGGCCTCGTACACCGGCAGGGGCAGGAAGTCCGCCCGCACGCAGGCGGCCGTGAAGCACTCCGTGAAGCACTCCGTGAAGCAACTGTCGCCGGGCGGCAAAGCCCAGCGCTCACCGGCGAGTCGCCCGAGTTCCAGCTCACGTTCCCGCGCCAGCGGATGGTCCTCGGAGAGCACGGCGAACACCGGGTCGACGGCGATCTCCCGCCACTCCAGCCGTCCGTCGCCCATCGCCTTCCGGTGTCCGCAGAGCCCGGTCAGCACGAGGTCCAGCCGCCCCTCCGCCACCCGGCTCACCAGTTCCGAGGTCGAGCTCGACGATTGGGTGCTCAGTGCCATCTCGGGCCTGGCCGCCGCCAGCCGGTCGACCAGGGCGCCCAGCAGCGGACCGTGGGTCGCGCCCACGCGCAGTCCGCTGGTCTCGCGCGCGGCGTGCGCGAAGCGGACGGCGTCCTTCTGCAGTTGACGCATGGCGGGCAGGAGCACCCGGCTGCGCTCCAGCACCAGGACGCCCAGAGGGGTCGGTCGCACGCCCTCCCTGCCCCGCTCGAAGAGCCGGCCGCCCAGGGCGTTCTCGATGCGTTTCAGCTGGGTGGAAAGCGCCGATTGGGCGAGTCCGAGGCGGTCCGCCGCCTTGGTCACGCTTCCGGCGTCGCCGATGGCTCGGATCATTCTGAGATGACGGAATTCCAACTCCATGGCAGCAGGACTATACGGGAGGGAAATGGAGGGACATGAATCCCCCGGGTGAAGATTCGGAGGGTGCGCCTGGGGCTTCAATTCCGGGCCGCCGAACGGGCTTTCCGGAAGCGCGTCAGGGCTCCTCCGGTCGCCGCCCGGGGAAGGCGGGCGCCATGGCTTTCCTGCCCGGGGGAAATGCGGGATGGAACTGGCGGTGACCGGAGAGCCCCTGCGTCGTGTCCGCGAATGGATGACATCACGGGCGGTCGGGGATTGATCTCAGAGTTCGATCAGAATCACCTCGGGATTCGATCGGCGGCCGTGCCGGCAGCCGGACGGTGAACCGCGCGCCCTTGTCGGACGGCGCGATCCGCACGGTGCCGCCGTGGGCTTCGACCAGGGCCGCGACCAGACTCAGGCCGAGTCCGCCGCCGGGGGCCGCCCCGCGCGGCCCGCTCCCGTCCTCGTGGCCGGCCGGTGATCGCCGGGCGCGGAAGAACGGCTCGAAGACGCGCTCGTGGAGGCCGGGCGGAATCCCGGGTCCGTCGTCGGCCACGTCGACGCAGGCCCAGTCCGCCTCGTGGCGCAGCCGCACCTCGGTGCGTGTGCCCGGTGGTGTGTGATGGTGCACGTTGACGAGGAGGTTGATCAGCACCTGCCGGAGCCGGTGCGGGTCTCCCCGGACGAGGTGGCGGCCTTCGTCGACGACGAGGGCGACCGGTCGGCCGGGGTGGCTCACCTGCGTGTCGGCCACGAGCTCGGCGCAGAGCTCGGCCAGGTCGACGGGGACGCATTCCAGGGGCCGCCGCTCGCCCAGGGTGGAGAACAGCAGCAACTCGTCGACCAGGGCTGCCATCCGACGGGCTTCCGCCTGCACCCGCGTCATGGCGCGGTGGAGGGCCTGGCGGTCGTCCAGGCCGCCGAGGAGGCCCAGCTGGGCGTAGCCGGCGATCGTCGTCAGGGGCGCTCGCAGCTCGTGGCCGACGGTGGCCAGGAGATCGCGCAGCTCCTCGTCGGGCCGCAGTCCCGGTGGTTCTCCGTTTTCGGATGCTTCGGAGGGCCTCGTCATCGTCACTCCGCTCGCGGGGCGTGGCCGGCGCGCAATGCGTAGCCGACGCCGCGCACCGTGCGGATCAGTGCCTGATCGGTGTCGCCGAGCTTCCGCCGGAGGTAGTAGATGTACGTCTCCACGATGCCCGTGTCGCGTTGGAAGCCGTGGCCCCAGACGTTCGTGAGGATGTCCGCCTTGGTCACGACCTCCTCGGGGCGCTCCATGAGGTACTGCAGCAGGAGGAATTCCGTGGCCGTCAGCCGGACCGGCGCTCCGTGCAGCCGGACATCGTGGCTCATGCGGTCGAGTTCGACGTCGCCCGCCTTCAGGCGGCGCGGCGCGGTGTGGTCCGGTGAACGACGCAGCGTCGCGTGGATCCGTGCGGCGACCTCGTTCAGGTCGAAGGGTTTGGTGACGTAGTCGTCGCCGCCCAGGGTGAGGCCGCGGATCCGGTCGCTCACCGAGGTCCGTGCACTGAGGAAGATGACGGGGGTCCGCACGTCGGACCTCCGCAGCCGGGCGCAGACTTCGAAGCCGTCCACGTCGGGCAGCAGCACGTCGAGCAGGACGATATCGTGCTTCCGCGCCAGTGCTTGGGACAGGCATTCCTTGCCCGACGCCACGGCGTGGGGATCGAATCCGAGGAACCGCAGACCGGTGGTGAGCATGTCTGTGACTCCGGCCTCGTCCTCCGCGACGA
This sequence comes from Kitasatospora sp. NPDC097691, assembly GCF_040302665.1. NCBI lineage: Bacteria > Bacillati > Actinomycetota > Actinomycetes > Kitasatosporales > Streptomycetaceae > Kitasatospora > Kitasatospora sp. NPDC097691. Next base: position 88,324 of record NZ_JBEORY010000016.1, on the reverse strand, counting down.
GAACGCGCGGCCGGAAAGTGGAAACGGTGGGATTCACAGGTGTCGGCCCCAGGGTGGTGTCCTGCTCTGACGGCATCACGGTAGTTGAATGTTAACGCAAACATCCAGTCCGGGCCCGATTTCGCCGGGGGCTGGGTGCGCTACCCGGCCCCGTGCCGGTGCCATCGGCTTGCGGACGCGGCGAAACCCCCGCCGGGCCGGTCGGGGGTTCGCCGGGACGGCCGAGGGGGCACGAGGCACCGTCGGCGATCCGGACGCAGGGTCAGGAGCGCCTCGCCACGTGTCTGGCGCGCAGGCGGTCGGCCGTGATGGCCAGGCCGAGCACGCAACCGAGCACGATGTTGGTGTAGTCGGAGTCGACCTGGAGGGTGGTCAGCCCGTTGTTGATCAGCTCCAGGAGGACGGCACCGGCGACGATACCCACGACGCGGCCCTGCCCGCCGGTCAGGCTGACCCCGCCGATGACCGCGGCCGCGATCGCCGAGAGCTCCCAGCCGACGCCGACGCCACTGGCGGAACCGACCCCCATCCGGCCCAGTACGAGCATCCCGGCGAAGGCCGACACCAGGGAGGAGGCCACGTACATCGACACCACCCGGCGGTCGCCGCGGATGCCGGCCAGCCGGGCCGCCTCGGGGTTGCCGCCGACCGCGTAGACATGCCGTCCCGCGTAGGTGCGCTCAAGGAAGAACCACGCGGCGGCGGTCACCGCCGCGAACAGCACCAGCGGCACCGGGATCTGGGCCAGGTAGCTCTGGCCGACGTCGCCGAAGAACGGGGAGATGCCGACGATGGAGGTTCCCGAGGTGATCGCCAGGGTCACGCCCTGCGCCACCGTGTAGGTGACCAGCGTGACGACGAACGGCGGCATCCGCAGCCGGGTGACGGCCAGCCCGTGGACCAGCCCGACGAGCCCGGCGACGGCCAGGGTCGCCAGGACCGCCACACCGGCGGGCAGGCCGGCCCGGACGTCCAGCCAGGACATGAGGATCACGATTCGCCGATCGCGATCAACCCGTACTGCGCGAGGTCGGCGCCCATGCCCTGGAGGTTGACCGCGCTCGCGAAGGTGTCCCGGGCCAGGGTGAGCCCGGTGAATACGGCGACGCAGGCGAGGACGACGCCCACTTCGGGCGTGCCGACCAGGACGCGCAGCCGGTTCCGGGCCGGTGCGGGCGCCTCCTCGCGGGCGGGGGCGGTCTCGGTGGTCATGCGTGTTCCTCCGTGCTCGCCGACGGCTGCGGCCGACTGGTGGCCGCCGCCATGATGCGTTCCTTGCCGAAGTGCTCGCGGGGTAGGTCGGCGACGATCCGTCCGTGGGCCATCACCAGGATCCGGTGGCAGATCCACAGCAGTTCCTCCAGTTCGGACGAGGCGGCCAGGACGGCCAGACCGTCCGCCGCGGCCCGGTCGACGAGCCGGTAGATCTCGGCCTTGGCCCCCACGTCCACGCCGCGGGTGGGCTCGTCGAGCAGCAGGACGTCGGGGGCGGCGTGCAGCCACCGGCCGAACACGACCTTCTGCTGGTTGCCGCCGGACAGGTCGCGGATCGGCTGCTCCTGGCTGTGCAGTCGGACTCCCAGGCCGTCGACGATCCGTTGTGAGCGTGCACGGTCGCCGCCGGGGGTGAGGACGCCGTGCCAGGAGTCGCGCCGCAACGTGGCGAGGGTGGCGTTCCAGCGCACCGGGTGTGACAGCAGCAGCGACTGCTCCTTGCGGTCCTCCGGCACCAGGCCGATGCCCGCGGCGACGGAGTCGGCGGGGTGGCGCGGGTGGAAGCGGCGTCCGGCCAACTCGACGGCGCCGCCCGTGCGGGGTTGCGCGCCCATCAGGGTGTGCAACAGCCGGCTGCGGCCGGAGCCCATCAGCCCGGCCACGCCGACGATCTCGCCGGCCCGCAGGTCCAGGTCGATCGGACCGAGACCGTCCGCCGTCAGCCCCCGCGCGCTCAGGACGGTGCGGGCCGTCGCCGGAACGGGTCCCACGGCGGTGTCACGGTCGAGTTCGCCGCCGACCATCTCGCGGATCATCCGCGCCTCGGTCGCCTCGCCAGGGCCGAGGTCCGCGACCAGGCTGCCGCCGCGCAGCACGAGCACGCGGTCTGCGATGTCCCGCACCTCGTCCAGACGGTGGCCGATGAACAGCACCGCGCCGCCGTCCGCGGCGTGCTGCCGTGCGAGGGCGAGGACCTTTCCGGCCTCGACCGGCCCGAGCGAGGAGGTCGGCTCGTCCAGGATCAGGACCAGCGGCCGGTTGCCCCAGGCCTTGGCGATCTCGGTCATCTGTCGCAGCGGGACGGGCAGTTGCTCCACGGGCCGGTCGACGTCGACGCCCTCGACACCGATCTCCGCCAGCAGTTCACGGGCCTCGCGCCGGGTGCCGGCGCGGTCGAACAGGGCCCGGCGCAGCCTCCCCGCACCGTGCCTGCCGCGGGTACGCCGGCCGAGCAGCAGGTTCTCGGCCACGCTCAGCCGTCCGACCAGGGGGAACTCCTGGGCCACGAGAGCGACGCCGAGCGCCTTCGCGTGGTCGGGGCGGCCCGGCTGGAGCGGCCGGTCCGCGATCAGGACCTCCCCGGTGGTGGGGGAGACGGTGCCGGACAGCACGCCCATCAGGGTCGACTTCCCGGCGCCGTTCTCTCCGACCACGCAGGTGATCCGGCCCCTCATCAGGTCGAGTTCGGGGATGTCCAGCACGGTGACCGGCCCGTAGCTCTTGCGCACCGCGCGAAGGGTCGCGGCCGGCCCGCCGCCGGTGGAGTGGGTCGCCCTGATCATCCGGTGATGCCGAGCTGGGACTGCCTGGCTCGGAAGGCGTCGAGGTTGCCCTGGACGACGACGCCGACGCCGGAGCTCAGGGTGTTGCCGTCGGATTCCAGGAACGGCTTGACGACGGCCATCGTGGCGTCCTTGCCGAGCACCTTGAGCGCGGCCAGCAGATAGGCGCCGGTGTAGCCCTGCTGGTAGGGCGACTGGACGACGGTGGCCTGGATGACGCCCTGCTGGATGAACGTCAGGGTCTGGGCGTCGCTGTCGTCGGAGATCACCTTGACCTTGCCGGCGCGGCCCGCCGCCTGCACCGCTTGCGCGGCCGAGGGGCCGTCGTAGGAGTAGACGCCGTAGAGGCCGGTCACGCCCGGGTCGGTCTGGATGGCGGTCTGCGCGTTGGTCAGGGCCTTGGCCGCGTCCATGTTGTCGGCGAGCTTGTTGGCCACCTCGATGCCGGTGCCCTTCAGCGCGTCCTCGAAGCCCTGGATGCGCTCGACGGCGTTGGACGCGGTCAGCGAGCCGACCAGCACCACGACCTTGCCCCGGCCGCCCAGTGCGGCCTTCATCGCCTCGCCGGCCCGCTTGCCGGCCTGGTAGTTCGGGGTGCCGAGGTAGAGCGCGGCGCCGTCCTCGGCGGGCAGTGGCGAGTCGATGGCGAGGACCGGGATGGAGGCCGAAGCGGCGGCCTGGATCGGCGACTTGACGGCGGCGGGGTCGATCGCGGAGAGCGAGAAGGCGGAGACGTCCTGCCCGCGCAGGGTCTGGAGGATGGACAGCTGCTGGTCCAGTCGGCCGTTCGCGGGGGCCTGGAAGGTGCCCTTGACCCCGAGGTCGGCGAGCCCCTTGGTGAAGCCGGCCTTTCCGGCGTTCCAGTAGTCCACGGCGACGTTGACCACCATGGCCAGGTCCAGCTTGGAGAGGTCCTTGCCCTGGAGGGCAGCCTTGAGCGCGGCGTCGAGGCGGCCGAGGCTGTCGTCGTTGAAGGTGATGTCGCCCTGGATCGCGGGCGCGGTGGCGGCGGAACCGCCGGCGGGCGTGCCGGAGTCACCGGCGCCCTGCTTGCTGCAGCCGGCGGCCAAGGCCACGACGACGACTGCGGCGCAGGCGACGCGGGAGGCTCTGGACCACCGTCGGAAGGGTGCGCGCATGGATGGTTCCTCTCGATCTCGGCCGACGCGTGGGGGAGCCGGTGGAAGGCGCGGCGAACCGGCGCGGGCGATCAGGTGTACCGGTGTTGGAGTGTGAGCGCTAACAATCTCCAGCGTCAACCACCGTGCAGCTAAGGGTGGGTGATGATCCGTCGGCCGCCCCGGTCCCTGTCGATCGCTTCGGTGTGAATCGGTCGAAAGCCTTGACGGAGCACGGTGGGCGCGGGCACTGTCACCGATTCAGGAACCCTCCACCTCCAGCCCGGGTCGGTACAGGTCGCCGCGGGCAGGATTGTTAGCGCTCACATTCCCGTGGCCGCGCTCAACGATGAGCAGGGAGACCCCATGAGTGACAGCAACAGGACAACCCGTGGAATCGGTGTACGACGGCGCCTCGCCCGAGCCGGGGCGGCCCTCGCCGTCCTCGTCGGCGCCCTGGCCGGCGCCACCGCGACGAGCGGCGTGGCGCAGGCGGCCGCACAGGGTCCGTGCGACGTGTACGCCGCCGGCGGCACGCCCTGCGTCGCCGCGCACAGCACCACCCGCGCGCTCTACGCCAGGTACGCCGGGCCGCTGTACCAGGTCAGGCGCTCGTCGGACCAGGCGCTCCGGGACATCGGCGTGCTGAGCACCGGCGGCTACGCCGACGCGGCGGCGCAGGATGCCTTCTGTGCCGGCACCACCTGCGTGATCACCGTGATCTACGACCAGAGCGGTCGGAGCAACCACCTCACCCAGGCACCCGGGGGAGGGGCCGCCTCCGGTCCGGACAACCTCGCGGACGCGGCCGCGGCGCCCACCACGCTGAACGGTCACCGGGCCTACGGTGTGTACGTGGCGCCGGGCACCGGCTACCGCAACAACCACACCTCGGGCATCGCCACCGGCGACCAGCCCGAGGGGATGTACGCGATCCTGGACGGCACGCACTACAACGGCGGCTGCTGCTTCGACTACGGCAACGCCGAGACGAGCAGCAACGACACCGGCAACGGTCACATGGAGGCCATCTACTTCGGCAACATCAAGGTCTGGGGCTACGGCACCGGCCCGGGCCCCTGGGTGATGGCCGACCTGGAGAACGGCCTGTTCTCCGGGGCCAATACGGGCTACAACGCCAACGACCCGACGGTGAACCACCGCTACCTGACGGCCATGGTCAAGGGCGCGCCGAACCAGTGGGCGATCCGCGCCGGCGACGCCCGGTCCGGCGGCCTGTCGACGTTCTACTCCGGGCCGCGCCCGAACGCGTCGGGCTACAACCCGATGCACAAGGAGGGCGCGATCATCCTCGGCATCGGCGGGGACAACAGCAAGGGCGCCCGCGGCACCTTCTACGAGGGCGTGATGACCGCCGGCTACCCGTCGGAGGCAACCGAGAACGCCGTCCAGGCCGACATCGTCGCCGCCGGCTACGCCAACTCCCCGGCCACCGCAGGGGCGGTGCGCGGCACCGGCTCGGGCAAGTGCCTGGACGTCCCCAACGCCTCCGCCACCGCCGGGACGCAGGCGCAGATCTACACCTGCTGGGGCGGGGCGAACCAGACCTGGACGCGCACCGCCGACGGGCAGCTCACGGTGAACGTCTCCGGCAGCACGCTGTGCCTGGACGCGTACGGCGGCGCGACGGCCGACGGCACCAAGGTGGTGACCTGGCCCTGCAACGGCGGTGCCAACCAGCAATGGCGCTTCAACGCCGACGGCACCGTCACGGGCGTTCCGTCCGGCCGGTGCCTGGACGTCGCCGGCGCGGCCGTCGCCGACTCCACGCCCGTCCAGCTGTGGAGCTGTTGGGGCGGCGACAACCAGAAGTGGACCCTCGGATAGGACCCACCCCGGTCGGGCCCGGTCCCGCTGCCACGCGGAGCCGGGCCCGGCCGACCGGCCGGTGGCGGAGGGCGGGCCGGTGGCGGAGGGCGGGCCGACGGCGAACAACACCGTTCGGCGCGAGGGGGGCCGAGTGGAGCAGAAGGTCGATTTCGAGACGCGGCTGGGAAATCGGTCGCCCCGGGCGTGCGAGGATTCGTACAGTCGCCGGCATGAAACTGCTCTCCGTCAACGTAGGCAGGCCCCGTCCCAACCCCTGGAAGGGCCTCAGCGCCACGGGCATCGACAAGCAGCCGGTCGACGGTCCCGTCAGGGTCACGTCCCCGGGCCCGAAGGGCACCGGTGCGGTCGGTCTCGCGGGCGACCGCGTCTACGACGTGAAGAACCACGGCGGTTCCGACCAGGCCGTCTATGCCTACGCCCGCGAGGATCTCGACCGTTGGGAGACCGAGCTCGGGAGGCGGCTCGCCAACGGCGTCTTCGGGGAGAACCTCACGACCGTCGGCCTCGACGTCAACGGTGCCCTGATCGGTGAGCGCTGGCGCATCGGGGCGGACGTGGTCCTGGAGGTGTCGTGCGCCCGGATCCCGTGTGCGACCTTCCAGGGGTGGTTGCAGCGAGAGGGCTGGATCTCGCGTTTCACCCGGGCCGCGGTGCCGGGCGCCTACCTACGAGTGATCGAGCCCGGGGACATCCGGGCCGGCGACCCCGTCGAGATCGTGCACCGGCCCGACCATGACGTGACCGTCGACGTCGTTTTCCGTGCCATGACACTCGAACCGGACCTGCTGCCGCGACTCCTGGTCGCCGACGCGTTGCCCGAGGCGGATCGGGCACTGGCTCGCAGGCGTACCGTGGGTAGATGATCGAGTTCTGCACGGGATCGTCCGCGTGAGTGCGACGAGGGTGCACCGCTGTCGCCAGGGCAGGGGGATGCGCGGCATGTCGGTCCGATCCGCCCGGCCTGATCGCGATGCGTGTGCAAACGCTCACGAGTTGCTTCCGCCTCCGTAATCCACGGGACCATGATCCGGCAAGGTCCCCCGCGTGGGAGCTGTGAGCGCTAACTTGGCACTATCGGCACATGTCGGCGACCCGAAGGACTGGTATGAAGGGAAGCCGCCTGTTGAACCGAGGGTGACGGATTGGCCTGGACCTGGTCGCGTACTGTGGTTCCAGCCGAGGAGGGGACTGCGAGTGGGAACCGACAGCGCCGGGACGGAACAGCGCCAGCCCGTGATGGCGGACGTGGCCAAACTGGCGGGGGTCTCCCACCAGACGGTGTCCCGGGTGCTCAACGGCGCCCCGCACGTCCGGCCCGACACCCGGGACCGGGTGCTGGCGGCCATACGGGAACTGGACTATCGCCCCAACTCGGCCGCCCGCGCGCTGGTCACCCGCCGCTCGCAGACCCTCGGCGTGGTGAGCTTCGACTCGACCCTCTACGGCCCGGCGTCGATGCTGGACGGGATCGAGCGCGCCGCGCGGAGCGCCGGGTACTTCGTGAGCGTGACCAGCCTGCGCTCCCTGGACGGCCGTTCGGTCCAGGAGGCCGTCGACCGGCTGCGCGACCAAGGGGTTGAGGGCGTCGTCGTGATCGCGCCGCAGACCTCCGCCGTCAGCGCGGTGGCCCGGCTCTCCAGCTCCGTGCCGCTCGTCGCCGTCGGTTCGGGCAACCAGACCCAGGTGCCCATGGTGTCGGTGGGCAACCGCTACGGTGCGGGCGAGGCCACCGGGCACCTGCTCGACCTGGGCCACCGCACCGTCCACCACGTGGCCGGGCCGGCCAACTGGCTGGAGAGCCAGGACCGCGAGGAGGGCTGGCGGCTCACGCTGCAGGCCGCCGGGGCCCCCGTGCCGGAGGTGGAGCGCGGCGACTGGAGCGCCCGCTCGGGCTACCAGGCCGGACTGCGGATCGCCGGACTGGGCGACGTCACCGCTGTCTTCTGCGCCAACGACCACATGGCCCTCGGCCTGCTGCGCGCCCTGCACGAGGCCGGCCGGTCCGTCCCCTACGACATCAGCGTGGTCGGCTTCGACGACATCCCGGAGGCCGCCTACTTCACCCCGCCGCTGACCACCGTGCGGCAGGACTTCGGCGAACTCGGCCGCAGAGCCCTGGAACTTCTCGTCGGCGAACTCGAGGGCGTGGCGCCCGCCGAGACCCAGGTACAGATCGCCCCGGAGATGGTGCTGCGCCGCAGCGTCGCCCCCATCGGGCACCGGTGATCCGGTGGCCGGAACGTAGGCGGCGCCCTCCGGCCGCGGTCGCGCGCCCGGCTGGTGGCGGTCGTTGGCCCCGCCGTTCGCCGACGTCCGGTCCGGCTGACGAAACCTGCCTTGACAGCACATATGTTAACGCTAACAATCTCTGTGAGCGCTAACAAAGTCGCTCCAAAGACTCCGCTGGCGGGCAACGACGTCGCCTCCGTCCGTCCGCCGGCGGCCCACCTTCCGCCCCTCCTCCGACGGAGCCGGCGGAACGGAACCCGTCGCCGGTGCGGTCCGCCCTGCCCCGGAACCGGACCGCACCGGCGACGGGCGACAACACCGCCCTCCCGCACGAAGGATGAGGAAGTGACCGTGATTCCTGCCACCCGGGACTCGGAGGGATACGTCGTCGGCGTCGACTTCGGCACCCTCTCCGGCCGCGCCGTGGTGGTCCGCGTGCGTGACGGCGAAGAGGTCGGCACCGCCGTCCACGACTACCCGCACGCCGTCGTCGAGCGCGAACTGCCCGGCACCGGACGACCGCTCCCGCCCGACTGGGCGCTCCAGCACCCCGCGGACTGGCGCGACGTGCTGCGCACCGCCGTCCCGGCGGCGCTCGCCGACGCCGGCATCGACCCCGTCGACGTCATCGGCATCGCCACCGACTTCACCGCCTGCACGGTCCTCCCGGTGCTCGCCGACGGCACCTCCCTGGCGGAGACGCCCGACTGGGCGCCGTACCCGCACGCCTGGCCCAAACTCTGGAAGCACCACGCCGCCCAGGGCCAGGCGGACCGGATCAACGCGCTGGCCCACGCCCGCGGGGAGAAGTGGATCTCCCGGTACGGCGGCCGGATCTCCGCCGAGTGGCAGTACGCCAAGGCCCTGCAGGTCCTGGAGGAGGACCCGGCCGTCTACGCCGCCTGCGCCCGCTGGATCGAGGCAGCCGACTGGATCGTCTGGCAGCTCACCGGCGCCGAGAGCCGCAACACCTGCACCGCGGGCTACAAGGGCATCCACCAGGACGGCAGTTACCCGAGCGAGGACTACCTCGCCGCACTCCACCCGGACTTCGCCGACTTCGCCCGCACCCGCCTGGAGCTCCCGCTCTCCCCGCTCGGCTCCCGGGTCGGATCCCTCACCGCACAGGCGGCGCAGTGGACCGGCCTGCCCGAGGGGATCGCGGTGGCGGCGGGCAACGTCGACGCCCACGTCGCCGCACCCGCCGCCCGGGCCGTCGACAACGGCCAGCTCCTCGCCATCATGGGCACGTCCACCTGCCACGTCGTCAACGGCGCCGCGCTGGCCGAGGTCCCCGGCATGTGCGGCGTCGTCGAGGACGGCATCATCGCCGGCTCCTACGGCTACGAAGCCGGCCAGAGCGCCGTCGGAGACATCTTCGCCTGGTGGCTGCGCCAGGGCCTGCCCGCCGACTACCTGGCCGAGGCCGAGCGGAACGGCGAGGACGCGCACCGGCTCCTCACCCGCAAGGCCGCCGCCCAACCCGTCGGCGCCCACGGCCTGGTGGCGCTCGACTGGATGAACGGCAACCGCTCCACCCTGGTCGACCACCACCTCTCCGGCGTGATCGCCGGACTCACCCTGGCCACCCGGCCCGAGGAGATCTACCGCGCCCTGCTGGAGGCCACCGCCTTCGGCACCCGCGTCATCGTCGAGGCCCTGGAGCGGGGCGGCGTCCCCGTCACCGAGTTCGTCGTCACCGGCGGCCTCAAGAAGAACGAACTGCTCATGCAGATCTACGCCGACGTGCTGCGCCGCCCGGTGTCGGTCGCCGAGTCGGAGCAGGGGCCGGCGCTCGGCTCGGCGATCCACGCCGCCGTCGCCGCCGGGGCCCACCCCGACGTCCGGACCGCGGCCGCCGCCATGGGTCGGGTGCGTCCGGCGGCGTACCTGCCGGACCACGCCGCCGCCGACGTCTACGACCGGCTCTTCGCCGAGTACCGGGCCCTGCACGACCACTTCGGCCTCGGCGCCGACAAGCTCCTGCACCGCCTGCGCGACATCCGCGATGCCGCCCTCACCCCGACGAGCGAGGCCCTGTGAACGCGACCACCAACCTCATCCGCCGGCAGGTCAGCGATCTCCACCAGGAACTGGTCCGCTACGACCTGGTGGTCTGGACGGCGGGCAACGTCTCCGCCCGGATCCCCGGCGAGGACCTGCTCGTGATCAAACCGAGCGGTGTCCCCTACGACGACCTGTCGGCGCAGAACATGATCGTGTGCGACCTGGACGGCAACGTCGTCGAGGGCGACCACTCGCCCTCCTCCGACACGGCGGCGCACGCCTACGTCTACCGTCACATGCCCGAGGTCGGTGGAGTGGTCCACACCCACTCCACCTTCGCCAGCGCATGGGCCGCCCGGGGCGAGGCCGTGCCCTGCGTCCTCACCGCGATGGCCGACGAGTTCGGTGCCGAGATCCCGGTGGGACCGTTCGCCCTGATCGGCGACGACTCGATCGGCCGCGGCATCGTGGACACCCTCAGGGGCCACCGCTCGCCCGCCGTCCTCATGCAGAACCACGGCGTCTTCACCATCGGCAAGGACGCCAGGGCCGCCGTCAAGGCCGCCGTGATGTGCGAGGACGTGGCCCGCACCGTCCACCTCTCCCGGCAGCTCGGCGAGCCGCTGCCGATCGCCCAGGCGGACATCGACAGCCTCAATTTCCGCTACCAGAACGTCTACGGCCAGCACCCCGAGGCCCGGTAAGGAGTCACCACCATGACGTCACTCGCAGGACGCGAGATCTGGTTCCTGACCGGCAGTCAGGGCCTCTATGGTGAGGAGACGCTGCGGCAGGTCGCGGAGCAGTCCCAGCACATCTCCGAAGCACTGAACCGCGCCTCGGCCGTGCCGGTCGAGGTCGTCTGGAAGCCCGTCCTCACCGACGCCGCCGCGATCCGCCGCATCTGTCTGGAGGCCAACGCCGAGGACCGGTGCATCGGCCTGATCGCCTGGATGCACACCTTCTCCCCGGCGAAGATGTGGATCGCCGGTCTGGACGCCCTGCAGAAGCCGCTGCTGCACCTGCACACCCAGGCGAACGTCGAACTCCCCTGGCAGTCCATCGACATGGACTTCATGAACCTGAACCAGGCCGCCCACGGCGACCGCGAGTTCGGCTACATCCAGTCCCGCCTCGGCGTCGCCCGCAAGACCGTCGCCGGACACGTCACCGACCCCTCCGTGACCTCCCGGATCGCCTCCTGGGTGCGCGCCGCCGCAGGCCGCGCCGAACTGCGCGGCCTGAAGCTCGCCCGCTTCGGCGACAACATGCGCGACGTCGCCGTCACCGAGGGCGACAAGGTCGAGGCCCAGCGCCGCTTCGGCGTCTCCGTCAACACCTACGGCGTCAACGACCTCGTCGCCGCCGTGGACGCCACGGCCGACGCCGACGTCACCGAGCTCGTCAAGGAGTACGAGGACAGCTACCACCTCGCGGCCGAGCTGCGGGCCGGCGGGGAGCGCCACGAGTCCCTGCGCTACGCGGCGCGGATCGAACTCGGCCTGCGGGGTTTCCTGGAAGAGGGCGGCTTCAAAGCCTTCACCACCAACTTCGAGGACCTCGGCGGCCTGCGCCAGCTGCCCGGCCTGGCCGTGCAGCGGCTGATGGCCGACGGCTACGGCTTCGGCGGCGAGGGCGACTGGAAGACCTCCACGCTGCTGCGCACCCTCAAGGTGACCGCCACCGGCCTGGCCGGCGGCACCTCCTTCATGGAGGACTACACCTACCACCTGGAACCCGGCCGCGAGCTGATCCTCGGGGCGCACATGCTGGAGGTCTGCCCGAGCATCGCGGCTGCCACCCCTTCGTGCGAGATCCACCCGCTCGGCATCGGCGGCCGCGAGGACCCGGTCCGCCTGGTCTTCGACGCCGAGCCCGGCCCCGCGGTGGTGGTCGGCCTCGCCGACCTCGGCGACCGCTTCCGGCTGGTCGCGAACGACGTCGATGTCGTCGAGCCGCCGGCGCCGCTGCCCAACCTGCCCGTGGCCCGCGCCGTCTGGAAGCCGCGCCCCGACCTCCACACCTCCGCCGAGGCGTGGCTGACGGCGGGAGCGCCGCACCACACCGTGTTCTCCGGCGCGCTCGGCGCCGAGGAACTGGAGGACCTGGCCGAGATGCTGGGCGTGGAGCTCCTGGTGATCGACGAGGACACGTCCATCCGCCGGTTCACGAAGGAAATCCGCTGGAACCAGGCCTACCACCGACTGGCCCAGGGGATGTGACGCACCACCACCGTGCCGACGACGCCCGCCCGCACGGCGGGCGTCGTCGTTCTCCACATCGCACCGCACCGAACGCAATGGAGCAGCACCCGTGCCGAAGGCCGCCGTGCTGAGCCACCCGGCCACCGGCCGTCGCGTCGAGTGCTTCACGATGGAGCCGGGGCACCAGGTCTACACCGGGAACCACTTCGACGGCTCGCCGACCGGCCGCTCCGGTCGCCCGTACCCCGCTTACGCGGGCATCGCGCTGGAGACGCAGCACTTCCCGGACTCGCCCAACCGGCCCGAGTACTCCTCCACCGTCCTGCGTCCGGGGGAGGAGTACGGCTCGATGACGGTCTACCGCTTCCTGACCGAGTAGGAGTGCGGTCGGGGGGGTGAAAGGGGGGCGGTGGCTCGGCGGAGCCCACCGCCCCCTTTCACAGCGGGCGACGAACACCCGTACGTCCCACGCGTTCAGGGAGAGCGAGCCTCCGGACGCGACCGCGGTGTCGTCCAGGACGTCGGTCAGTTCCACGGGCGCCCGGACGTCGGCGGGCTGCCAGCTCCAGTTGTGGACGACGTGGACGCGGCGTCCGTCGGGGGATGTCCCGGTCGTCGCGGTGACGGAGGCCGGCAGGTCGCGCCACTCGCCGACGGGAACCGGAGCCAGCCAGACGGCGAGCTCCCGGGCGAGGTCGCGTCCGGGCACCGTGCCGACGCAGGTCACCCGGCCCTCGCCGTGGCGGCGGGTGGTGACGGCGGACCAGCGGCCGAAGTGGGGGTGCTCGTAGCCGGCCAGTACCGTGGCGTCGGTGGTCGTGAGGCACTCCACCCAGCGGGTCGCGGTGGCGCCCGCCGGCAGCGCCAGCGGACTGCCGGGGGCGGTGCGCAGCGGGAGGTCCGAGGCCAGGTTGCCGAACTCGTCGTACCAGGCGCCCGCGGCGGTCGCCAGGCGCGGCGGGGCGGTCTCGTGGCGGGCCCGGGCCTCGTGGTCGGCGTAGCCGGTGCGGGGGCCGAGCACCAGGTGGCCGCCGGCCTCGGCGTAGGCGGCGAGCCAGTCGAGCAGGGAGTCCCCGGCGAGGTAGAGCCCGGGGACGATCAGCACGGGGTGGCGCCGCGCGGCCTCGCCGGGTGCCAGGCCCGCACTCCCCCCAGCCTCCGGCCGGGGGACCCCCATGCCCCGGGCGTCGTGCAGCTGTCGGGCGTGCAGGATCCGCACCTGGCGGCCGGCCTCGAACGCACCGCGGTAGAACGGGTCGAAGAGGCGGTGGTAGGAGGTCGGGTCGGGGCTGCCGTCCGGCTTCGCCAGCGGTGGGTACTTCTGCATCAGCCACTTGCTGGGCATCGAGTAGACCATCGCGATGTCGGCGTCGGGCTCGATCCCGGCGACCAGCGGTCCGGCGGTCTCGAACTCGGCTCCGAGCCGCGCGAGTTCGGCGTAGACCCGGCCGGGCCTGCCGCTGTGGGGGAGGATGCCGCCCCAGTAGGTCTCGGCGCCGAAGTGCAGGGTGTGCCAGTGCCAGTACTCGATCATCCGGGCACCGCGGGAGACCAGCGCCCAGGCGGCCTGCCGCCACTGGCCGTCGAAGGCCGGCCGGTTCTCCGAGGTGCCGCTGATGGCCTGGGCGTTGGTCTCGGTGACGAGGAACGGTTCCTGGCGGGAGGAGAAGATCCGGTCGGCGCTCTGGTACAGCGCCCACACGCCGGTGGTCTTCCACTGCTGCTCGTGGTCGTCCGGGGTGGGGTCGGGCAGGGCGAGGGCGTCCTGCATGTCGTAGTACGGGTTGCCGGCGGTGACGTCGAGGGCGTCGGTGATCTCGTCGTCCTCCATCGCGGGGTGGTTGTAGGCGAGGCAGGTGGTGACGAACTGGTCCGGGCGGGCGTACTCGCGGGTGATCCCGGCCTGCCAGGCGATGAACTCGGTGGTCCGGCGGGCCTGGAACGCCCGCCAGGCGACGTCGTACTGGGGCTGCTGGTTGTCGTCGGGCCGCCACAGGTCGGCCCAGGTGGAGAGGCGGTGCGACCAGTGGACCAGGCCCCATTCCCGGTTGAGGGTCTCCACGTCGCCGTAGGTGTGGCGCAGGTGGTCGACGAAGCGCTGGAAGATGCCGTCGTTGTGCGGCAGGCGCAGGCCGGGCTCGTTGTCGACCTGGAAGCCGATGACGGCCGGGTGTGCGGCGTGGCGGCCGAGGATCGCCCGGGTGACGCGTTCGGCGTGGTGGCGGAAGGCCGGGTGGGAGAAGTCGGCCTCCTGGCGGCCGCCCCAGCCCGTGCGCTGCCCCGTGGCCCGGTCGCCGACGATCTCCGGGTACTGCCGGGCCAGCCACGGCGGCACGGCGTAGGTGGGGGTGCCCAGGACGACCGCGATGCCGCGCTCGTGGGCGCCGTCGAGGACGGGGGTCAGCCAGTTGAGGTCGAACCGTCCGTTCTCCGGTTCCCAGGTGGACCAGACGGACTCGCCGACCCGGATGACGGTGAACTTCGCTTCCGCCATCAGGTCGAGGTCCGCCTTGAGCCGTTCGTACGGCTGGTACTCGTGGTAGTAGGCGGCGCCGAACAGCACGCGCGGGGGCAGCGGGGCCATGGATGCACCTCGGGACGTGTGGGAGCCCCGGCCGCCCGGAGGCGGCCGGGGCCGGGAGGACTGGGGTCAGGAGGCGGTGCCGGTCACGGTGTCGCCGGACCTGGTCAGGTGGTAGGTGACGGTGTCGCCGCTCCAGAAGCGGAAGACGAGGGTCGCCTGGGCGCCGTCCTTGAGGGACTTGAGGAAGTCGCCGTTCACGGTGGTGGTGTCGGCGCCGTAGTCGGGGCCGAAGTTGCCGAACGCCGGGTAGGTGGTCCAGGACGCCGGGCCGGCGGCGGTGCCGTCGGCGTAGGTGGACTGCAGGTTGGCCATCAGGTCACCGTTGAACCGGGTGGGGATGACCAGTGTGTCGGCGGTTCCGGTGGCGTCGGACATGGCCGGCTTGTCGTAGGAGCGGATGTTGAGCTGCCAGGGGACGCCGTTGGAGTAGCGGACCTGGATGTTCGCGTTCACACCGCGGGCGCGGTCACCGGCGAGCCGGGTGAGGGCGTCGGCGGTCAGGGTGAGCCGGTCGCCGTCGAGGGTGTAGTCCGTGCCGGGGATGAGCGGGCGGTCGCCCTGCCAGAGCCCGGCGAACCAGAGGCCGTTGCGGTTCAGGGTGATGGTCTGCGCGGTGATGGGGCCGGAGGCCGGCAGGAAGACGTTGTCGGTGGAGGCGGTGCCCGAGCGGGTGGTCCAGGACGACTTGACCAGGTCCATCAGGGCCGGGTCCCGCCACTGGAGGGTGGTGCGGTTCAGGTAGTTGGCGTCGTCCCAGAGCGCGGTGGTGATGCCGTAGGCCCGGGCCATGGAGTTGAAGTGCTCGTAGTACTTGAGCATCTCGCCGCGCTCGACCACGCCGGAGGTGGGCTCGCTCAGCAGGCCGTACTCGCCGACGTAGACGGGGATGCCCTTGGCGATGAAGGTGTCGTGCACCCGGGTGAAGCCGTCGGTCAGGTCCTTCTGGCTGGCGGTGTCGTAGGTGGTCCCGTTGGCGATGTTCACGCTGAACGGGTACCAGCTGTAGTAGTGCACGGTGGCGACCAGGTTGCGGTCGTGCAGCGAGGCCATCGTGGTGGACAGGTCGTCGAGCAGGTTCTGGGCGGAGTTGGTGACCTCCGTGGGCAGGACGAGCAGACGGTCCTTGTTGCCGCCGCCGGAGTTGCGCACGATGTCGTGGAACGAGGTGTTGAGTTCCCGCAGGTACCGGGTCTTCTGGGCGTCGGTCGCGTTGGCGAACTGCGGCTCGTTGATGCTCTCCATGAGCAGCGTGCGCGGCTCGTCCTTGAAGACGGTGGCGATCTGCTGCCAGGTGGAGTCGAACCGGGCCACGACGTTGTCGTGGTCGGTGGACATGTTCAGGATCCAGTTCCACGAGTCGTGGTGGACGTTGATCTCGACGTAGAGGCCGTCCGCCAGGGCCCAGTCGACCACCTGCTTGACCCGGTTCATCCACACCGGGTCGATGGTGTAGGGCGCGGTCTCGGACTGGTGCGGGAACCAGCTGACCGGGATCCGGACGCTGCGGAAGCCCTCGGACCTGAGGCGGTCGAACAGCGCCTTGGTGGCGGCCGGGTTGCCCCAGGAGGTTTCGCCGGGGATCGCGTCGAGGGTGTTGCCGAGGTTCCAGCTGGGCTGCATCCGGGCGACGGCGGCCATCGGGTCCTGCGGGACCCTGACCCCCGCCGCCTCGGCCGCCGACCGGGGCTGGTCGGCGGGCGCGGCGATCGCCGTGCCGCCGCAGAGGGCGCCGGTGGTGACCAGGGCCACCAGGAGTCCGGCCGTGCGGTGGAGGCGGCGGTTGCGGGTGGGTGCGGTCTGGTGTGCGTCGTTCACGGAGTGTCCCTTCGGGGTGAACGGGGTGGGGGAGCCCCTGACGGGTGGTCAGGGAAGGCGGAGCGGCTCGTAGTCGAACCGGTCGAAGTGGACGGTGCCGGCCGCGGCGTACATGCCGATGACCCGGCCGGTGAAGCCACCGGCCACCTCGGTGGACAGGTAGCGCCCGTCGACGGCGGCGAGCGCGGTGAAGGTGCCGTCGGGTTCCTCGATGCCGAAGGAGAGGACGTCCGGCCCGCTCCGTGCGCCGCGCGGGGGCGCGGGCGTGATCTCGACACCGAGCACCACGGTTCCGACGGGCACGGGCCGGGCGGCGACCTCGCTGCGCAGCGCGCCGATTTGGGCGAAGACCCGCACCTCGCCGTCGGCCGCCTCGATCTCGTAGTGGTGCTCCTCGTCCAGGCGGACGGCGAGGCCGCCGCGGCCCGCCGCGGGGTCGATCAGGGTGCGGGCCCGGCAGGCGAGGTGCTGCTGGCGCCGGCCCACGAAGACCGCGTCGTTCTCGTCCAGCGAGGCGCCGGCGGCGCGCAGGGTCAGCCAGCCGGAACGTTCCTTCGTGGTGCACAGGTGCTCCGGGCGCCGGCGCACCGAGATCCACTGCGGGTGCAGGTCGGCCTGGTCGAAGTCGTCCCGGGCCGGAACGGCGGGCGCGGGGTGCAGCGGCCAGACGGGGGTGGGCAGTTCGGGCGTGACCCGGCCGACGACCGGCCAGCCGTCCACCCATTCCACCGGGGCGAGGAAGGTTTCCCGGCCGAGCACGGACCAGCCGGGGGTGCCGCCGCGCGGCCGGACGGCGAGCAGCACCATCCACCAGGAGCCGTCGGGCGCCTGGACGAGGTCGGCGTGCCCGGTGTTCTGGATGGGACTGTCGATGCCGCGGTGGGTCAGCACCGGGTTGTCCGGACACGGCGCGAACGGGCCGGAGGGCGAGTCGCCGCGGGCGATGGAGACGGCGTGGCCGCGCTCGGTGCCGCCCTCGGCGATCATCAGGTACCAGTACTCGCCGATCCGGTACAGGTGCGGGGCCTCGGGGGCCTTGGCCCCGGGCGCGCCGGACCAGATGCGCCGCTGCTCGCCGAGGGTCTCGCCGGTCGTCGGGTCGATGCGGACCTGGGACACGCCGGCCACGGTGCACCAGCAGGTGCCGTCCTCGTCCCAGGTGAGGTCCGGGTCGATCCCGGGGACCCCGGGCAGCCGGACCGGGTCGGACCACGGGCCGGCCGGGTCGGTGGCGGTGAAGAGCATGTTGCCGCCGTCGTCGACGTTGGTGACGATCAGCCAGAAGCGCCCGTCGTGGTGGCGCAGCGTCGGCGCGTAGATCCCGCCGGAGGACGGTGTGTCGATCGGGAGGCGCAGCTGGCTCGGCCGGTCCAGGGCGTTGCCGATCCGGGCCCAGTTCACCAGGTCGCGGCTGTGGAAGACCGGGATGCCGGGGAAGTACTCGAAGCTGGAGCACACGAGGTAGTAGTCGTCGCCCACGCGGCAGACACTGGGGTCGGGGTGGAAGCCGGGGACCACCGGGTTGGGGACGGTGCCGGAGGGCTGGTGCTGGTCTGACACGCGGTCGGGTCCTGATTCGTGAGGAGGCGGTTCGAGTTCGGGGGTGCTGCCCCGGGCCCCGGGGAGCCCGGGGCACCACCGGCTCATCGGGTTCAGCCGATCGCGCAGGAGGCGCCGTTGAACCAGAAGGCGGAGGGGTTGGCGTCACTGCCGGACCAGGTGGCCTTGAAGCCCCACTGGACGCTTCCGCCCTGGGGGACGGCGGCGTTGTAGGACACGTTCCCGGCGTTGATGCCGGGGCCGCTCTGCTTCACCGTGGCGTTCCAGCTGCTGGTGATCGCGTTGTCGCCGGCGAAGTTGAAACCGAGGTCCCAGCCGTTGACCTGACCGAGGCCGTTGTTGACGACGGTGACGGTGCCGATCACGCCGCCCGGCCACTCGTTCTTGTTGTAGACGACCCGGCAGCTGGTGTGAACGATCACGAAGTCGACTTTGGAGCCGGCGATCGACAGGACCGTGTGGTTCCAGTCCATGGTGTCGCCCGGGCCGACGACGCCTTCCGGCCAGCCGCCGGGGGTGGTCAGCACGGCGCCGACCTTGATGCCCGGGTCGACCGCCTTCATCGCGTCGACGTACTGGACCGGGTTGGTCGCGTAGGTCATGGCGCTCTTGCTGCTGTGGGTGTCGTACTCCCAGCCGGTGCCGTTGCTGTACTCGCCGTTGCCGTAGACCTCGTTGCCGACCTCCCAGTACTTGATGCCGAAGCCCTTGGTGAGGTTGGCGTACCGGACCCAGTCGGCGGCCTCCTGGGGGGTGCCGGAGCCGTAGTTCACGGTGATGATCGGCTGTGCTCCGGCGGCGTGCACGGTGCCCATGAAGGCGTCGAAGCCGGTGTCGGGGGCGACGTACGCACCGCCGGAGGCGGTGCCGGTCTGCCAGTGGTAGACGTCGGAGTGGCTGCCGCCGGGGTAGCGGACGGCGCCGATGCCGGCGTCGCGGAGCAGGCCGGGCGTGGCGGAGTCGTTCATGGCGGGGTCGAAGACGGCGGTGTTGATGCCGATGCCGATGCCGATGCCGGTGTCGGGGACGGTGGCGAGCTGCAGGGCGGCGTCCACGGACACCGACACGGTGCTCGCGGCGGCCGCGGGCGGCGCGACGGCGGCGATCACGCCGGTGACCGCGAGCGGCAGGGCCGCCGCGGCAGCTATGACGCGTTCATGACAGGACTGCCTGGGTGATGTCACTGCGTCCCTCCAGGGGTGGGGGTGCGTGGTGTTCGGGTGGGGGATCGAACTCCCGCGTTCTGGACGGTGGGGCCCGGTGCGGCTGCACGGTGTCGGGCCCGGACGCGAAGCGTGCTCCGTTCGGGATGCGGGCCGGCGCGGTGGGGCGCGCGCGGTCGCGGGGTGCATGGTCAACTCCCTTCGGCGGGGCTCCTGGTGAGGCGCAGCAGGGCGGCGGACGGTGCCGTCGGCAGCGTCACGGTGAGGTGAGCGGTGTCCGGGTGCCAGGTGGTGGTGGCCCGGCCGGCAGCCGGGTAGAGCACCTCGGTGCGGACCTCGGCGCCGAGCAGGTGGGGCAGGTCGAGTTCCCTGACGGAGTCCTCGCCGTGGCGCCGCCAGACGGTGAGGTAGGTGGTGGTCGGGGTGTGCAGCGCCAGGGCGATCCACGCGTCCTCCCACCCGGGGAGGCCGAGCGGCCAGGCCGGCAGCGCGTGCGGCAGGTCGGCGCGGACGGACTTGTGAACGGTCACCGCCTCGTGGACCAAGTCGCGGGCCTCGGGCTCGAGTTCGGTGAGCCGGCCGGAGAGGTGGACGCGGCCGAGGAGCGCGTTGGCCATGGTCAGGGCGACTTCGTCGAGGGTGTCCCCGGGCTGTGGGTACGCCCACACGGCGCCCTGTTCGGGTGTGACGGCTGTCGGGGCCGCCGCCGCGATGGGCGGGTACAGGAGGAGGTCCTGCTGGTCGCTGGTGGACTGCAGCTGGAGCCGGGAGAGCAGGGCGTGGTCCGTGCGCATGCCGCCGGAGGCGCAGTTCTCGATCACCAGCTCCGGATGACGGTCCAGGATGCCGTCCAGCCAGGCGAGCTGGGCCCGGTTGTGGCCCAGCAGGCCTGCGGCCGGGGCCTCGCCGGGGTGGGCGCTGGTGCCGGATCCGGGGTCGGTGTTGTGGTCGAGCTTGAGGTAGCCCACGCCCCACTCGCCGACCAGGCGGTCCACCACGCCGTCCAGGTGTGCCCGGGCGGCCGGGTGGCGCAGGTCCAGGTGGTAGTGGCCGCTCTCCTGGACGCGCTGCCCGTCGCGGCGGAAGAACGCCTCCTGCGGCAGGGAGTCGGCGACGGGACCGGCGGCCCCGACCGCCTCCGGCTCCAGCCACAGGCCGGGGAGCATTCCCCGCTCCCGGATGCGGGCCAGGACCTCGTGGATGCCGTCCGGCCCGGGGAAGCGGGAGCCGGAGGGCTCCCACGCGCCGACGGTCTCCCACCAGTTCTCGCTCTCGTCGGCGTACCAGCCGGCGTCGATGACGAAGTACTCCGCACCGGCGTCGGCGGCGGCGTCGACCAGGGGCAGCAGCCTGGCGGTGGTGGGGTCGCCCATCAGGCAGTTCATGTAGTCGTTGAACACGACGGGCAGGCGGTGGTGGTCGGGGTGCGGGCGGCGCGTGGCCCGGCGGTAGCGGGTGAGGGCGGCGAACGCCCTGTCCGGGCCGCCGTCCGCGGCGAACGCGAGGGCCACCGGCACGGTGCGGAACCCGGCCCCCGGCTCCAATGGGTGGCGCCAGCCGTGGGCGGCGTCGTTCGGGCCGTGGAGCGCCACGTACGCCGAGTCGTCGCGCACGCCGCACTCCCAGCGCCAGCCCCCGCCGTTGTGCTCGATCTGCCACAGCCAGGTGCGGCCGGACCCCCGGTCCGTCAGGCCGCCCATCGGCAGGTGGCCGCAACTGGACCACGCCCCCTGTCCGGCCACGACGTGGGCGCTGCGGCCGGCGCGGAGGTGGAAGCGGCCGCCGCGGGCGGGTGAGGACGCCCGCAGCGGTCCGCGCTGCCACCGGAATTCGGCGAACCAGTCGTTCTCCGCCCAGAGCAGGTCCGCGCTTTCCAAGGCCTCGGGGGCGCCCCCGGCGAGGCAACCGGTCACGAACGAGCCGACCGACTCCAGGTGCAGGGTCCGCGTCCCTTCGTTGCGCAGCAGCACCTCGCTGCGCAGTACCGGCAGGCCGTCCAGCGACCGGTAGACCGCCTCGGCGGTCAGGCCGGTCTGCGGGTCGTGGAGCTCGACGGTGAGCACGTGCCACTCGCCGTCGCGGGTCGAGCGGTGGGAGCGGTGGCGCAGCTGCGCGCCGAGCGCGGTGTCGACGAGGTGCCGGCCCGACCAGTGGCGGCCGTGGGCTGCCGTCGTCACCTCCACCAGAGGCAGCGGAGCGCCGGGGCGCGGGCCGGCGACGTCCTCGCCGGGTGTGCCGATGCGGACCAGGCGGGGGGTGCCGTGCTCGCCGAGGGTGATCTCCAGCTCCAGGGCCCGGTGGCCCCAGCGGATCGTCTCGTGCGGGTCGGTCATGGCGGCCTTCCTCGGTCGTGCGGGGAGGACTCAGTGAGCGTTCACCAGGTTGTGAGCGTTCACAAAGCGCGCAGGACGGCGCAGCCGCCGGCGGGCAGCCGGCTCAGGGGGGCGTCCGTGAGCAGGTCGTGGGCCGGCTGGGGGAGCGGTGCGGCCTCGGAGCCGTGGTTGATCAGCAGCTGCCAGCTCCGGCCGTCCGGCGCGTGGCGGGTGACGACCTCGACGCCGGCCGGCAGGCCGGGCAGGTCCGGGGTGACGCCCGCCTCCGTGAGCAACCGCCCCACCAGCACGGCGTAGGCGGCGTCGTCGAGGCGGGTGGAGAGGTACCAACCGTGTCCGGATCCGAAGCCGTGCCGGGTGAGCGCCGGGCTGCCGGTCAGCATGCCGTGGGTGTAGGCCGCGACCGTCTCGGCGCCCTCGGTGCGCAGGGACTCGCTCCAGGAGGTGGCCGTCGAGCCGTCGGTGAGCGCGATCCGCTCGCTCTGGCGCAGCGGGCGGTGCTCCTCGACCCGGATCCCGAGCGCCTCGCGCAGGGGTGCGGCCGGGTAGCCGCCGAGCCGGGCGTGCAGGTGCTCGTCGACGATGCCGGTGAAGTGCTGGACGAGCAGGGTGCCGCCGTCGGCGACGTAGCGGCGCAGGTTCTCGGCGCCCGCGTCGGTGAGCAGGAACAGGGCCGGGGCGATGACCACCCGGTAGCGGCTCAGGTCGTGCTCGGGGTGGGCGAAGTCGACCGTCCGGCCCGCGTCCCACAGCGCCCGGTGGGCGCGGCGCAGCGCGGTGGGGTAGTCGAGCTCGGAGGACGGGAGGCCGTCGACGTTCATCGCCCACCAGGCGGCGGAGTCGTGCAGCACGGCGACCTCGGCCCGGACGGTGGAGCCGGCGAGTTCGCCGAGCCGCGCGACCGCCTCCCCGGTTGCCGTGACCTCGCGGAAGGTGCGGCTGTCCGGCCCGGCGTGCGGGACCATCGCCGAGTGCCAGGTCTCGGCCCCGGCCCGGGACTGGCGCCACTGGAAGAACAGCGCGCCCTCCGAACCGCGGGCGATGTGGGCGAGCGAGTGGCGCAGGACGTCCCCCGGCTCCTTGGCGAGGGTGCGGTCGCCGGCGTAGACGGTGTTGGTGCCCGATTCCATCAGCAGCCAGGGGGCGCCGCCGGCGAAGGAGCGGGCCCGGTCGGCGTCGTAGGCGGCGTGGGCGGCCGCGTCGACGCCTGGGGCGTCGGGGTAGTGGTTGACGGAGACCACGTCGACCTCGCGGCCGAGGGCCCACAGGTCGAGGTTCTGGTAGCCGGGCATCATGAGGTTGGTGGTCACCGGGCGGTCGCTGTGGGCGCGGATCGCGTCGCGCTGCTCGCGGTAGGCGGCGAGGGCCTCGTCGGACCAGAAGCGGCTGTAGTCCAGGGCCTGGCCGGGATTGCGGTGCCACTGGCTCGTCCGGGGCGGCAGGACCTGCTCCCAGGAGGTGTAGCGCTGGCTCCAGAAGGCCGTCCCCCAGGCCTCGTTGAGGGCGTCCAGGGAGCCGTGGCGGGCCCGCAGCCAGACCCGGAAGGCGGCGGCGGTGTGGTCGCACCAGCAGAGGGTGACGTACTCGTTGTGCACGTGCCACAGGGCGAGCGCGGGGTGGTCGCCGTAGCGTTCGGCGAGGGCGGCGGCGATGCGGCGGGCGGCCCGGCGGTAGGCGGGGGCGGTGAGGCAGTAGGTGTCCCGGCTGCCGTGGGTGAGCCCGGTGCCGTCGCGGCCGACGGGCAGGGCGTCCGGGTGGGCCAGGGTGAACCAGGGCGGCGGGGAGGCGGTGGGGGTGGCGAGGTCGACGGCGACGCCGGCCGCGTGGAGGCGGTCGAGGTGGGCGTCGAGCCAGCCGAAGTCGTAGCGGCCCTCCTCGGGCTCCATCAGGGCCCAGGAGAAGACGCCGACGGTGGCGAGGTTGACGCGTGCCCGGCGCATCAGCTCGTCGTCCTGCTTCCACACCTCCGCGTCCCACTGTTCGGGGCTGTAGTCGCCGCCGAAGGCGAGGCCGCCGAGGCGGTCGGTGAGCCGGCGTATGTCCATGGCGGAAGTGTCCTTCGGTAAGGGGGTCAACTGTGGTGCGGGGCCGGTGCGGTGCTTTCTCGGACGACCAGCTCCGGTGGCATCAGGACGAGTTGCTCCGCCACCTCGTCGCCCGCGGTCGTCGCGGCGATCCTCGCCATGACCTGGTCGACGGCGACCTGCCCGAGGTCCTTCTTCGGACTGGTCACCGAGGTGAGCCGGGGTGCGTGCTGCTCGGCCAGCGGGTCGGGGCAGATGGCGATGACGGAGGCGTCCTCCGGCACGGTCCGCCCGCTGGCGCGCAGGAGGCTGAGCAGCGGGCCGATCGCGGCCTCGTTCTGGACGACGAACCCGGTGGTGTCCGGGCGGTCCGCGAGGATGCGGGCCAGGGTGCCCGCGGTGCTCTCGTAGGTGCCCTCACAGGGTCGGTGGAGGAAGCGCAGGCCGCGCCGCTCGGCACGGGCGCGGAAGCCGTTCAGGGTGCGCTCGGCGTATCCGGCGTGCCGCCGGTAGACGCCGCTGCTGTAGCCGATGAAGGCGATGTCGCGGTGGCCGAGGTCGGCGAGGTGGTCGGCGCACAGGGCGCCGGCGGTGGCGAAGTCGTGGTCGACGCAGGAGAGCCCGGCCGGGTCGTCGGGCAGGCCGATGAGGGCGGCCGGGATCTCCTCGGCCCGCAGGACCGGGATGCGGTCGTCGTCGAGCCGGACGTCCATGAGGATGACTCCGTCGGCGAGCCCGGTGGCGGCGACCCGGCGGACACCCTCGGGTCCTTCGTCGTTGGTGAGCAGCAGGACGTCGTAGCCGTGTGCGCGGGCGGCCACGGTGACCGCGATGGCGATCTCCATCATCGTGGGCACGTGCACCTCGGGGCGGAGCGGAACCACCAGGGCGATGATGTGCGAACGCTTGCCGGCCAGGGCCCGGGCCCCCGCGTTGGGGTGGTAACCCAGGTCCGTGATGGCCCGTTCGACGCGGATCCTCGTCTCGTCGGAGATCGGGCGCTTGCCGCTGAGGGCGTAGCTGACCGTGCTCGACGAGACGCCGGCGTGCCTGGCCACATCGGCGAGTGTCACCATCGCTCTGCTTCCTTCGTGTCGCTTCCGGTGGAGGAGTGGTCCCGGTCGGACGGCTCAGCCCTTGATCGCGCCGGTGAGGACACCGGCACGCAGGTGCTTCTGCACGAACGGGTACACGATCATCAGTGGTACCAGGGTGAGGACCACGACCGCCATCTGCAGGGCGAGCGGTGCGGTCTGCGCGTGGTCGTTCCCGAAGCCGGCGTTGACCGAGCCGGGCAGGCCGTTGCCGCGGTTGACGTAGGTGAGCAACACGTACTGCAGCGGCCATTTCTGACTGTCCGTCGGCATGTAGAGCATGACGTTGAAGAACGAGTTCCAGTAGCCCACCGCGTAGAAGAGCGCGGTGACGGCGGTGACGGCGCGGGAGGTGGGCAGGACGACGGACCACAGGATCCGCCAGTCCCCGGCGCCGTCCATCCGGGCCGCGTCGATGAGTTCGGAGGAGGTGTCCTGGTAGAAGGAGCGCAGGACCAGGATGTTGAAGACGGAGACCGCGCCGGGCAGGATCAGCGCCCACCACTGGCCGTAGCCGCCGAGCCCGGTGACCACCAGGAAGCTCGGGATCAGGCCGCCCCCGACGAACATCGTGATGATCAGCAGCATGAGGACGAAGCGGTGGCCGAGCGAGCGGGGCCGGGAGAGGCCGTAGGCGCACAGGACCGAGACGACCATGGACACGGCGGTGCCCACCACGGTGATGCCGAGGCTCACGAACAGGGCGGTGAGGACCGTCGGGTCGCTGAGCATCTGGCGGTACGTCCCGGTGGTCAGGCCGTCCGGCCAGATCACCAGGCCGCCGGCCCGGTTGACGGCGCCGGGGGTGGAGAAGCTGGTCAGCACGATGATCCAGAGCGGGACCAGGATGACGGCGAGCATCCCGCCGAGGGTGAGGCCCTTGGCGGCCTGGCCGACCGCGGTCGGCGGCTCGTCCCAGGACGGGCGGTTGGAGCGGGCCCTGCGGCGGGCGGCCGCCGACGGTGCCGTGCGGGACTTCTCGCCCCGCGAACCGATGGTGAGTGCGTTGGTCATGTGCGATACAGCCCGTCCTCGCCGAAGGCGTGCGCCAGCTTGTTGGCGCCCCAGATGAGCAGCAGCGAGACCACGCTCTTGAAGAGCCCGGCCGCCGTGCCGTAGCTGTAGCCGCCGGTGGCGACGCCGTAGTAGAAGGAGAAGGTGTCCAGGACGTCCGCGGCCTCGTGGCCGACGGCGTCGCGCTGGATCAGGAACTGCTCGAACCCGACCGACAGGGCGTTGCCGAGCCGCAGGACCAGCATCAGCACGATCACCCCGCGCAGGCCCGGCAGCGTGATGTGCCACATCCGCCGCAGCCGCCCGGCGCCGTCGGCGGCCGCGGCCTCGTACAGTTCGCTGTTGATCGCGCTCAGCGCCGCGAGGAAGACGATGATCCCCCAGCCCGCCTCCTTCCAGACCGCCTGGGAGGTGACCAGCAGGGCGAAGGTGTCCGGGTTGGTCATGATGTCCCAGGTGGCGACGGAGTGCTGGCGCAGGAACTGGTTGAGCACGCCGGCGCCGCCGAGCATCTGCTGGAAGATCGTGATCGCCAGCACCCAGGAGAAGAAGTGCGGCAGGTAGACCACGGACTGGAAGAAGTTGCGGATCCGCTCGCTGACCACCGAGTCGAGCAGCAGGGCCAGGGCGATGGGGATCGGGAAGAAGAGGATCAGCTGGACGAAGCTGAGGTAGATCGTGTTCTGCAGCGAGGCCCAGAACGCCGGGTCGCCGAACAGCTGCTGGAACTGGTCGAACCCGACCCATTCGCTGTGCCAGACCCCGACCAGCGGGTCGTACTCCTGGAAGGCGGTGATGATGCCGAACAGCGGCACGTAGTTGAACACCAGGAGCAGGACGACCGCGGGGACGGTCATCAGCAGGAGGGACTTGTCGCGCCGCAGCCTGATCCGCCAGTCGAGCCGCTTCGGCTTGGCGGGGCGTTCCGTCCGCGTGGTCCTCACTGACCGGTGCCGTACTTGTCGATGACGTTCTCGGTCATCCACTTCTTGAGCCGGTCCCCGGGGCCGTTTCGCCAGCTGGCGATGACGTCCTGCAGTTCGGAGAGCTTCTTCTTGCCGCGGTAGCAGTCCCGGACGATGTCGTTGACGCTCTGTGCGGCCTCGGCCGTGGCGATGGCCTGCGGCATGGTGTAGTTCATGCCCCAGAAGGGCGGCTTGGTGAGGGCCTGGACGTTGGCGGCCTGCCAGGCCGAGTAGTCCTTGGTGACCAGGTCGGCGCCCGGGTTGCTGACCACGGCGGCGGGGGCGGCCAGGAACGGGTAGGTCTGCGCCTGGACGCACTTCTGGCCCTCGTCGGTGAAGGTCGGCACCCCGTTCACGCGGTTGTGGTGGACACCCTCGACGCCGTAGTTGATCAGGGTGAACTCGGCGGTGCCGTAGGGGGCGGCGAGGTAGTTCGCGACCGAGAGCAGTTCCTCGATCTGGGCGGGCTTCAGGTCGGCGTTGAGGTAGCTCAGGATCCCCGTGGCGGAGCCCATGTAGAGCACGGGCTTGCCCTTGCCGTCGGCGGCGAAGGTGTTGAAGGCGCCGCGCCGGTAGTTCGGGTCCGCGGCGGTGCCGGCCTGGTGGTCGGCCAGGTTCCAGGCGCCCGGCCCGCCGCCGCCGATCAGCGCCTTCCCGCTGTAGAAGCGGCTGCCGCTCTTGCTGTCGCCCGCGAGCGCGTCCGGGTGCACGTAGCCGGCGGCGGTCAGCTTCGCGTGCCAGTCGACGGCCTCCAGGAACTCCGGGGTCTCGAAGAGGTGGACCAGCCTGCCGTTGTCGATCTTCCACTTCTGCGGGCAACCGAAGGCCGTGAAGAAGTAGGTGAACACGTCCTCGAAGGCCCACACGCCCCGCTTGGCGTCGGTCAGTTCCTTGCCGAGGTTCGCCAGGTCGGCGGCGGACTTGACGTCCTCGGCGCTGATGCCCCGGGCTTCGAGGATGTCCCGGCGGTGGTAGATCACCCCCGCGATGGAGAAGTTGCTGGAGAAGGAGGGGATGCCGTAGAGCTTGTCGCCCCAGGCCCCGATCTGCCAGGCGCCGGTGGGCAGGGCGGCCAGGTTCGGGTACTTCCTGATGTTGTCGCCGGACAGGTACGAGGTCAGGTCCGCGAGCTGGGTGTTGGCGAGCTCGCCGGTGTTGAAGTTGGGGCTCCACCAGCTCGGCAGGCAGATCCAGTCCGGCAGCTTCTTGGCGGCGGTCATCGTCGGGACGATGGTGTCGTAGTGGTTGCCGTCCGCCGGTTTGACGGACAGCTCGCACCCGAGGGCCTTGGTCATCGCCTGGTAGAACGAGTTGTCGACCGGCGGGTTGGTGCCCCACAGCGGGGTGACCGCCGTGTAGCTGCCGCCCTTGCCGGGGACGCCGGAGACGCCGGAGGGCGGGTTGACGGGGTAGGAGAGGTAGGCGGGGTCGGTCGCGGCGTCGGGGCCGCCCGGTACGGAGGCTATGTCGGGCTTGACCGCGGTGCTGCTCGGCACGTGGGTCGGCAGGGCGGCCTTCAGGCCGTCCTTGGTGTTCGCCGTGCCCTTCTTGCCCGATCCACCACCGCAGGCGGACAGCAGGGGTGCCGTCGCGGCGGCTCCCGCGACGGTGGCGGCTGTGCTCAGGAAGCTCCTGCGGTTCAACCCGGATCTCATGGCGGCGTGGCCCCTCTCCGTCGAAGCGTCGAAGCGGCGAAGCGTCGAAGCGCTTGAATGTTTCGGCGAGACTAACCACGCGTTTCCAATTGGGCAAGAGCCTGAACAAAAGCAAAATCCATTGTTTCCGGGGTAGTTGACAGTTTCCTTGGGTCGTGTCAGCGTCGATGCGCTTCGACTAGTGACCATCGAGCCCAGTCAGCCCGAGGGGTATTCCACGTGAGTTCCGTGCCGGCGCCCGCAGCCGACCTGCCCGCCTTCCGCAATCCCGCACTCGCCCTGCGCAAGCGTGTCGACGACCTGCTCCACCGGCTCACGCTCGACGAGCGGATCGCGATGCTGCACCAGTACGCGCCGGCCGTACCGCGCCTGGGTGTCGGCCCGTTCCGTACCGGCAGCGAGGGCCTGCACGGCGTCTCCTGGCTCGGCGTGGCGACGGTCTTCCCGCAGGCCGTCGGCCTCGGCGCCAGCTGGGACGAGGACCTGGTGCACCGGGTCGCGGAGGCGGTCTCCACCGAGCTGCGGGCCTTCCACTACCACCGCCCGCCCGCGATCGGCAGCCCCGAGCGCGGGCCCAACTCCCTGCAGGCCTGGGCCCCCGTGCTCAACCTGCTGCGCGACCCGCGCTGGGGGCGCAACGAGGAGGCCTACTCCGAGGACCCGGTGCACACCGCGCGGGTCGGCGAGGCGTTCTGCCGGGGACTGTCCGGCGACCACCCGACCTACCTGCGCACCGCCCCCGTGCTCAAGCACTTCCTCGCCTACAACAACGAGGAGGACCGCTGCACCACCTCCTCCGGAGTGCGCCCGCGCGTACTCCAGGAGTACGACCTGGCCGCCTTCCGCCCCGTCGTCGCCGCCGGCGCCGCGACCGGCGCGATGGCCGCCTACAACCTGGTCAACGGCCGCCCCTGCCACGTCAGTCCGCTGATCGAGGCGGAGCTGCGCCGCTGGGCCGAACCGACCGGCCACGAGCTGTTCGTGGTCAGCGACGCCGAGGCCCCCTCCAACCTGGTCGACCCGGAGCACTACTTCGACGACCACGCCGAGTCGCACGCGGCCGCGCTCAAGGCCGGCATCGACAGCTTCACCGACCACGGCGAGGACAGCGACACCGTGGTCGGCCGGCTGCGCGAGGCACTGGAACGCGGCCTGATCGACGAGGCCGACGTGGCCCGCGCCGTCCGCCGCCAGCTCGAACTGCGCTTCCGGCTCGGCGAGTTCGACCCCGAGCTGGACCCCTACGCCGCCACCGGCCCCGAGGTCGTCGACAATCCCGAACACCGCGCCCTGGCCCGGCAGGCCGCGACCGAGTCGACGGTCCTGCTCAAGAACCAGGGCCTGCTGCCGCTCGACCCGGCGCGAACCCCGCGGATCGCCGTCATCGGCCCGCTCGCCGACACCCTCTTCGAGGACTGGTACAGCGGCACCATGCCCTACCAGGTGAGCATCACCGCCGGACTGACCGCCGCCCTCGACGCCCACGGCGGCGAGGTCGTCCCGGTGGAGGGCTCCGACCGGATCACCCTGCGCTCGCGCACCACCGGCGAACTGCTCGGCAAGTCCGCCTTCGACGTGACGGACTGGGGTGCCGGCGCCTCCACCCTGCGCGCCGCCGACACCGGCCACTACCTGACCCTCAAGGACGACGACGGCCTCGCCGCCGACCGGGAGATCATCAAGAGCTGGGACGTCAAGGAGACCTTCCGGTTCGAACAGGACGGCCCCGACGTGCTGCTGCGCTCGGTGTTCACCGGACGCTACGCCGCCGTGGACCCGGTCGACGGCCGGGTCGGCGTCACCGCGAAGACCGCGGAGGAGGCCGAGCGCTGGCACCG
This sequence comes from Kitasatospora sp. NPDC097691, assembly GCF_040302665.1. Classification (NCBI taxonomy): domain Bacteria; kingdom Bacillati; phylum Actinomycetota; class Actinomycetes; order Kitasatosporales; family Streptomycetaceae; genus Kitasatospora; species Kitasatospora sp. NPDC097691. Next base: position 58,093 of record NZ_JBEORY010000016.1, on the reverse strand, counting down.
CGAGCTGGTGCGCGACGGCATCGCGGAGGCCCGGGCGGCCGCCGCGACGGCGGACGTCGCCGTCGTCGTCCTCGGCAACCACCCGATGATCAATGGCCGCGAGACCGAGGACCGCGCCGACATCGCCCTGCCCGCGGGGCAGGAGGGACTGCTGCGCGCCGTCGCGGCCGTCCGCCCGGACACCGCCCTGGTCGTGATGAGCAGCTACCCGTACGCCCTCGACTGGGCCGACGAGCACCTGCCCGCCGTGGTGTGGACCTCCCACGGCGGGCAGGAGACGGGCCACGCGCTGACCGCCGTCCTGCTCGGCGAGGCCGAGCCCGCCGGCCGGCTGCCGCAGACCTGGTACCGGGGCGACGACCCGCTGCCCGCCCCGCTCGACTACGACATCATCAAGGCGGGGTGGACCTACCAGTACCACGGGACCGCCGCCCGCTACCCCTTCGGCCACGGGCTGTCCTACACCGACATCGCGTACCGCGACCCGCGCCTGTCCGAGCCGTCGATCGGCCCGGACGGCGAGGTCGACCTCACGGTGACCGTGGAGAACCGCGGCCGGCGGCCCGGCAGCGACGTGGTCCAGGTCTACGTCCGGGCCCTGGACACGCGCTACGAGGCACCCCGGCTGCGCCTCGCCGACTTCCGGAAGGTCCGCCTGGAGCCGGGGGAGAGCCGCGAGCTGACGTTCCGGCTGCCGGCCGAACGGCTCGCCCACTGGGACGTCGCCACCGGCGCCTTCGCCGTCGATCCCGGCGACTACGAGGTCGTCGTGGCGCGGTCGGCCGAACACCCCGTCCTCGTCACGCCGCTCACGGTCACCGGGGCGGCGCCCGCTCCCCGCGCCGTCGTCGAACGGACCGTCCGGGCCGTCGACTTCGACGACCACGCGGACGTCACCATCGTCGACGCCACCCGTACCAGCGGCGACGCCGTCACCCCCACCGACCCCGGGCAGGCCGCGGCGCTGCTGTTCCGCGCCTCCGACCTGACGGGGGCCGTCCGGATCGAGGCCGAGACCGCCCGCGAGGCCGGCGAGGACGGCGCCGCCCGGCTGGAGATCCGAGCCGGCGGGCACGTGCTGGCCGGGATCGACGTGCCCGTCACCGGCGACCGCTACGCCTGGACGACGGTCACCGCCGAACTCTGCGCCCCGCTCGACGGCGTGCACGACCTGAGCCTGACCCTGCACGGGGACTTCCGGCTCTCCGCGTTCCGCTTCGGCGCGGCAGGCTGACGCCTCCCGCCCCACCGACCGGCGGCCCGCCCCTGGGGGAGGCGGGCCGCCCACCATCTCCGCCCACCATCTCCGCCCGGCACCCGGCGCCGCGATGCCCGTCCGGTACCGCTTCCGCTCCGCACCCCTCACCGCCGCCCGGAGGCGGCCCCCATGACGCTGCTCACACCCCACCACGCCGGCTCGTCGTCGCACCACCCGGAGGAATCCCCCATGCCGCCCACGGACCTCGGACTCGACGAACTCCTCCGGTACCGGCCCGAGTTGACAGACCCGCAAGACTTCGACGAATTCTGGCGGCGGACCCTCGCCGACGCCCGCTCGCACGGTGGGGCGGTCAAGGCCGAACGCGTCACCGAGCAGTACTCGCTGCGCACCGTCGAGGTCGACGACGTGCGGTTCCCCGGCTGGAACGGCGAGCCGGTGGCCGCCTGGCTGCTGCGCCCGCGCGGCATGGACGGGCCGCTTCCCGTCGTCGTCACCTACCTCGGCTACTGCGCCGGCCGCGGGCTCCCCACCGAGCACCTGTTCTGGCCCTCCGCGGGCTACGCCCAACTCGTCGTCGACAGCCGCGGTCAGGGCCACGACACCCCCGACCGGGGCATCGGCGACGGCACCCAGTGGGTCGAAGGCTTCATGACCAAGGGCATCGACTCGCCCGAGAACTACTACTACCGGCGGCTGATCACCGACTGCGTGCGCGCCGTGGACGCCGTCGCGCACCTGCCCGGTCTCGACACCGGCCGGATCGTGCTGACCGGCGGCAGCCAGGGCGGTGGCCTGTCCCTGGCCGTGGCAGGGCTCAGCGGGGACGGCGTGGCGGCGGTGATGCCCGACGTCCCCTTCCTGTGCCACTTCCGCCACGCCGTCCGGATCGCCGGCGAGGGGCCGTACCCCGAGATCGTCAAGTACCTGCGCTGGCACAGCCGGCACCGCGTGGAGCCCGCCCTCGCCACGCTCGACTACTTCGACGGCGCCCACTTCGCCCGGCGGGCCACCGCTCCGGCCCTGTTCAGCGTGGGCCTGATGGATCCGGTCTGCCCGCCGTCGACGGTCTACGCCGCGTTCAACCACTACGCGGGCGAGGACCGCACGATGACGGTGTGGCCGTTCGCCGACCACAGCGGAGGGTGCGGCTCCAACCCGCCCGCCCAGCTCGCCTGGCTGCACGGGCGCGGCCTCGGGCCCGAGCTGTGACCGCAGCGCGCTCCGGCGCGGGGCCGGCCGCGAGCCCCCGGCCTTCCCCGACCCGCCCGCAGGATTCCGGTTCGGCGCCCCCACCGCCGCCGAGACCCGGGAGGGCCGGCCCGTCGTTCCGCGTCGACCACGACACCGTCACCCGCACGCCCAAGGACAGCCACCACTGGTACCCGGGCCTGATCACCGCGCACCGCGCGCGGACGGAGGAAGCCTCCCGATGAAGTTCACCGACGGCTACTGGCTGATGCGCCCGGGCGTCACCGCGCGCTACGCCACCGAGGTCGCCGACGTCCGGACCACCGAGGACCGGATGACCCTCTACGCGCCCGTCAAACACGTGCGTGGCCGCGGTGACACGCTCAACAGCCCGCTGCTGACCGTCGAGTGCTGGTCCCCGGCCGAGGGCGTGATCGGCGTGCGCACCACCCACCACGCCGGATCGGTGCGGCGCGGACCGGAGTTCGCGCTGCCCGGCGCCGAACAGGGCAGCGGGAAGGTGCGCCGGGACGGCGACGTCGTGGAGCTCTGCGCCGGCGAGCTGGCACTGCGGGTGGACTCCTCCGCGCCCTGGCGGCTGGAATTCACCGCCGGCGGTCGGGTCCTGACCTCGGTGGGTGAGCGCGGCACCGGCTTCGTCACCGACGCCGACGGCCGGCACCACATGCTCGGACAGCTCGCCCTCGGCGTCGGCGAGCTGGTCTACGGCCTGGGGGAGCGGTTCACCCCCTTCGTCCGCAACGGCCAGGTGGTGGACATCTGGCAGGCGGACGGCGGGACCAGCAGCGAACAGGCCTACAAGAACGTCCCGTTCCACCTGACCAACCGGGGCTACGGGGTCTTCGTCAACCACCCCGGCAGGGTCGGCTACGAGGTCGGCTCCGAGTCCGTCGGGCAGGTCCAGTTCAGCGTCGAGGACCAGTCCCTGGAGTACTTCGTCATCCACGGACCGACCCCCAAAATGATCCTGGAGCGCTACACGGCGCTCACCGGCCGCCCCGCGCTGCCCCCGGCCTGGGCGCTGGGCCTGTGGCTGACCACCTCCTTCACCACCGAGTACGACGAGGCCACCGTCAGCCGCTTCGTCGGCGGCATGGCCGAGCGCGGCATCCCGCTGAGCGTCTTCCACCTCGACTGCTTCTGGATGCGCGAGTACCAGTGGTGCGACTTCGTGTGGGACCCGGACACCTTCCCCGACCCGGCCGGCATGCTGGCCCGGCTCAAGGAACAGGGGCTGCGCATCTCCGCCTGGATCAACCCGTACATCGCGCAGAAGTCCGCTCTGTTCGCCGAGGGGATGCGCGAGGGACACCTCGTGCGGCGACCGGACGGCAGTGTGTGGCAGTGGGACCTGTGGCAGCCGGGCATGGCACTGGTGGACTTCACCGACCCCGCCGCCCGCGACTGGTACACCGGCAAGCTGCGCGCCCTGCTCGACGTCGGCGTGGACTGCTTCAAGACGGACTTCGGCGAGCGCATCCCCACCGACGTGGTCTGGCACGACGGCTCCGACCCGGAGCGGATGCACAACCACTACACGCACCTGTACAACCAGGCGGTGTTCGAACTGCTCCGCGAGGAGCGCGGGGAGGGCGAGGCGCTCCTGTTCGCCCGTTCCGCCACCGCCGGCGGCCAGCAGTACCCGGTGCACTGGGGCGGCGACTGCGAGTCGCACTTCAACGCCATGGCGGAGTCGCTGCGCGGGGGCCTGTCCCTCGGCCTGTCCGGCTTCGGCTTCTGGAGCCACGACATCGGCGGCTTCGAGGGCACCCCCACCCCCGCCGTCTTCAAGCGCTGGACGCAGTTCGGCCTGCTCTCCTCGCACAGCCGGCTGCACGGCAGCAAGTCCTACCGGGTGCCGTGGGACTTCGGCGAGGAGGCCGTCGACGTCACCCGCGAGTTCACCCTGCTCAAGCACCGGCTCGCGCCCTACCTCCAGCGCGCGGCGCAGCAGGCCCACGCCACCGGCGTCCCCGTGATGCGCGCGATGGTGCTGGAGTTCCCGGACGACCCGGCCGCCGCCGCGCTCGAGCGGCAGTACATGCTCGGCGACGACCTGCTCGTCGCCCCGGTCTTCACCGAGGACGGCACGGTCGAGTACTACGTGCCCGAGGGGACGTGGACCAACGTCCTCACGGGCGATCAGGTCACCGGCCCCCGCTGGGTGCGCGAGCAGCACGGCTTCCACACCCTGCCGCTGCTCGCCCGCCCGAACTCCGTCATCCCGCTCGCGGCGGACGACCAGCGCCCGGTGTCCGCCTGGGCGGAAGCCGTCGAACTGCGGGTCCACGCCTTCGCGGACGGAGCCGAGCGCACCGTCGTGATCCCGCGCGGCGACGGGCCCGGCGAGAGTGCCCGCTTCCACGTGCGCCGCACCGGCGACCGCCTCCGGGTGACCACCGACAGCCCGCACCCGTGGCGGCTGCGGATCGGCGGCCCGGACGGCGCCGTGCACGTCAGCCCCGCAGGCACCTTCGAGGCCGAACTGCCCCACCTGGCCTGAGGCCTGCCCCCGACGCGAGGTCCCGCGCCACCGCACCGTGGCGCGGGGCCTCGTCCCGTACCGGGCAGCGGCCGCCCACGTCACCGACGTTGCCGCCGACGTGGGCGGGTAGGACGACTGAACCAGGACCCACCTCCCCGAACGAGGACCACATGACTGAATCGAACGTCGTCGTGTTGTCGGCCGGTGATGCGGCCCTCGCGCTCGACCTCGCCGGACCCGAGCTGCCCCGGGTGCTGCACTGGGGCGTCGATCCCGGCTTCCGGGCCGGGGACGCCGAGCAGGTGCTCGACGCCATGGGCCGCACCTCGCGCCACCGGGCCGGGAGCCTGATGCCCTCCCAGGGGCAGGGCTGGTTCGGACGGCCGGCCCTGGCCGGGCACCGCGACGGCCGGGTCCGCCCCCCGCGTTTCGAGCTCGCCGAACCGGTCGGCGTACGCGCCCGGGACGGCCGGGGCGGTGTCGTCCGCCTGCGGGCCCTGGACCCTGGCGCGGGACTCGCACTGGACACCGAACTGCACATGACGGAGCACGGCGTGGTGCGGCTGCGCCACGCCCTGACCAACACGGCGACCGACGCCTACACCCTGGACGCGCTGGCGTGCGTGCTGCCGGTACCCGCCCACGCCGTGGAACTGCTGGACTTCGCCGGCCGCTGGGCCCGTGAGCGCTCGCCGCAGCGCGCCCCGCTGCGGCAGGGCGTGTGGTCGAGGGAGAGCCGCCGTGGCCGGACCGGCTTCGACGCCGGGCTGCTGCTCACCGGCACCGAGGGCTTCGGTTTCCGGCACGGCCAGGTCTGGGGCGTGCACTCCGCCTGGAGCGGCAACCACGTCCAGTACGCGGAGCGGCTGGCCGACGGGACGACGGTCCTCGGCGGCGGCGAACTGCTGGACGCGGGAGAGATCCGGCTGGCGGAGGGCGAGTCCTACCGCACCCCGTGGGTGTACTTCGCGATCTCCGGCACGGGTCTGGACGGGATCAGCCGCGGATTCCACGGCATGCTCCGAGACCGGCCCCGACACCCGACCACTGCCCGGCCGGTCACCCTGAACATCTGGGAGGCGGTCTACTTCGACCACGACCCCGAGCGGCTGCGCGCCCTCGCGCACACCGCTGCGACGGTCGGCGTGGAGCGGTTCGTCGTCGACGACGGCTGGTTTCGCCACCGCCGCCACGACCGGGCCGGCCTCGGCGACTGGTACGTCGACGAGAAGGTGTGGCCCGACGGCCTCGGCCCGATCGCCGACCACGTCCACGGGCTCGGCATGCAGTTCGGTCTCTGGGTCGAGCCCGAGATGGTCAACCCGGACTCCGACCTGGCCCGCGCCCACCCCGACTGGTTCCTCGCCGATGCCGAACGCCTCCCGTTCGAGCAGCGCAACCAGCACGTCCTGGACGTCGCGAACCCCGACGCCTACGCCTACCTGCTGGAGCGGATCAGCACCCTGGTCGGGGACGTGGGCATCGACTACCTCAAGTGGGACCACAACCGCGACCTGGCCGACGCCGTCCACGACGGCCGACCCGGCGTACACGCGCAGACGACGGCGGTCTACCGGCTCCTGGACGAACTGCGCAGCCGCCACCCCGAGTTGGAGATCGAGTCCTGCTCCTCCGGCGGGGCCCGCGCCGACCTCGGCATCCTCGAACGCACCGACCGGATCTGGGGATCGGACAACATCGACCCGATCGAACGCCAGGCCGTCCAGCGCTGGACCGGCCTCCTCCTGCCCTACGAGCTGATCGGCTCCCACGTCGGCTCCGCACCCGCCCACATCAGCCGTCGCGACACCACGCTCGCCTTCCGCTGTGCCACCGCCCTGTTCGGACACGCCGGCATCGAGTCCGACATCTCCGGTTGGTCACGGGACGACCTGGACGCGCTCACCGCGTGGGTCGGCGCCTACAAGCAACTGCGGCCGCTGCTCCACGGCGGCGACGTCGTCCGCACCGACCACCCCGACCCGGCCGCCTGGGTCCACGGCGTCGTCTCCCGGGACCGGACCCACGCCGTCTTCGCCTACGTCCAGCTGGACACCTCCGTCGCCGAGAACGGCGCGCCCGTACGCCTGCCCGGCCTGGAGCCCACGACCCGCTACGCCCTGCGGGTGCGCCCCGAGCTGTCCTCCCCCGAGCACACCTGGCCCGCCTGGGCACGGCGTACGACCGCGCTCACCCTGACCGGCCGGTACCTCGCCCAGGTCGGCCTCGCCGCCCCGGGCCTGACCGACCGGCCCGGCAACGCACTGGTGATCGAAGCGCAGGCACAGCCACCCGCCTCGGGGGAGTGAACCTCGCCCGCCCCACCGGCTACCGCGACGGAGCGAGCCGGGCCGTGCTCCCGGCACGGCCCGGCTCGGTCACGGATGCGGTCACGGATGCGGTCAGCGGGTGCCGGGGAGGTGCCGGCAGACGCGGGAACGCTCCGCGAGGCCCGTTCCCGTCGTCATGAGCGGTGGAGCGGTGTGAGGAGGAGGGTGAAGTCGGCGGTGCCGACTTCGAGCCGGTGCTGGGGCAGGACGCCGGGACCGCAGGCGGCGCTCCCGAGGCCCTGGACGGCGTGGTCGGTGTGCAGGTGGACCACCGGGCCGGGGGCCGGTTCGGTCCGGTGCCGGGCCGCGGCGAGTTCCCGGTCGGTCCAGCGACGGGCGGAGAAGTGGAAGAGCTCCTCGCCCCGGACACGGACGGCGGCGGAGCCGTCGCCGATCTCGGCCCACCGCACGTCCATCCGGTTGCCGTTCTCCTGCGGGCGCACGTAGGGCGTCTGCAGTTGGTCGACCGTGGCGTGGAAGCGTCCGACCCGGACCGCGTGGCGCGAGTCGGGGTAGGCCTCTCCCGGGCCCGCGCCGAACCACTCGGTCAGCGACCAGTCGGCCGGCAGTTCCCACGCGAGACCGATCCGGGCCAGCGGAGGTGCGGCGTTCCTGCGGAGCAGTTCCTGCTGTTCCTGCGGCGGCAGTTCGGAGTCCACCACGGAGTCGGTGGAGCGGATCGTGTACTCGGGCCAGTGACCGACCGGTTCGGCGTGCACCTGGAGGCGCAGGCCGGTTCCGTCGCTGGTCCAGCGGTAGGTGGTCAGGTAGCCGCAGGCGACCGCGGCGGCGGCGCTGCGGACCACGACGGTCAGGCCCCCGGGGCCGGGGTCGACGGACACGGTGCGGTGCCGCAGCCGGTCCAGGCCCCGGTCCTTCCAGTAGGCGGCGTCCTGCTGGCACCAGCCGCCGTGGTCGTTGTCCGTGGGGGCGCGCCACAGGTTCAACCATGGTCCTCGGAGGGGCAGTCGACCGAGGGTGAGCAGACGTCCGGTCGTGGGGTCGAAGCGCCCGGGCCCGAGCACGAGGTGCCGGTCGGTGACGCCCGCCGCCACCGGCGGGCCGTCCGGGCGGCGGCGGCCGCTTCCCCGGTCGGTCGTGGGCAGCGGGAGTTGACCCCAGGCGACCACGTGGCCCTCGGGGGCCCACGCGGTGGCCTCGGCGAGCTCCGCCCGGACGGTGAGCCAGCATTCGCCGTCGCCTTCGCCGTCCGGCCCGCTCGGCAGGTCGAACGCGGGCAGCGGCAGCCGGCCGTGCTCCCCGGCCGCCAGCTGCGGCGTGGGCAGCTCACCCCGGGCCAGCTCGGTGCCCTCGCACTCCAGCGACCAGGTGAACCGCAGGTGGGAGAGGCCCAGCACCTCGTAGTGGTTCTCGATGGTCAGCGTGTCGGCCGTCGGCCCGGGGCCGATCCGGACCGGGGCGATGACCTTGGCGTACTCCAGCAGGCCGGGCGAGGGGGTGCGGTCGGGGAAGACCAGGCCGTCGCAGATGAAGTTGCCGTCGTGCAGGTCCTCGCCGAAGTCGCCACCGTATCCGAAGAACTCGCGGCCTTCGGCGTCGTGCGTCCGCAGCCCCTGGTCCATCCACTCCCACACCCAGCCGCCCTGCACCCGCGGGTACTCGTCGAAGAGCCGCGCGTACTCGGCCAGGCCGCCGGGCCCGTTGCCCATCGCGTGGCCGAACTCGGTCAGGAAGAAGGGCATGCGGTTGCGCGGATCGTCGGCCGGGTCGCCGGAGCCGGGCCGCGCGGGGTAGTGGATCTCGCCCGGGAGCAGTTGCCCCCGCCCGATGCGGGCGACGGCCGCGGGCGGGCGGTACATCTGGCCGAGGACGTCGGTGTACTCCGCGAGCCGGTCGCCCTCGTAGTGGATCGGGCGGGAGGGATCGCGCCGGCGCACCCGGTCGGCCATCGCGCGCAGGTTCTCGCCGTCGCCGGCCTCGTTGCCCAGTGACCAGAGGACGATGCCGGGGTGGTTCTTGTCCCGCTCGACCGTGCGTTCGATGCGGTCCAGGTACGCGTCGCGCCATCGCGGGTCGTCGGACGGGTTCCGTTGCCAGGGTTGCGGGTCGGCGTACTCGAACCCGTGGGTCTCCAGGTCGCATTCGAGCGTCACGTACAGGCCGAGCTCGTCGCACAGGTCGAGGAAGGCCGGGTGCGGCGGGTAGTGGGAGGTGCGGACGGCGTTGATGTTGTGACGCTTCATCAGTTCGACGTCGCGGCGCATGGTGTCGACGGAGAGGGTGCGGCCGTGGTCGGGGTCGAACTCGTGCCGGTTGACCCCGCGCAGCACGACACGGCGTCCGTTGACCCGCAGTACTCCGTTCTCGTCGACGGCGATGGAGCGGAAGCCGATTCGGATCCGCACGCGTTCGCTGTCGGTGGCCAGCCGGGCCTCGTAGAGGTGTGGGTCCTCCGCGCTCCAGGGCCGCACCGCCGGGAGCCGTAGCTCGCTCCCGGCCGGCTGATCGCGGACGCCGAGGGCGGGGACGCTGATCCGCACCGGCGCGTCCGCGTCCGCGTCCACATCCACGCGCAACCGGCCCGCGCCGGTGGCGGCGTCGTAGTCGGCGTGGACGAAGACGTCCCGGATCCCGCCGACCGGGCGGGCCAGCAGTGCCACGTCGCGGAAGATGCCCGACAGGCGCCAGGTGTCCTGGTCCTCCAGGTACGTACCGGCGGAGAACTGGTGCACCCGGACGGCCAGCACGTTGCGGCCGGGCCGCAGCAGCGTGGTCGCGTCGAACTCGGTCGTCAGACGGCTGCCGTAGGTGACGCCGAGTTCGGTGCCGTTGAGCCAGACCCGGGCACAGGAGTCCACGCCCCCGAAGCGCACCACGGCCGGCATGCCGTCCCAGGACTCGGGCAGGTCGAAGACCCGGCGGTAGTCCCCGGTCTCGTTCTCGTCCGGGACGAAGGGCGGGTCGAGCGGGATGGGGTAGGAGACGTTGAGGTAGATCGGCCGGCCGTAGCCGCGCAACTGCCAGTGCGAGGGGACGGGGAGGGCGTCCCAGGAACCGTCGTCGAACTCCGGGTCCTGGAAGCCGTCCGGTTCGCCGTGCAGCGTCGGCGAGAACCGGAACGCCCACTGCCCGTTGAGATCGATCCTGGGGGCATCGGAATCCAGGACCGCGCGTGGGGCGAGCCCCCCACGGCCGCTCGCGAAGTCCTCGAAATAGCGTGCCGACATGTGCGGTCCTCTCGTTGAAGCGCTGGGCGGCGGCAACGGACCGGGCCGGGCCGGGCCGGGCAGACGGCGCGGCCCGGCTCGGTGGTGGATCCGGTCAGCGGGCGCCGAGGAGGTGCTCGTAGGCCAGCTGGTCGAGCTGCTCGAAGGCCATGCCGCGGCCGGCGGCGGCGTCGACGTCGAAGTCCTCGAAGGCGGAGCGGTCCGCCAGGAGGCCGGCGAGGCCGTCCTGGGCCGTGGGGCGGGCGAGTTCGGGCAGCCGCGAGGCGGCGAGCGCGGCCCGGACCTCCGGGTCGGCTCGGAAGGCGCGGGAACGCTCCGCCAGCAGCAGGTAGTTGCGCATGCAGGCGGCTGCCGAGGCCCACACGCCGTCGAAGTCCTCGGTGCGCGGCGGCTTGAAGTCGAAGTGCCGTGGCCCGTCGTAGCCGGCCGACTCCAGCAGGTCGACGAGCCAGAAGGCCTGCCGCAGGTCGCCCGCGCCGAAGCGGAGGTCCTGGTCGTACTTGACGCCGGACTGGCCGTTGAGGTCGATGTGGAACAGCTTGCCGTGCCACAGGGCCTGGGCGATGCCGTGCGGGAAGTTCAGCCCGGCCATCTGCTCGTGGCCGACCTCCGGGTTGAGGCCGACCCGGTCGGGGCGTTCCAGCTCGTTGATGAACGCCAGCGCGTGGCCGACGGTGGGCAGCAGGATGTCGCCGCGCGGCTCGTTGGGCTTGGGCTCGATGGCGAAGCGCAGGTCGTAGCCCTGCTCCTCGACGTACTCGCCGAGGAGGTCGAAGGCCTCCTTCAGCCGGTCGAGGGCCGTGCGCACGTCCTTGGCCGCCCCCGACTCGGCGCCCTCGCGCCCGCCCCAGGCGACGTAGACCGAGGCGCCGAGCTCCGCGGCCAGGTCGATGTTGCGGATGGTCTTGCGCAGCGCGTAGCGCCGTACGTCGCGGTCGTTGGCGGTGAACGCGCCGTCCTTGAAGACGGGGTGGGTGAAGAGGTTGGTGGTGGCCATCGGCACCTTCAGCCCGGCCGTGTCCAGGGCGGCGCGGAAGCGCTTGACCAGCTGCTCGCGCTCGGCGTCGCCGGCGCCGAAGGGGATCAGGTCGTCGTCGTGGAAGGTGACGCCGTGGGCTCCGAGCGCGGCCAGCCGTTGCACGGTCTCGACCGGGTCGAGGGCGGGCCGGGTCGCGTCGCCGAAGGGGTCGCGCCCCTGCCAGCCGACGGTCCACAGGCCGAAGGTGAACTTGTGCGCGGGGGTGGGGACGAGCGGGTCGCTGGACATGACGCGGCTCCGAATCACGTGCGGAGGGGTGTTTGTCAGGGCCCTCAACAAATTAGTATGCCGGAACGTCAAAAGGGAACCCACACACCGGAGGAACACATGGCCGAGCAGCGCGTCGTGATCGGTGTCGACAGCTCGACCCAGTCCACCAAGGCCCTGGCCGTCGACATCGACACCGGCGACGTGGTGGGCGAGGGCCGCTCCCGGCACACGGTCGGCACGGGCGCCGGCCGGGAGAGCGATCCCGAGCAGTGGTGGGAGGCGCTCGGCGAGGCCGCGGTGCGCACGGGCTGGGCTGACCGCGCGGCCGCCGTCTCCGTCGCCGGCCAGCAGCACGGCCTCGTCACCCTGGACGCGGCCGGCCGCCCGGTCCGTCCGGCGCTGCTCTGGAACGACGTCCGGTCCGCGCCGCAGGCGGCCGAGCTGCGCGACGCGCTCGGCGCGGCGGAGCTCGCCCGCCGGACCGGCAGCGTCCCGACCGCCGCCTTCACCGCCCCCAAGTGGGCCTGGCTGCGCGCCAACGAGCCCGCCGCGGCCGACCGCGTCGCGGCCGTCCGCCTGCCCCACGACTTCCTGACGCAGCGGCTCACCGGCGAGGCCGTCACCGACCGCGGAGACGCCTCGGGCACCGGCTGGTGGGGCCCGGACGGGTACGACCAGGACATCCTCGCCCGCATCGGCCTCGACCCCGCGCTCCTGCCCCGGGTCCTCCCGCCCGGTGCCCGGGCCGGCGTCGTCCGTCCCGGCCTGCCGCTGCGCGAGGGGACGCCGGTGGCCACCGGCACGGGCGACAACATGGCGGCCGCCATCGGGCTCGGCCTGCGCCCCGGGCAGCCGGTGCTCAGCCTCGGCACCTCCGGCACCGTCTACGCCGTCGGCCGGGAACGGCCCGCCGATCCGAGCGGCACCGTCGCGGGCTTCGCCGACGCCCTCGGCCGCTGGCTGCCACTGGCCTGCACGCTCAACTGCACCCTGGCCGTCGACCGCTTCGCCGCCCTGCTCGGACGCGGCCGCGAGGAGGTCGAGGAGGGCGGCACCGCGGTCGTCCTGCCCTACCTGGACGGCGAGCGCACCCCGGACCTCCCCGGCGCTTCCGGTCTGGTCCACGGGCTGCGCCACGACACCACCCGGGGGCAGCTGCTCCAGGCCGCCTACGACGGCGCCGCCCACGCCCTGCTCGCGGCTCTGGACGGGGTCCTGCGCGCAGGAGGCGAGGACCCCGAGGGCGACGAGCCACTGCTGCTGATCGGCGGCGGCGCCCGCGGCCCGGCGTGGCAGCGGACCGTCCTGCGGCTCTCGGGCCGGGCGGTCCAGGTGCCCGAGGCGCAGGAGCTGGTCGCGCTCGGCGCCGCCGCCCAGGCCGCCGCGCTGCTCACCAGCGAGCCCGCGGACGCCGTGGCGCGCCGTTGGCGGACGGCCGAGGGCCCGGTGCTGGAGGCCGTGAAGAAGGACGAGGACGCGCTGATGCGGATCGGGGATACCCTGCGTCGGGCCGGGGCCTTGCAGGGCGCCCCGGCCGAGGACCGGTAGGAGGGGCGCGTGACGGTGGTGGTCAGGGCGGGCAGGGGGCTGGAGAACGGACCCGCGTCGCAACAGGACATGCGGCGGCAGAACCTCTCGTTGGTCCTCGGCGCGGTCGCCGGGCACAGCCCGCTCTCCCGCGCGGACGTCGCCGGGCGCATCGGCCTGACCAGGGCGGCCGTCTCCTCCCTCGTGGACGAGCTGATCGGCCGCGGAGCCCTGACCGAGGCGGCGGCCACGGCCAGCGGACGGGTCGGGCGCCCCGGCCGGGCCCTGGCCGTGAACGACCGCGGCCCGGCCGGCCTGGGGCTGGAGATCGGCATCACCCACCTCGGCGCGTGCGTGGTGGACCTGCGCGGCGAGCCCCGGGTGTGGCGCCGGGTCGAGCGGGCCAACACGGGCCGGCCGGTCGGGGAGGTCCTGGCGGAGACCGCCGCGCTGGCGGCCGACGCGCAGGCCGAGGCCGCCGCCCTCGGCCTGCGCGTCGAGGGCCGCGTCCTGGCGGTCCCCGGAGTCGTGGCGAACCAACCGGCCGGGCTGGTCGAGCGCGCACCCAACCTCGGCTGGCGCGGTGTCCGCCCGGCCGACCACTGGCCCGACCCGGACACCGCGCCCGAGCCGGAGAACGAGGCCAACCTCGGGGCGCTGGCCGAGTACTGGAGCGCCGAGCAGGCCGCGGAGACCTTCGTCCACGTCTCCGCCGAGGCCGGGATCGGCGCCGCCCTCGTCATCGACGGACGGCTGTTCCGGGGCGCCCGCGGCTTCGCCGGCGAACTCGGCCACATACCCGTCCGGCCGGACGGCGCCGACTGCGCCTGCGGCGCCCGCGGCTGCCTGGAACAGTACGCGGGCGACGCGGCGGTGCTGCGCGAGGCCGGTCTCGCGCAGCACCGCCCGGGCGACCCGGTCGCCCTGCTCACCGAGCGGGCGGCGGCCCGGCACGAGCCCACCCTGCGCGCGTTGGACCGCGCCGGGCAGGCCCTGGGCCTCGCCCTCGCGTCCGCCGTGGAGCTCATCGACCCGGACGCCCTCGTCCTGGGCGGCGCCTACGCCGAACTCGCCGAGTGGCTACTGCCGCCCGTGCGCGCCGAGTTGGCCGCCCGGGTCACCGTCCGCCCCTGGGATCCGGACGCGCTGCGCCCGTCCGCGCTGGGGCGGCGCGGCCCGCTGCTGGGCGCGGCGCTGACGACGGTGCGCCGGATCATGGCGGACCCGTTGCTCCTGCCCGCCGGGTGACCCGGGGCCCGTACCTCGCGGTCAGTCGTGCTCGACCACGACCATCGCGTGGCCGTCCCCGGTGGTGACCCGCACACGGACGTACTCGCCGTCGTACTCCCAGGGCAGCTCCTGCCCGGCCGGCTGGAGCCGCACGGAGCGCGGGGCGGCGGCGAGACGGACGGCGACGGGCACGTCGACCAGCGGGAACGGGTCGTGGACCAGGTCGAGTTCCGGCGTTTCCCGGGACGGGACGAAGCTGATCAGGTGCACCACGGTGCCCGTGGCGGTGCGCTTCACGGTGGTCTCCAGGTGGACCGGCCCGCCGGCACGGACGAGCGGGTCCGGCAGGAGCCGGTCCAGGGCGGCGCCGAGCAGCTGACGGTACGTCTCCAGGCCGTGTTCGTGGAAGGCCTCCAGCAGCGGCACGGTCACCGCGGCCACCCCGTCGCCGACGACGACGGCCGCCTCGTCGGTCGGGTCGGCCGGGGGCGTGTAGGAGTGGCCGCAGAACCGGTCCCAGGAACGAGGGAAGTAGGGTGCCACCACCCGGGCCAGGACCTCGGCGCCGGGCAGTGCCCGGGCGGTCAGCCGGGAGCCGTGGCTGATGACCGGGAAGTCCTCCGGGACACCGGGGACGCCCTGGCAGGCGAGGAAGACCTCACCGGCCGGCGCGGGCGCCAGGCCCTCGACGGGGAGATCGGGGAGGGCGGGCTCGGAGCCGTTCCTGAGCAGCGCCGGCCCGACCAGCAGCACGGCCCCGCCGGCCCGCCGGAACGCGAGCAGGCGCTCCGCCAGGTCGTCGTCGACCGTCGTGGTCTCCGGCACCACGACCGCCCGGTACCCGCTCAGGTCGGCTGTCGGCAGGACCACGTCGAACTGGGCCCGGAGCTGTTGCAGTGCCCGTACGGCGCCGATGTTGCTCGCGCCGGGGTTGTCGCCGAGGCCGGGGTCGGTGACCAGGGCGACCTCGCTGAGGACCTGTCCGCCTTCGACGAAGGGCTCGCACGCCTCGATGTGTCCGTAGACCGAGCCGATGAGCTCGTACACCGCCGGAGCGGCGACGCCCCGCGGGTGCAGCACGTCCCCCACACCGCCGGTCAGACCGTGGCTCAGCATCTGGCTGGTCTCGTAGAGCAGCGCCGCCCGCGGCTTGAGGGCCGCGTTGTCCCCCCAGCTCTCGTGGAACCGCCCGGTGTGGCTGAGCATCGGCAGCCCCAGGGGACGGACGAAGCGTGCCACGTACGGGAGGAACGCGTAGCCCCAGCCGCCGGTGGGCAGGCCCTCGATCTCGACGTGCCGGACGAACTGCCGCTCTTCGGGCAGCCCGGTCTTGGGCCGGCCGTTGAACCAGACGCTCTGGACGGCGTCGGCGGGCAGGACCTTCTCCACCATCGCGGAGTAGCGGGCCATGTAGCGCCGGGCCACGAGGTCCGCGTAGCGGTTCCGGTGGTCCGCGTCGGCCGGGTCCAGCCCCTCGCGGCGCATCCCGTCCACGGCCCAGCGGCTCACGCTGGGCTGGTTCCAGCACATGTCGATGAAGATGCCGTCGACCGGCGCGAAGCGCCGCAGCACCTCGTCCAGCTGGTCGGCGAAGTAGTCGGCGTAGGGGCTGGACATGTCGAGGATGTTCCAGGCCGCCTCGAACGCCGAGGTGCTCCAGCGGGCGAGCTTCAGGTCCTCGCCGTGCGCGATCCACTCGGGGTGCTCGCGGGCGGCGTACTCGTCGACCTGGAGCGACAGGTAGATCGGAGCACGGATGCCCTCGGCGTGCAGGGCCTCGACCTGCTCGGCGAGCAGGTCGAGGTCGGGAGCGAGCCCGGGGTGGCGCTCCGGGCGGTCGGTCCCGTAGTAGAGGTGGCCGTGGTGGCACTTGGCGAAGACGGTCACACTGTCGACGTGGGCGTCCTTGAAGGCCCGGGCGAAGGTCGCGGGGTCGAAGTCCCTTCCCACGTCGGGGATCTTGGGGCCGGTGTGGAAGTCCAGGTGCACCGTCCGGCGGGGGAAGCGACGGAAGGTGTGAGCGTTCACATCGATTCGGGTCATGTGATGGATTTATAGGCCGTGCGCGCCGAGGAGTCCAGGCAGTCGGGGGTAATACATCTGATGTATGTCCATATCGAGCCGACGATAGCGCGAAGATATGGCCGAAACCCTGATGTCGCGTTGGAGAATCATCGGATGCCTCTACTTGTCATCCGGACTCGCGGCGACTCGTTCCCTCATGGCGCCGCCGGGCCGGTCGCAGGTCCTGGTCGGCTGCCCAGAGGTGTGACTCCGCCTCGCCGAGGGTGTCGCGGAGCCACTGTTCGACCCCGGCGACGTGTGCGGTCGCCCAGGCGTGGGCGACCTCCGGCATGCGGCGGGAGATGGCGTCGAGGATGGCGCGGTGCTGCTGGCGGGTGCGGGCCACCGCGCCCTCCTCGGTCAGTCCGCGCCAGATCCGCGCGCGCGTGGTGGGCCCGGACAGGCCCTCGATCAGCGAACAAAGCACGGTGTTGCCAGACCCGGCCGCGATCCTGCGGTGGAACTCCAGGTCGTTGGCGATGAGATCGTCGAGCGACGGTTCCTCGTCCAGGCTCTCCAGCAGATCGCGCAGGGCGGCGATGTCCTCGTCGGACATGACCCGGGCGGCCATCGCGGTGGCCGCGGGCTCCAGGATGCGGCGGACCTCCAGGAACTCCAGGACCGTGTTGTCCTGGTGGAAGTCGACGACGAAACCCAGTGCGTCCAGGAGGACTTCGGGCGACAGGCTGGTCACGTACGTGCCGTCGCCCTGACGCACGTCGAGCACCCGGATGAGCGAGAGGGCCTTGACGGCCTCCCGCAGGGAGCTGCGCGAGAGGCCGAGCCGCTCGGCGAGGTCGGCCTCCTTCGGAAGCCTCGAACCGGGGCGGAGCTCACCGCTCACGATCATGGCCTTGATCTTCTCGATCGCCTCGTCGGTGACTGGCACGACTACGCCCTTCCTGGTCATCTGATCTTCGCAGCATAAGGGTTCCGCTCGGGCCGGCCACAGCGCTTCCCGGCACCGCAGCGCTTCCCGGCACCGAGGCCGGCCCGAGCGTCCGGCGGGGTCAGAGCTCCCACACGACAGGCAGCCCGGCGAGGAGCGAGGCGGTGGCGAGGCCGATCCCGGAGGCGCCGCCGGTGACGAGAGCCGTCAGTCCGTCGAGTTCTGCCGCGGTCATGCGCTCGCTCCCTCGGTCTGCGCCAGTTCCGCGGCCCAGAACGAGCCGTGCGGGTAGTGGTAGGTGTCCAGCGAGGACTGGTGCATGGCGGCGGAGAACCCGGGCGCGGTGGGGGTGCGGTAGTGGCCGTCGGTGATCACCACCGGGTCGAGGAAGTGTTCGTGGAGGTGGTCGACGAACTCGATGACGCGGTCCTCGGTGGTGCCGGTGAGCGCCACGTAGTCGAACATGGACAGGTGCTGGACGAGTTCGCACAGGCCCACGCCGCCGGCGTGCGGGCACACCGGGACACCGAACTTGGCGGCGAGCAGCAGGATGGCGAGGTTCTCGTTGACGCCGCCGACGCGGGCGGAGTCGAGCTGGAGGACGTCGATGGCGCCGGCCTGGAGCAGCTGCTTGAAGACGATGCGGTTCTGCACGTGCTCGCCGGTGGCGACCTTCACCGGGCTTACCTGTCGCCGGATGGCCGCGTGCCCCAGTACGTCGTCGGGGCTGGTGGGCTCCTCGATCCAGTACGGGTCGAACTCCGCGAGGGCCTTGGTCCACTCGATGGCCTCGGGGACGTTCCAGCGCTGGTTGGCGTCGATGGCGATCCGGATGTCCGGTCCGACGGCCGCGCGGGCGGTGCGGCAGCGGCGGATGTCGTCGGCGAGGTCGGCGCCGACCTTGAGCTTGATCTGGGTGAAGCCGTCGGCGATGGCCTCCTCGGCGAGGCGGGTGAGCTTCTCGTCGGAGTAGCCGAGCCAGCCGGGGGAGGTGGTGTAGGCGGGGTAGCCGCGCCGGAGCAGCTCGGCGGCGCGCTCGGGCGCGCCCTCCTTGCCGCGCCGCAGCAGTTCCAGGGCCTCCGCCGGGTCGAGGGCGTCGGCGAGGTAGCGGAAGTCGACCTGGGAGACGAGCCACTCCGGTTCGGCGTCGGCGAGCAGCTGCCAGAGCGGCTTGCCCTCGTGCTTGGCGGCGAGGTCCCAGACGGCGTTGACGACGGCGCCGATGGCCATGTGCATCACGCCCTTCTCGGGGCCGAGCCAGCGCAGCTGGCTGTCGCCGATGAGGTCGCGGTACAGCGAGCCGGGGTCGGCGCACAGCTCGGCGACCGGGCGCCCGACGACGTACCCGCGCAGCGCGTCGATGGCGGCGACCTGGACGTCGTTGCCGCGGCCGATGGTGAAGGTGAAGCCGTGGCCCTCGTGGCCGCCCGCCGAGGTGCGCAGGACGACGTAGGCGGCGGAGTAGTCGGGGTCGGGGTTCATCGCGTCGGACCCGTCCAGCTCCCGCGAGGTGGGGAAGCGGATGTCGTGGGTGTCGACGGCGGTGATCCGCGCGGTGGTTGCGGACAAGGGGGTGCCTTTCACGCGTCGATGAACGTCTGGCGCTGGGTGCCGAGGCCGTCGACGGACAGCTCGACGGTGTCGCCCGCCCGCAGGTAGCCGCGCGGGATCTGCACCTTGTCTCCGGGGCCGACGACGGTGGACGGGTCCTTCATGAAGAGCACCGGCCGCTCGGGGACGGCCGCCCCGGTCTCCTCCGCGTGGTCGCGGTAGTTGAGGCCGATGCAGACCACCCTGCCGGGACGGGCGACCGGGGCGCCCACCCGCAAGCCGGCCGCATCGAGGCGCGGCAGCGTCCCTTCGGCCAAGGCGCGCTGGACCCGGCCGATCCCGCCCGAGGCGAGGAAGGCCCCGTCGATGTCATCGGTCAGGCCCGCGAGGGTGTAGACCGTTCCGTCCTCGTCGCGGACGGCCTGGATCTCCGCTCCCGGCTCGCCGACTCGCAGCAGCTTCATGTGATGGCTCCCATCAACACATCAGATGTATCCGTGCTGCGATGACCATACGAGGCCTCACTGGACGCCGCAAGAATTCCTCCGATGTTTGCTCGTGGAGTGCCCCAGCTGCTTTCAACTACGCAGGTTAGTCCGTGCATTGGAGTCCCCGGGGAGGCAAGGGGAGAGGCCGGGATCACGGCCGGGAGTCATCCGAGGTTTCCTCTTGTCAGCCGGATTTCCGGCTCGTAAAGTCCTCCGCACCAGCAGCCATCCGATGACTGCCGCCGGATGCCCGGACGCCCCGCGATCCGCCTCCCACCCCGCGCCGCCGCGGCGCCGGCCTTCCCAGCCAAGGAGACCCGCACCATGAAGCCTCGCTCCTCCAGAATCGCGGCCACGGCCGCCGCCGTGGTCGTCCTGGCGGGCTTCGCCACGGCCTGCAACCGCGGCAGCGACTCGACCTCCTCCTCCGCCGCCGGCGGCAAGCCCTCGATCGGCGTCGACCTGCCCCGCGCGGACTCCGATTTCTGGAACTCCTATGCGCAGTACGTCAAGCAGGACGCCTCCTCCCAGGGCCTGAACACCCTGCCGGTCAGCAACTCCCAGAACGACGTCACCAAGCTGGTCGCCAACGTCCAGGTCTTCCAGAACACCGGCGCCAAGGCCGTCGTCATGGCTCCGCAGGACACCGGTGCGATCGCCCCGACCCTCGACCAGCTGTCCGCCAAGAAGATCCCGGTCGTCAGCGTCGACACCCGCCCCGACAAGGGCACCGTCTACATGGTGGTCCGGGCCGACAACAAGGCCTACGGCACCAAGGCGTGCGAGTTCCTCGGCAAGCAGCTCGGCGGCAAGGGCAAGGTCGCCGAGCTGCAGGGCGCGCTGAGCTCCATCAACGGCCGCGACCGCTCGGAGGCCTTCGCGGCCTGCATGAAGGAGAAGTTCCCCGGCATCCAGGTGATCGAGCTGGCCACCGACTGGAAGGGGGACGTCGCCTCGGCGAAGCTCCAGTCGACCCTTGCCGCCAACGCCGACCTCGGCGGCATCTACCTGCAGGCCGGGGGTGCCTTCCTGCAGCCGACTCTCGCCCTGCTCCAGCAGAAGGACCTGCTCAAGCCCGCCGGTCAGCCGGGGCACATCGCGATCGTCTCCAACGACGGCATCCCGCAGGAGTTCGACGCCATCCGCAAGGGCGACATCGACGCCACCGTCTCCCAGCCCGCCGACCTCTACGCCAAGTACGGGCTCTTCTACGCGCAGGCGGGTGCCGCGGGCAAGACCTTCCAGCCCGGCCCGACCGACCACGACTCCACCATCATCCAGCTGCCCAACGGCCTGGAGGACCAGCTCCCCGCGCCCCTGGTGACCAAGGACAACGTCGACGACAAGAGCCTCTGGGGCAACAACGTCGGCAAGTGACCCAAGCCTCCGCGGAGCACGGCACCCCAGGCCGCCCGCCCGCGGACCCATGGAGAGGACTCCCCGCCATGGCGGATCCCAGCCCCGTCCGGGGCCCCGTCGTCGAGGCCGACGGGATCAGCAAGCGCTTCGGCGCCACCGTCGCCCTCAGCGACGCCCGCATCTCGGTCGCCCCCGGCGAATCGCACGCCCTGGTCGGGCGCAACGGCGCGGGCAAATCCACCCTCGTCTCGATCCTCACCGGACTGCAGAACCCCGACACCGGCACCCTGCGGTACAACGGAGAACCCGCCCCCGCCCCCGGCGACACCGACGCCTGGCGCTCGCGCGTCGCCTGCGTCTACCAGCGCTCCACGATCATCCCCGCGCTGACCGTCGCGGAGAACCTCTTCCTGAACAGGCACAGCCTGGACCGGCACAGCCTGGACCGGCAGAGGGCCGGTGCGCTGCGCCCGATCAGCTGGAAGCAACTGCGCCACCGGGCAAGCGAGTTGCTCGCCGAGTACGGAGTGGATGTCGACCCGACGGCCCGTGCCGAGGCCCTGACCGTCGAGCAGCGCCAGTTCGTCGAGATCGCCCGCGCACTGTCCTTCGGCGCCCGGTTCATCATCCTGGACGAGCCCACGGCCAAGCTCGACGCCCGCGGCATCGAGAAGCTCTTCGACAAGCTCCGGGACCTCCGGCGGCAGGGCGTCGCCTTCCTGTTCATCTCGCACCACCTGCAGGAGGTCTACGAGCTCTGCACCACCGTCACGGTCTACCGCGACGCCCGGCACATCGTCACCGCCCCGGTCGCCGACCTCGACCAGCAGGCCCTGGTGGAGGCGATGACCGGCGAGTCCTCCCGCGGCGCGGAGCCCAGCTGGTCGGTGACCGGAAGGACGCTCCCGGACGGCGCGCCGCCGCTGCTCGACGTCACGGGCCTGAGCCTGGCCGGCCACTACCGGGACGTCGACCTGACCGCCAGGCCCGGCGAGGTGGTCGGCCTGGCCGGCGCCGCCGCCAGCGGCAACGTGCAGCTCGGCGAGACCCTCGCGGGCCTGCACCGTCCCGGGGCCGGAGCCGTCACCGTCGCCGGACGGCCGGTGCGCACCGGAAAGGTCCCCGCCGCGCTCGCGGCCGGCATCGGGTTCGTGCCCGAGGACCGCCACGTCCAGGGCCTGGTGCCCCAGCGCAGCGTCGCCGAGAACGCGACCCTCACCGTCACCGACCAGCTCGGCCCGTACGGCACCGTCCTGCCCTCGCGCACGCGGGCCTTCGCCCAGCGCATGATCGACGGCCTGGACATCAAGACCCCCGGACCGGCGACCCCGGTGTCCGCGCTGTCCGGAGGCAACCAGCAGAAGGTCGTCATCGCCCGCGCGCTGGCCACCGAGCCGCACGTCCTGGTCGCCATCCGGCCGACCAACGGCGTCGACATCAAGTCCAAGGAATCCCTGCTCGGCACCATCCGCCAGGTCGCCGACGAGGGCAGAAGCGCCCTGATCGTCTCCGACGAACTCGACGACCTGCGCGTCTGCGACCGCGTCCTGGCCATGTTCCAGGGGCGCGTGGTCGCCGAGTTCGAACCCGGCTGGAGCGACGAACAGCTGGTCGCGGCCATGGAGGGCATGTCCGGCCCGACCGACACGAAGGAAGGCAATGTCTCCCACCACTGAGCTCCCCGAGCTCCCCGGCGCGGCGGGCGGCGTCCCCGCAGGCCGCCGCCTCGACCTCGCCCGCTACCGCGACCTGTCGCTCGTCCCGGTCCTGTTCGTGCTGGGCGTCATCGGCTTCATCGTGTCGCCGGCGTTCCTCACCTCCGACAACCTCCTGGGCGTCGGCCAGCAGGCCACCGAACTGAGCCTGCTGGTCCTCGCCGAGGCGCTCATCCTGATCGCCGGGCGGATGGACCTCTCCCTGGAATCCACCATCGGCGTCGCCCCGGTGATCGCCGTCTGGCTCGTCCTGCCCGACCACGGCGCCCGCTTCAACGGCCTCGGGCTCTTCCCCACCTGGACCGCCATCCCCCTGTGCCTGCTGGTCGGCGCCCTCATCGGCGCGATCAACGGCTTCCTCATCCTCAAGCTGCGCCTCAACGGCTTCATCGTCACCCTCGGCGCGCTCACGCTGCTCCGCGGCCTCCAAGTCGCCGTCTCCCAGGGCCAGTCCATCGTCAACGTGCCGGACTCCTTCCGCTACCTCGGCAGCGCGAGCTGGCTCGGCGTCCCGGCCGCGATCTGGATCTGCGCCCTGCTCTTCCTCGCCGGCGGCAGCGCCCTCGCCTGGCTGCGGCACGGCCGCGCGCTGTACGCCATCGGCGGCAACGCCGAGGCCGCCCGGGCCGCGGGCATCCGCGTCGGCCGGATCACCTGGGCCGTGCTGATCCTCGGCGGCCTGCTCGCGGCCTTCGCCGGCGTCCTCTACACCGGCCACTACGGCTCCATCTCCGCCGACCAGGGCAACGGCTGGATCTTCCAGGTCTTCGCCGCCACCGTCATCGGCGGCGTCAGCCTCAACGGCGGCCGCGGCACACTCTTCGGCGCCCTCACCGGTGTCCTGACGCTCCAGCTCGTGGTCAACGTCATGACCCTGGCCGGCGTCCCGCCCCTGTGGAACCAGTTCCTCAACGGCGCGATCATCATCATCGCGCTGATCATCTCCCGCTACGCCTCCGGCGAGAAGCAGGAATAGCCCGAGGGCCGCCACCCGACGGCGCCGGACCCTCCCGTCCGGCGCGGTCGGGTCGTCGTGGCGGAGGAGGAGACGGGAGCCGCCGCCAGACCCGTCCTCAGGCAGACCCGACGGCGACCGGGATCACGTCGGGCCGAGACCCTGGGCACACCAGATGGTCTTGCCGTTGGTGGTGCGCCGGGTGCCCCAGCCCTG
>NZ_JBEORY010000016.1:1255-34317 GCF_040302665.1 Kitasatospora sp. NPDC097691 | reverse complement strand
GGGTGGTGCCCCAGCCCTGGGTGGTGCCCCAGCCCTGGGTGGTGCCCCAGCCCTGGGTGGTGCCCCAGCCCTGGGTGGTGCCCCAGCCCTGGGTGGTGCCCCAGCCCTGGGTGAGCTGGGCGACGAGCATCAGGCCGCGGCCGCCCTCGTCGAAGGTGCGCGCCCGGCGCAGCTGCGGCGCGGTGTCGCTGCCGTCGGAGACCTCGCAGATCGGCGACGTGTCGCGGATCAGCCGCAGTCTGATGGGAGGCAGGCCGTACTTGATGGCGTTGGTGACGAG
Organism: Kitasatospora sp. NPDC097691; assembly: GCF_040302665.1. Classification (NCBI taxonomy): domain Bacteria; kingdom Bacillati; phylum Actinomycetota; class Actinomycetes; order Kitasatosporales; family Streptomycetaceae; genus Kitasatospora; species Kitasatospora sp. NPDC097691. Next base: position 34,037 of record NZ_JBEORY010000016.1, on the reverse strand, counting down.
CTCGCTGACGACCAGCTCGGTGACGAACGCCGGCTCCTCCGGACCCCACCGGCCCAGTCGGTCGGCGGCCAGGTGCCTGGCGCGCGCCACCTGGGCGGGGTCGGGCTCGATATCCCAGTCGGCGACGTGGTCCGGGTCCAGGGCGCGGGTACGGGCGAGCAGCAGCGCCGCGTCGTCGGTGCGGTGCTCGGGCAGCATGACCTTCATCGCCGTGTCACAGAGCGTCTCCAACGACGCGCCCGGCTCGCTCAGGGCCCGGAGCAGGGCGGCGGTTCCCCGGTCGGTGTCGCGCCCTCGGCTCTCCACCAGGCCGTCGGTGTAGAGGGCGAGCAGAGTGCCTTCGGGCAGCTCGATCTCGGTCGATTCCGACCGCCGCCGGTCCGGGCGGCAGGTCGGTGCCCTCCGCCGTCCACCCCAGCAGCCGGAGCCCGCCTGCGCTCCAGCTGCTCACCACGCCGTCCGGGTCGACCACGACAACGGCGGTGGGCGCGTCCTGCTCGCCGGTCGTCTCCACACGCGCCTCCGTCCGGACAGCCGTGTCGGGCACGCCGGAAGGGCATTCGGGCGCCGGGCTCCGGCCTAGGTCCGGCCCCGGCAGCGCGCTCCCGGCGGCGGGGGCGCGGAGCGGTCACGGCACGATGACCAGTTTTCCGCGGGTGTGGCCGGTGCGGCTGGCGTCGAAGGCCTCGCCCGTCCGGTCCAGCGGGAAGGTCCGGGCGACCTCCACCGTCAGCGCGCCGCGGTCGACGGCCGCCGCGAGCTCGGCGAGCTTCGCGCCGTCCGGGCGGACCCAGATCCAGTGGCCGCCGTGCTGCGACACCGTCGGGTCGGCGATCGAGACGTGCCGCCCGCCGTCGGCGAGCACGGCCAGGGTCGTCTCCAGCTGGCCGCCGACGAAGTCCGCGACGGCCGACACGCCGCCGGGCGCCAAGGCGCGCACCCGCTCGCTCAGGCCGTCCCCGTACGTCACCGGTTCGGCGCCGAGCTCCCGGACGAACGCATGGTTGCGCTCCGACGCGGTGCCGATCACCCGGGCCCCGCGGTCGCGGCCGAGCTGAACCGCGAGGCTTCCCACGCCTCCGGCCGCGCCGTGCACCAGGAGGACGTCGCCGGGGCCGACCGCGAGCCCGTCCAGGCAGCGCAGTGCGGTGAGGCCGGCCAGCGGAAGCCCGGCCGCCTGCGCCCAGTCGAGCCCGGCCGGCTTGCGCGCCACTGCGGGCGCGGCGACCGCGACGTGCTCGGCGAAGGTGCCGGCCTGGACCACGTCCTTGCGGGCGTAGGCCATCACCTCGTCCCCGGGCGCGAACTCGGGTGTGTCAGGTCCGGTCCGGGTGACCACACCCGCCACGTCCCAGCCCGGGATGACGGGGAAGACCGTGTCCATCATGCCGTCCAGACCGCCCGCCATGACCTTCCAGTCGACCGGGTTGACGGAGGCCGCCCGGACCTCGATCAGCACCTGGCCGGGGCCGACCTTGGGGTCGGGCACCTCGCCGTACCGCAGCCGGGAGTTGTCCGGGGCGTACGAGTCGTAGGTCACCGCGCGCATGAACCAACCTCCAGGGAGCCGGTGTCGCAGCCGTGCGCACCGCCGGACGGGCAGGGCGCTGCGGGTCACGCTATGCCGGGGGCGGGCGGTCGGCACCCGGGGTGGGTGCCGACCGCCGCGGAGGCCGACGGCCCCGCGCGGCCCACGGTGCGCCGCGTCATGAGGCGCCACGCTCGGGTCGTCCGCCGGGCCGATACATGGGATGGATTCCAGGTGAGACCCCTTTGACGGATCGGGGGATCGAGGCGGCGAGTTGCCATGTGGGCAGATCCAGCGGCCCACTTGCCGAGGGGGCGGCATTGGATCTCTTCCATGACATGGGATCACCTGATACGTTGGCGCCGTGTCCCTGACTGACAAAGCCATCGCCCGCATCCGTCGGATGATCAGGGAGGGTGAGCTGCTCCCGGGCTCGAAGCTGCCCCCCGAACAGCAGCTCGCGGCGGAGCTCGGTCTGTCCCGGAACCTGATGCGGGAGGCCGTCAAGTCGCTCGTCGTCGCGCGGGTCCTGGAGATCCGGCGCGGCGACGGCACCTACGTCACCAGCCTCGCGCCCGGCCTGCTGCTGGAGGGGCTCGGCGGCGCGGTGGAGCTGCTCCAAGGGGACACCGTCCTGGAACTCACCGAGGTGCGCAGGCTCTTCGAGCCGGTCGCCACCGCGCTGGCCGCCACCCGCATCAGCGACGAGGACCTGGCCGAGGTGGAGCGGCACCTGGCGGCCATGCGGGACGCACGGGACGACGTCGAGCTGCTGACCCGGCACGACGCCGCCTTCCACCGGGCGGTGATCCGCGCCACCGGCAACGAGACCCTGGCCACGCTGCTGGAGCACATCTCCGGACGCACGGTGCGGGCCCGGGTCTGGCGCGGGCTCGCCGACGCCGAAGCGGCCGGGCGGACCATCGCCGAACACGAGGCGATCCTCGACGCCCTCGCCGCCCGCGACCCGAACCTCGCCCAGGCCGCCGCCCTGATGCACGTCAACACCACCGAACGCTGGCTGCGCGACCACCTGGCCGATGGGGAGGAGATCCCGGCCGCGACCGGACCGCAGCCAACGGTGCCCCTCCGTACCTGACCGACCGTCGATCACCGACCGAGGAGCGAGGCGCGTGAGAGCCGACGCGCACCACCACACACGGGAGTTGGGCCGGCGCCCGCACTCCTGGCTCGACGCGCCCGCATTCCTGGCTCGACGCGCCCGAACTGGCAGCCGTCCGCCGCGACTTCGGTCCGGCCGACCTGGCCCCCCGAGCCCGGGCGGCAGGCATCGACCGCACCGTCCGACTGGCCGGTCTGCCTGGTGGCCGCGTCCTACGAAGAAGTCGTCCACGCCGCCCGGGTGGTGATGCACACCGCCTACCTCAGCGACGCCGAGCGGGCGGTCCGCAAGGCGCTCGCCCACGCCGGACCGCGGTCCGGGCAACTGCGCGTGCGCGACCTCGGCGACACCGTCCGGGTCGAACTCGACGCCGACGTGCTCGACGCCGCGGCGCAGTCGACCTCCCTGGCCGAGGTCCTGGCCGACGCCGGCTTCGGTGCGGCGCCGGTCGTGATCGACGGATTCGCCTCCGGCCGGCTCAACCACGAGCAGCAGCACGTCACCGAGGAGTCCTGAGATGAACACCGGCCCGTCCGGGCACCGCCCGCCGCCGCGCGGTGGGTACCGTCCCCTGAGCACCTTCTTCCGGCCCGCCCCTCCGGACCCCGGACCCCGACCCGCCCACGACCGGAGCGCCGTGCCGTCCGACGTCCGGCACCCGACGACGGACCCGCTCTGGTACCGGCGCCCCGCCGACGGCTTCCCGGAAGCACTGCCGCTCGGCAACGGCCGGCTCGGTGCCATGACCCACGGAGGCGTGCACACCGAGCGGATCGAGCTCAACGCGGACACCCTGTGGTCCGGCGGCCCCGGCCCGCGCGACCGGGAAGGCGCCGCCGAGCACCTGCCCGCCCTGCGGGCGGCGGTGCGCGACCGCGACCACACCGGCGCCAACGCCCTCTCCGCCGCCCACTTCCAGGGCCCCGACACCGAGGCCTACCAGCCACTGGCCACCCTCCTGCTGACCTTCCCGTCGTGCGGCGAGGACGGCGCGGCCGACTACCGGCGCGCCCTGGACCTCGACGAGGCCGTGCACACCGTGTCGTTCACGGCGGGCGGAGTCCGGTACCGGCGGGAGAGCTTCGTGTCCGCCCCGGCGGGCGTGCTGGCCGTCCGCCTCGGTGCGGACGCCCCCGGTGCCCTGACCTTCCGGGCGAGCCTCGAGACGCCCCACCCGGCCACGGCCACGGCCACCGACGCGGCGACGCTGTCGGTCCACGGGCGCGCCCCGGTGAGCGTCGGGACCCGGCCCGGCACGGCCACCGTGTACCGGGACGACGAGGGCACGGGATTCGCCGCCGAGATACGCGTGCGGACCGTCGACGGAAGCACCCGCGCCGTGGACGGCGCGATCGAGGTCACCGGTGTCGACGAGGCCGTGCTCCTGGTGTCCGTCGGCACCGGGTACCGGAACTGGCGGCAGCGGCCCGACGGCCCCGGGGCGGCGCTCGCCGAGGCCCGCCGGTGGCTCGACGACGCCGGAGGACAGGACTACGACACGCTGCGCGCCGCCCACGTGGCCGACCACCGGCGCCTCTTCGCCGCGGCGTCCCTCCGGCTTCCCGCACCGGGGCCGACCGCGGACCTGCCGACCGACGAGCGCCTCGCCGCCGCCAACGCGGGCACCGCCGACCCGGGGCTCGCCGCCCAGCTGTTCGCCTACGGCCGCTACCTGCTCATCGCCTCCTCCCGGCCCGGGACCCAGCCCGCCAACCTCCAGGGCATCTGGAACACCTTCGTCACGCCGCCCTGGAACTGCGACTGGACCTCGAACATCAACCTCCAGATGAACTACTGGCCCGCCGAGACGACGGGCCTGACCGAGTGCCACGAACCGCTGTTCGACCTCGTCACGGACCTCGCCGAGTCCGGCCGCTCCACCGCGCGGGCGTACTACGACGCGCCGGGCTGGTGCTGCCACCACAACGTCGACCTCTGGCGCGCCACCAATCCGGTCCTGGGGGACCCGTCCTGGGCCCATTGGCCCATGGCCGGTCCGTGGCTGGCAGCCCACCTGTGGGACCACCACCTGTTCCACGGGGACCGCGCCTTCCTCGCAGACCGTGCCTACCCCGTCATGCGGGAGGCCGCCCGCTTCCTCACCCACCTCCTCGTCGAGGAGGCCGACGGCACGCTGGTGACCAGCCCGTCCACGTCGCCCGAGCACCGCTTCCGGCTCGCCGACGGCACCCTGGCCGCCGTCGGCGCCGGCTGCACGATGGACCACTGGCTCGCCGCCGAACTGCTCGACAACACCGTCGCGGCCGCCCGCGAGCTGGGCGTCGACCACGACCTGGCGGAGGACCTGGCCAGGACCCGCGCCCGTCTGCGGCCCCCGACCGTCGCCGCCGACGGCCGCCTCCTGGAGTGGTGGGACGACCTTCCCGAGGAGGACCCGGGACACCGGCACCTCTCCCACCTGTACGGCCTCCACCCGGGCACCGCCGTCGACCCGCTCGCGGACGGCGCCCTGGTGGACGCGGTCCGCCGCGCCCTGGACCGCCGGCTGGAACACGGCGGAGGCGGCACCGGCTGGAGCCTCGCCTGGGTGGCCGCGCTGGCCGCCCGCCTCGGCCACGGCCCCCTCGCCGGCCAGGCCGTCGACCGCCTGCTCGCCACCTCCGTCGCGGCCAACCTCTTCGACCTGCACCCGCCGCAGCTCTTCCAGATCGACGGCAACTTCGGCATCACCGCCGCCATCGCCGAGATGCTCCTGCAGAGTCACAACGGCATCGTGCGGCTCCTGCCCGCCCTGCCGCCGTCCTGGCCGGACGGCGACGTCCAGGGCCTGCGCGCACGGGGCGGCATCACGGTCGGCCTGAGCTGGCGCGGGGGCGCCCTGACCGGTGCCGAGCTGCGCACCGTGCGGGACGTGGCGGTCGACCTCCACCTGCCCGAGCGGACGGTCGGACCGGTGGCGCCCCAGCAGGAGGGCGGCGCCGAACTCGTCCCGGTTCCCGGCGACCCCCGGCGCTTCCGGCTCCGGCTCCCGGCCGGCGGCCGCTGCCGGCTCTCGTACCCCGGCCCCGCGGGCAGCTAGGGCCGTGGCCCGGTCGGGCTACCGGTGGGGCGGGGGAGGGAGGGTGTCGGCGCCCGGTGCCGGCTCCGGCCAGACCAGCAGGACGGGACAGGGGGCGTGGTCGACGACGAACCGGGTGGCGGGCCCGAGGCTGTGCGGTCCGAGGCGCGTCCGGTCGCCGTCGCGGGCGAGGACGAGCAGCTCGGCCGCCTCCGCCGCGGCGACGACCTCGCGCTCGGTGCGACCGGTGCGCTCCACCCGGGTGCAGGGCCGTCCCAGATGTTCCGCCGCCGCGTCGAGGAGGTGCTGCCCGGAGGCGGCGGCCAGCCCCTCCACCCGGGTGCCGGGATCACGCTCGGGGTGCCCGCGCCCGAGCAGTCCGGCGAAGGCGCCGTGCGCGGCGCCGGGTACCTCCCGGCCGCTGACGTGGAGCAGCACGATCCCCGCGTCCTGCGGCGCGTGGGCGCGGGCGGCGTCGACGCAGGCGGGCCAGGTGCCTTCGGTGATCCACACGACGACGGTCACGGTGTCAGCCTCCGATGATCTGCAAGGACCCCCACAGTGCCACCACGGCCAGCAGCAGGGCGGCGGGCACCACGAGCAAGCCGAGCCGGGTGAACTCGCCCAGGCCGATGTCGGTGTCGTGCTCGCGGACGATGCGCCGCCACAGCAGGGTGGCCAGCGACCCGGCGTAGGTGAGGTTGGGGCCGATGTTCACCCCGAGCAGCACGGCCAGCACCGCGCCGGGACCGCCCGGGGCGGCCGGCGGCAGCAGGACGAGGGTGGCCGGCAGGTTGTTGATGACGTTCGCCAGGACGGCCGCCAGCGCCGCCGTGCCGAGCAGTGCGGGCAGGGCGGTGCCGTGCGGGACGAGGTGCCCGAGCGCGGAGGCGAGCCCGTTGTCGACCACGGCCCGCACCACCACGCCGAGCGCCAGCACGAAGGCCAGGAACGGCACGGCGGCCGAGCGCACGATCGCGACCGGGGTGGTGCTCCGCCGGATCAGCGCGCGGACGGCGAGCACGAGGGCCCCGGCCAGGGCCGCCCACGCCGGGTCGATCCCGACCACGGACGTGAGGATGAATCCGCCGAGCGTGCCGACGACGGTGAGGAGGGCGAACAGCGGCATCTCCGGCGGCGCGAGGTCGGCCGGGGCCGGGGCGCCGGCGTCCAGGTCGGCGGCGAAGAACCGGCGCAGCACCGCGTACTCGACGGCGATGGCCGCCAGCCACGGAAGCGTCATCAGGGCGGCGAACCGGGTGAAGCTCAGCCCGCTGGCGGCGAAGGCCAGCAGATTGGTCAGATTGGAGACCGGCAGCAGCAGCGAGGCCGTGTTCGACAGGTGCGTGCAGGCGTAGACGTGCGGTTTGGGCCGGGCGCCGAGCCGTGCCGCGGTGGCGAACACCACCGGCGTCAGGAGCACCACCGTCGCGTCCAGGCTGAGCACGGCCGTGATCACCGAGGCGATCACGAACACCTGCACCAGCAGCCGGCGCGGCCGCCCGGCGGCGGTGCGGGCCATCCAGGCCCCGCAGGCGTGGAACAGGCCCTCGTCGTCGCAGAGCTGGGCGAGCACGAGTACGGCCGCCAGGAACCCGACCACCGGCCCGAGGCGCTGCACCTCGGCCAAGGCGTCCGATGGCGGGATCGCGCCGACGGCGACCACCAGCCCCGCCGCCGGAACGGCGACCACCGCCTCCGGCCACCCCCAGGGCCGCACGACCGCGCAGACCAGGACCAGAACCAGCAGGCCGACGGACAGCGCCTCGGCGATCGACGTACTCAGGGTCCTGCTCCGTTTCGGGCGGTGGTGACGGCGGCCCTATCGAATCAGACATCCCCGGACCGCCGCGCACCAGCTCGGACCCGGTGTGGACGGTCGAAGTACGTCAGCTGACCCGAAGACCCACCGCCAGCGTCAGTTCGAGGACCCGGTGTGGCGATGCGAGATCCGGAAACAGCTCCCGCAGCTGCGACATCCGGTACCGGACCGTCTGGGGATGGACGAACAACGCCGCCGCCACCTCGTCCCGCCTGCCCTGGTGCAGCAGCCACGCCCGCAACGTGTCCTCCAGCCGCCGTGCGGTCGCGACCGGCAGGGTCCGCAACGGTGCGAGGGCGCGGGCACGCAGGTCTGCGAACGCGTCCATGTCGGCGCTCAGCACCAGCTCGGGCAGGTGCTCCTCGGTGTCGCGAATCTCGGCGGAGAGAGAACGCGCGCGTACGGCTCGTGCGTACGAGGCGGACGCACGAGTCCACGGCCGGGCCGGGCCGACCACGGCGGTGCGGTCGGTCAGCTGCCGCAGGAGATGCGATCGGTCGGCATCGGGGACGAGCAGCACACCGGTGGCGTCCGGCAGATCGTCGAGGACGAGGGTGCCGGGGTCGAGCGCGCGGTAGGCGGGCCGGGCCTGATCGGCGGGCAGCAGGACCGCGGTCAGCGAGGACGGAGGCTGCCACCCGGCCCGTTGAACGGAGGCCAGCAGCACGTCCGGGCTCGCGCCGGCGAGGAGGTCGCGGGCCAGGTGTTCCAGGTGGCGCTCGTGGGCCCTGCCCCGGGCGGCCAGTTCGTCGGCGTGGCCCGCGGCGCTCGCGGCGGAGAGCTCGTCGATGTAGGCGAAGGTCAGCTCGGCGAACTTGGCGACCTCGGCGGCGGGCAGACCCGCGGGTACGGCACCCGCCGCCAGGCATCGCCAGGCCACGCGGGCGCCGACGCGGTAGGCGCTGAGCAGGGCGTCCATCGAACGGCCGTCGCGCACCTCGCCGCGGCCCAGCTCGTAGGCCGCGTCACCGGCGTCGCCGCCTGTGGCGTTCCCGCTCGCGAGGTCCAGGTAGTGCCCCAGGGCGGTGCGGACGGCTCGGCGGATGGTGCCGCCCATGCGGCCCGAAAGGGCATTGGCGTAGGGCGGGACCTCGTCGATGATCGCCTGGACGACCTCGTCGGCGGTGGTCGTCAGCGCGGCCCGAAGTGCGGTGACCGTCGTCTCGTCCAGGGCCAGACCGCTGGCCCTCCGGATTGCCTGGCTCACGTTTTTGTTCCCTGCGAATAATTCGGCCGACCAGATTTACGTCCTTTGGTCAGGACTTTACGCCCGAAGGCGCAGCAAGCTGGAGCCATGACGAGTGCAGCCCTCCGCAGCAGGGCGTGGAAACTGCTGGAGATGGTCACGACGCCGCTGCTGCCGTCGGACTACCTCGACCTGGTCAGCCCGCTGCGCGCGGGCGCCGACCTGCGGGGGCGCATCGAGGCCGTGCACCCCGAGACGGGTGACGCCGCGACCATCGTGATCAGGCCGGGACGGGGCTGGCGCGGCCACACCGCCGGTCAGTACGTGCGGATCGGGGTCGACGTCGACGGGAGGCGCCTGTGGCGTGCCTACTCCATCACCTCGCCGACGAACCGCAAGGACGGCCGCGTCACGATCACCGTGAAGGCGATCCCGGACGGCAAGGTCAGCAATCACCTGGTCCACCGGGCGACACCGGGCACGCTGATCCAGCTCGACCAGCCGACCGGTGACTTCGTGCTGCCGCAGGCCAGGCCCGCCAAGGTGCTCTACCTGACGGCCGGCAGCGGCATCACGCCCGTGATGGGCATGCTCCGCGACGTCGAGTTCGACGACGTCGTCATGGTCCACTGCGCGCCACGGCCGCAAGACGTGATCTTCCGCAACGAACTGCACGACCTGGTCGCGGACAGGAGGCTGCGCCTCACCGAGGTGCACACCGACTCGGACGGCAGGCTCGACATCGCCCGTCTCGACGAACTCGTGCCCGACTGGGCCGAGCGCGAGACCTGGGCCTGCGGGCCCGCGGGCCTGCTCGACTCCGCGGAAGAGCACTGGATCGAGCACGGCGTCCGAGAGCGCCTGCACACCGAACGCTTCCGCCCGCGCGTCGTCGTCGACGGCGACGGCGACGGCGGCGAGGTCACGTTCAGTGCCACCGGCAGGACCGTCGAGGCGGACGGCGCCACGCCGTTGCTGGACGTCGGCGAGGAGGCCGGCGTGCTCATGCCCTCCGGGTGCCGCATGGGCATCTGCTTCGGCTGCGTCTCGCCGCTCAAGGCGGGCGCCGTCCGCGACGTGCGCACCGGCGAGATCACCGAGGCCGAGCCGGGTGTCCTCATCCAGACCTGCGTGTCCGCCGCGGCGGGCCCCTGCGACATCGAACGGTAGGAGCACCTTGTCCGCCATCGACCCCACCGCCCACCTGACCGCGGAGCAGATCGAGGAGCTCGGCCGCGAGCTGGACGCGATCCGCGACGAGGTGATCGCCGGCCGCGGCGAGAAGGACGCCGCCTACATCCGTAAGGTCATCTCGGTGCAGCGCAAGCTCGAGCTGGCCAGCAGGGGCGTGCTGCTGTTCTCGATCTTCCCGCCCGCGTGGCTGCTCGGCACCGCCGGTCTGTCCGTGGCGAAGATCATGGACAACATGGAGATCGGCCACAACGTCCTGCACGGCCAGTGGGACTGGATGCGGGACCCGAAGATCCACTCCACCACCTGGGAGTGGGATCACGTCTCGCCGTCCGACCAGTGGAAGCACTCGCACAACGAGCTGCACCACACGTACACCAACGTCATCGGCAAGGACAACGACCTCGGCTACGGCATCATGCGCGTCGACGAGGACCAGAAGTGGCACCCGTTCCACCTCGGGCAGCCGCTGTGGAACTTCATCAACGCCTGCTTCTTCGAGTACGGCATCGCAGCGTACGACCTGGAGCTCGGCAAGAACCTGCACAAGAGCCGCCGCAAGAGCCCGGAGTTCCGCGCGCGGGCCAAGGCCGTGGGCCGCAAGATCCGCAAGCAGGTGCTCAAGGACTACGTGATCCACCCGCTGCTGTCGGGCCCGTCGTTCCTCACCACGCTCGCCGCCACGTTCACCGCGAACCTGGTCCGCAACATCTGGTCCCACTCGGTGATCATGTGCGGGCACTTCCCCGAGGGCGTACAGGTCTTCGAGCGCCGGTCGATCAAGGGCGAGACGCGCGGCCAGTGGTACCTGCGCCAGATGATGGGCTCGGCGAACATCAGCGGCAGCAGGGCCATGCACTTCATGACCGGCAACCTGTCGCACCAGATCGAGCACCACCTGTTCCCGGACCTGCCGAGCAACCGGTACGCCGAGGTCGCGGTGAAGGTGCGCGCGCTGTTCGAGAAGTACGAGCTGGAGTACGTCACCGGGCCGCTGCCCAAGCAGGTGTTCTCCGCGTGGCGCAAGGTCTTCCGGCTCTCGCTGCCGAACAGGAAGCCCAAGGTCAGGACGCCGGACCGCGAGCAGGAGCTCGTCGCGGCCTGATTCCCGGTACCGGTTCAGATCTTCGGCCATACCGGCGGCACCGTCAACGGTGGCGATCAGTCCGCCGCGGCGGGGCCCCGGGCCGTTGTGCCCGGGGCCCCGCCGCGGCGTCAGGGTCAGGAAGGGTCGCCGTACAGGAGACCGCGTCCGTTGGTGCCGATGTAGACGCGACCGAAGGTGTTGGGGTCGCCGGTGATGAGGCCGACGCTGGAGAAGTTGCCCCACTGGTGGGCGCCGTCGTTGATGCGGTGCCAGGTCGCGCCCGCGTCGGTGGAGCGGAAGACCCCGGTGACGTCCTTGACGGTGCCGATCAGGTACAGGGCCTGGTAGGAGGCGCCCGGGGCGGCCTTGCCGAAGCCGACAGCGGAGGCCGACTGCACCGTGGAGAGCGTGGTGAAGCTCCGGCCGCCATCGGTGGAGTGCAGCAGCCCCTTGCCGCCGCCGGCGATCCACAGGTCCCCTGCGACGCCGGGGACGGCGCCGAGCTTGCCGGTGGGCAGGTTGGTGGCGCGGGCGGTGAACGTCGCGCCGCCGTCGGTGCTGGCGTAGAGCTTGCCGCCGGCCAGTGAGTAGAAGGTGTCGGCCGAGGACCGGTCGGCCACGACCACGGCGTCGGTTCCCAGACCGCTGACCTTCGACCAGCTCGTCCCCTTGTCGGTGGAGCGGTACGGGGCCTGGCCGTCCTCGGTCCAGACGATGTTGGAGCCGTCCGCCGCGATCGCGACGCGGCCGCTGTTGGCGCTGCCCACCGGCTTCGCCTTGAAGCCGTTCCAGTTGTGGCCGCCGTCGGTGGAGTAGGCACCGTCCTGCTCGCCGCCACGGCCGACCCGGACCATCACCAAGGGGTCGGACTGGGCGAAATCGATGTCGGAGCTGCTGGACATCAGCGGGTTGGACAGTCGCCCGGAGGGCTCCTTGGTCAGGTCGTCGTACCGGAAACCGCCTTGGTCACCCATGGCGGTGATCAGGGTGGCGCCGCTGGGCGGGGCGATCGCGTTCGCCAGCGCGGTCTCCTCCAGTCCGCGGGCTCCCACGGTCCAGTGGCTGGTCCCGCCGTTGTCGGTCGCGTTGGCGTCCTTGCTGGTCCAGATGCCGTTGCCGGTGCCGTACATCACGTGCCCGGAGTCGAAGGGATCGATGCTCAGGGCGGTCATCCAGTGTCCGATACCGGTGCCGAGGTAGGGGGCTGCGGAGGGGTCCCGCACCGACTTCGCGGCCTGGGCGGTCCAGGTGGCACCGCCGTCGGTGGAGCGGTAGATCTCGTCCTGCGGCCACCAGCGGTCCAGGGTGGTGACCATCACCGTGGACGGCTTCTGCGGGTCGACGGCCAGACCGGCGAACCCGTAGCTGCCCTGGGACGGGGAGATGTTCTTCCACGAGCCGTCGGCAGGCGTGTACTTCCACACCGAACCCGCTGTCACGCCGCTGGGCCCGAGGCCGTTGCTGTACGTCAGGTACAGCGAGCCGTCACCGGAGAGCACCCCGTGCTGCGGCAGCTGGCCGGTGGGCTGCCCGGAGACGGCCTGCCAGGTGTTGCCGCCGTCGGTGGAGCGGTAGAGGTTGGTGGACGTGTCGGCGACGCCTGCGTAGACCGTCCTGCTGCCGGCCGGGCCGTACGTCACGAAGGTGATGCCCCCGCCGCTGCTCGCCCCGTCCTTCACGGGGAACGAGGAGACCTGGTTCCAGGTCGCACCGGCGTCGGTGCTGCGCCACAGGCCGTTCTTGCGGGTGCCCAGCAGCAGGGTGTCGTGGTTCGCGGGGTCGATCACCAGCCGTTCGCCCGCCCCGCGGCCGTCCTCGTTGCCGCCCAGCTTGAACGGCAGCTCGGTGCGCTGGAAGGTGCAGCCGCGGTCGGTGGAGCGCAGGATCGCGCCGTTGCCGGCCCAGTCGTTGGTGTAGGTGCCCGCCGCGAGGTAGAGCCGGTCGGGGGCGACGGGGTCGGTCGCCAGGGACTCGATGCCCATCAGGTTCCAGTCCTTCTCGCCGACCCAGTCGGTCAGCGGGATCCACTGCTCGGCCCCGGTGTCCCAGCGGTAGGCGCCGCCCATGTCGGTGCGCGCGTACAGCAGGCCCTTCTCCCGCTGGTTGAAGACCAGCCCGGTGACGTAACCCCCGCCCGCCACCGGGGCGTTCTTCCACACGTACGATCCGCCGCCCCCGGGCGCCTGGGTCCCGCCGGACTTCACCAGCTTCCACTGCTGGTTGCTGCTGCCCTTGCCGGGCCACTGGATGATCTGCGTGCCCCGGTCCGTGGAGCTTCCGGAGACGTCCAGGACCTGACCGCTCCTGCGGGAGGTGAAGGTGACGTCGTCGGAACCGCCCACGTTGTCGATCCGCCACTGCTGGGAGGCGGAGGACCGGTCCGTCTGCTGCTCGGCGGCAGCCGCCTGGGCGGTCGAGTCACCCGTGATGCCCAGCACCTTGCCGCTGTTGCGGTTCACCAGCTCGTAGTAGCCGTCCCCGGTGGGCCTCAGCTTCCACTGCTGGTTGGCGGTGTCCTGGTCGGTCCACTGCTGGATGCGGGTGCCGTCCGCGGCGGAGAAGGCGCTGACGTCCATCACCTGGCCGCTGCGTACGGAGACCAGCCGGTAGTAGACGCCGTCGTCGATTGTCGCGGCCTGGGAGTCCCCGTGGACGAACACGAGGTACGACCCGGTGGCGAGGGGTACGGCGAGCACCAGGGCGGTGACACTCAGGCGACGGCGGTGACGCCCGCGGCGCCTGCCCTTCGGGAGGTTGCTCATGGGTGGTCGTTCTCCTTGCGAACTGTGCACGAGGGGGCGGCGGATCCGGGTACCGGAACTGACCCGGTCCACCCCCTTGTGGTCACGGGTGCCGCAGAGGGTTGCCGCGAGCCGGAAACTTTTTCCGGTCGCCCCGCGGACCGGAGTTCCTCCACCGATCGCGGCACCTTCCGGGCGGGCGGCGCCGACTCCGCGGGCTGTTGACAGCGGTGGCAGTGAACAGGTGTCCTCAGTCGCCCCGCAGCCGTCCGTCGCAGGCGGTGTGTGGCGGTGTCATGTGAGCGCTCACCTTCGGATATGCATCCTATGTTTGCTGCCATGAGATCCGATGAATCATGCCGTAGCTGGCGATCGACAGGCGAAATCTGTCAGAACTCTGGACAAGCACCCGACCTTTAAGCCTTAATCCATCCCATGTCATGGTCGCTTCCGACGCTGTGACACGTCCTCATGGAGAGGTGAAACCCTTGATCCGCAGTCCTTCAGCCGACAGCCGACCAGTCGGCCGGTGGCGCACCGCACTCGCCGGCGTTCTCGCCCTGCTCGGTTCCTTCGCGGCGGTGCTGCTGCCCGCCGCCCAGGCCCGGGCGGCCGCGGCCCCGGTGGCGTTCACCCTGGGAGCCACCCGCACCGATCAGAACGGCAACGCGCTCCAGTTGCACGGACTGGGCACCGTCAAGGTGGGGAGCACGTGGTACGGCTTCGGCGAGGACAAGACAGGCGAGACATCGGCGAACACCTCGTTCCAGGACATCCCCTGCTACACCTCCGACGACCTCGGCACCTGGACCTACCAGGGCGTCGCGCTGGCCAAGCAGAGCAGCGGGGACCTCGGGCCGAACCGGATCGTCGAGCGGCCCAAGGTCATCCACAACGCGTCGACCAGTACGTACGTGATGTACGTTCACATCGACAGCGCCGACTACTCCGAGGCGAAGGTCGGCGTGGCCACCAGCAGCACCCCGTGCGGCCCGTACGTCTACCGGGGCAGCTTCCGGCCGCTGGGCAACGTCAGCCGTGACCTGGGCCTGTTCCAGGAGTCCGACGGCACCGGCTACCTGCTGACCGAGGACCGCAACAACGGCGGCCTGCGGATCGACAGGCTCTCCGCCGACTACCTCTCGGTGGACAGCTCCGTTGCGCTCCTGGGCGGCGGCAGCATCGAGTCCCCGGCCATGGTGAAGGTGGGTGGCATCTACTACCTGCTGGGGTCGCACCTGTCGGGCTGGTACCTCAACGACAACGTCTACGCCACCGCGACGTCCCCGAGCGGACCGTGGTCGGCCTGGCGGGACCTCGCCGCCCCCGGCGCCAACACCTACGGGAGCCAGACGGCGAACATCATCACCGTCCAGGGTCCTTCGGGCACCACGTACATCTACGCGGGCGACCGCTGGGACACCGGTGACCTGGGCAACTCCAAGCTGATCTGGATCCCGCTGACCATCAGGGGGACGACGCTGAACCTCGGCCAGTACCCCACCTGGTCCCTCGACACCTCCGCGGGCACCTGGTCGGCCGGAAGCGGACTCCCCGCGGCCGGCACCTACACCCTCACCGATCAGGCGAGTTCGATGCTGCTGGACGTCTCCGCCGCCTCCACCACCGACGGGGGCGCGGTCGTCCAGTGGCCGTCGACCGGCGGTGCCAACCAGAGGTGGCGGCTCACCCGGGTCGCGGACAACGTCTACACCCTGACCAGCGTGAACAGCGGACTCTGCCTGGACGTTCCCGGCTACTCGACCACCACGGGCGTGCGGGTGCAGCAGTGGACCTGCAACGGTGGCGTCAACCAGCAGTTCGCGCTGGACCTCACCGGCAGTCCCACCGGAAGCACGTACACGCTCGTCGGCGTCGGCAGCGGCCTGGTCCTCGGCACCGGAGGCTCCACCGCACAAGGAGCAGCCGTGGAGCAGGAGAACGCCGGCAGCGCGAGCGCCGCCGGCGAGAGCTGGACCCTGACCCCCGCCTGACGGCCGACCACCCCACCACCCATGTTCAGGGACGAACACGAGAAGGGCGTACCGTGCCGGATTTCATCTCGCGCAGATCGGTTCTCGCCGGAGTGGCGGCCATGACGGTCGCCGCCACCATCGGCTCCGTCGCCACGTCGTCGTCCGCGTACGCCGCGGCCGCCGCCGATCCGCTGCCGCTCCCGCCGCTGCGGATCCCGCAGGTCGACCTGGGTCTGGAGCAGCAGCCCGACGCCAAGATCCAGTGGCTGCAGGACGCCAAGCTGGGCATGTTCATCCACTGGGGACCGTACGCGGGCCCGGCCAACGGCGAGTGGTACATGCACAGCGCCGCGATCACCCCGGAGAACTACCGGAAGTTCGTCACCGACGCGACCGACCGGCAGTTCGCCGCCGACGCCTACGACCCGGCGGCCTGGGCCCGGTTGGCGAAGGACTTCGGGGCGAAGTACACGACGCTGACCACCCGCCACCACGACGGGTTCGCGCTGTGGCCGCTGAGCCACCCCGACGCCTGGTCCTCCGGGCAGGCGCCGCTCAACCGGGACTTCGTGAAGGAGTACGTCGCGGCGGTGCGGACGGCCGGTCTGAAGGTCGGCCTCTACTACTCGCCGATCGACTGGCGCTACCCCGGATACTTCGACGTGACCGGCACCGACTGCGCAGCGAACCCCTGGGGTTACACCACCGATCCGGCACACAAGGAGAACGCGCGGATCATGAAGACCGAGGTGTACCAGTCGATCAAGGAACTGGTCACCCGGTACGGCGTGATCGACGACCTGTGGTGGGACGGCGGCTGGATCGCGGAGCAGGGCACCGACGCGGCCGGCGCGTTCTTCTGGGAGCCCGGTCAGTTCCGCGACGCCGCCAACCAGTGGCAGGTGGACGCCGCGTACGGCGAGACGGACGCGAGCGGCAAGCCGCTGGGCCTGATGGGCATGGTCCGCAAGCACCAGCCCGACATCGTCGCCACCTCGCGCTCCGGCTGGAAGGGCGACTACGACAGCGACGAGGGCCCGGGCGTCCCGACCGGGGCGATCCGCGCGGGTCGGCTGGTCGAGAAGGTCTTCAGCGTCGGCGGCACCTGGGGCTACTCCGACACCCCGGTCATGAGCTACGACACCGCGATGAACATCCTGGTCAACTGCTGGGTGCGGAACATGACCGTGATGGTCAACGTCGGCCCCGACCGGCACGGCACCGTCCCCGACGATCAGGCCGGCCTGCTGCGGCGGATCGGCACCTTCATGAGCGCCTGCGGGCAGTCGATCTACGGCACCCGCGGCGGCCCGTGGAACCCGGTCGACGGCCAGTACGGCTTCACGTACAAGGACAGCACCTTCTACGTCCACCTGCTGTCCGGCTACAACGGCACCTCGTTCACCACCCCGGCGATCGGCGACGCCCAGGTCACCCGGGTCTTCGACGTGCGGTCCGGCGGCAACCTCGCCTTCACCGTCGGCGCCGACCGCCGGGTCACCGTCACCGGCATCGACCGCACCACCCACCCCCAGGACGGCGTCGTCGGCGTCGTCCTCGACCGGAGCGTGCAGCCGGGCGACACCGCCGTCGGCAGGACCGCGACCGCCGACAGCGAGGAGAGCTCCAAGGGCAACACCGCGGCCAAGGCGGTCGACGGGTCCACCGCCACCCGCTGGTGCGCGAACGACGGCGCCACCGGCCACTGGCTGACGGTCGACCTCGGCTCGAACCGCTCGCTGACCGGCACCCGGATCGCGTGGGAGCTCGACAACACCAACTACCGCTACAAGATCGAGGGTTCCACCGACAACAGCGCGTGGACCACGTTGGCCGACCGCACTGCGACGACCAGTACCAGCCAGGTCCAGGTCGCCCAGTTCCGCACCCAGGCGCGGTTCGTGCGGGTCACCGTGACGGGGCTGCCGACCGACGTCTACGCGTCGATCCGCAACCTGGAGGTCTACGACCGCCCCTTCGGTTCGGACCTGGGCACCGTCAGGCTGGTCAACCGCAACAGCGGCAAGGTGCTGGACGTCAGCGGCGGCTCCGCCTCCGACGGCGCCCTCGTCGTCCAGTCGACCTGGAACGGCGGCACCAGCCAGCAGTGGAAACTGCTGCCCGACTCCGACGGGTCCTACCGGCTGTCCAACGTGAAGAGCGGCAAGGTCCTCGACAGCCCCGGCAACTCCGCCCAGGGCACGAACCTCGACCAGTGGACCGGAGACAGCGGCGACAACCAGTCGTGGCAGCTCGTCCCCTCCGCGACCGGCGGCCACTACCGGCTGGTGAACGTGCGCAACGGCTGGTGCGCCGACGTGGCGAACGCCTCGACCGCCGACGGCGCCAACGTCGTCCAGTGGACCACCACCGGCGGCGCCAACCAGGAGTGGCAGATCGTGACCCTCTGACGGACGCGCGCTCTGTCCGAACCCATGACGGCAACCGGAATCCGGTCGGCATGAGATTCGCCGGCGCCACCGACATCAGCAGGTCGTTCGCGAACCCGATCGACATCGTGACCCAGGCCCTCGACGTCCTCATCACCGGCACGATCCGACCGTTACGGCCTCACCGCCGGCCCCGGCCGCCGACCCCGTCCCCTCGCCGCGGAGCCCGCGCATCGGCCGCGCGGGCTCCGCGTGCTGACCCTGCGTCAGGACTCGCCGGCTGCCCGGTCGGACTCGCTGCGGAGCACGCAGAATTCGTTGCCCTCGGGGTCGGCGAGGACCGCCCAGCCCGAGCCGTCGGGGTTCCGGTGGTCGCCGACCAGCGTGGCACCGAGGCCCAGCAGCCGGTCCACCTCCGGGTCGCGCGAGGTCTCGGGGCGCAGGCACAGGTGGATCCGGTTCTTGACCGTCTTCCCCTCGGGCACCTGGTTGAAGTACAGCACCGGGCCCTCCGCCAGCATCACCTGGGTCTCCCGGTCGCCCGGCTTGTCCTCCGGGTTCAGCGGGCGACCCGTCACCCTGCTCCAGAAGCAGGCCAGTTCATAGGCGTCCGCACAGTCGATCGCCACGTTCTGCAGTACCGAAACCATGCACGCGAGTCTTCCCGATCTCCACGCCGAACACCAGGCGGTGCACGGAGGCCCCGGGACGGCCGAGGCACCATCGAGCCCGCACTCCGCGCCTGCCGGGCCTCGCCGGGCCTCGCCGGGCCTCGCCGGGTCGGTCTCGCCGGTCTCAGAGCCTGCGCAGATGGGCGGGTGTGACGTCCAGGCAGCGAGGCGGGCACAGGTCTCCGTGATCACGGAGTTGCGACGCTCTGTGATCACTGGGGAGACCTGTGCCCGTTCTTCCGGCAAGCCGACCGACCTGCGGATCAATTCGCGGCGCTGGTGCCCGAGCGTCCCGCGGTCGATCGGGCCCCAGCCGCTGGTGAGCGCCGTAGGGTTAGCGGCCGATCTTGTCGAGCTCGGCGAGATCGTCGTCGGACAGCGGGAGTCTCGCGCCGGCGGCGTTCTCGCGCAGGTGTGCCACTGATGAGGTGCCGGGGATCAGCAGGATGTTCGGTGATCGCTGCAGCAGCCAGGCCAGGGCGACCGACATGGGCGTCGCGTCCAAACGGGCGGCTACGGCCGTGAGTGCCGAGGACTGCAGCGGGCTGAAGCCGCCGAGGGGGAAGAAGGGCACGTAGGCGATGCCCTGCTCTGCGAGCTCGTCGATCAGATCGTCGTCGTGGCGGTGAGCGAGGTTGTATATGTTCTGCACACACACGATCGGCGCGATCGAGCGCGCCTCGGCGACCTGTTCCGCCGTCGCGCTGCTCACGCCGAGGTGCCGAATGAGGCCCTGTCGCTGGAGGTCGACGAGCGCCCCGAACGCCTCCGCGAGCGAACCGGACACGGGGCCCTGGGCGTCGCCGAGCCGAAGGTTGACCACGTCCAGCGTGTCGAGGCCGAGGTTCTCCAGGTTCTCGGTGACGGCCCGGCGCAGCTCTTCGGGCTTGCGTGCCGGCGGCCAGCCTCCCTCCTCGTCGCGGGTCGCGCCGACCTTGGTCACGATGTGCAGCGAGTCGGAGTACGGGTGCAGCGCTTCGCGGATCAGCTGGTTGGTGATGTGCGGCCCGTAGGCGTCGGCGGTGTCGATGTGGGTGATGCCGAGGCCGACGGCCTCACGGAGAACGGCGAGTGCGTCCTCGCGATCAGCGGGCGGACCCATGACCCAGGGGCCGGCGAGCTGCATGGCGCCGTAGCCGAACCGGGTGACGGTCAGGTCGCCCAGGGTCCAAGTGCCGCCGGGAAGCGAGGCGGAGAGGGTGCCCATGGTGTGCCTTTCGTATCGAGCCGGGGGATGGTGCCTAGCGGCGCCTTGCACCACTATTGGTGCGTAGCTTTTTATCGGGAAGTAGGCACTTCGAAGTGCGTAGGGCACCCACGGGTGAGAGGGATGGTCCATGGCGACGATGACGGCAGCCCAGCAAAGGGCACAGGCCAAGGTGGAGTACGACGCCTTCGTGGCGGCCTGCCCCAGCCGCAAGCTGCTCGACCGGATCTCGGACAAGTGGGTCGCGCTGATCCTGGCCGCGCTCGGCAGCGACAGCGCGCATCAGCCCGGCGCCGACTGCGCCGGCGGGCCCCGGGTGATGCGCTACTCAGAGCTGCAGCGCCTCTTGGCCGGCGTCAGCCAGAAGATGCTCACCCAGACGCTGCGCTCCCTGGAGCGCGACGGCCTGGTGTCCCGCACCGTGGTGCCGACCGTGCCGGTCACGGTGTCCTACGAGCTGACCGATCTCGGCCTGTCGCTGTTCGAGATGATGCGCGGCCTCAAGGCATGGGCCGAGGTGCACATGGACGACGTGCTGGCCAACCGCGAGACCTACGACACCCGCGGCGCCTGAACCACACCAGGGTTCCCCAATAGTCACAGAGCGTCGCAACTCCATGATCACGGAGACCTGTGCCCGCCTTCCTGCCCGGGTGCCCCACCCGCCTGTCTGCGCAGGCTCTCAGTGTCGGAGGATGCGTCGCAGCCAGCGGGTGCGGGCGTCGTGGGCGTCCCGGGTGACGGCGGCGTCCGGGGCGATGGCGTCGAAGCCGTGGCACGCGCCGGGCCACACGTGCAGTTCGGCCTCGCCGCCCGCCTGCCAGATCGCGTCGGCGTAGGCGACGGCCTCGTCCCGGAACGTCTCGGCGGAGCCCACCTCGACGTACGCCGGGGGCAGTCGGGACAGGTCGGTGGCGCGGGCCGGGGCGGCGTACGGCGAGAGGTCGGCGGCGCCGTACCGGTCGCCGAGGAGGGCCTGCCAGGCGGTGGCGTTGGAGGCGCGGTCCCAGGTGTCGTGGCCGGCCATCTGATGGCTGGAGAAGGTGTCGCCGCGGTCGTCGAGCATCGGGCTCAGCAGCAGCTGGCCGACCGGCGCCGGGCCGCCGCGGTCGCGGGCCAGCAGCGCGAGGGCCGCGGCGAGCCCGCCGCCGGCGCTCTTGCCGCCGATGACGACGCGCCGCGCGTCCACGCCCAGCCGGTCCGCGTGTTCGACCGCCCGGAGGAGCCCGGCGTAGCAGTCCTCGACGGCCCCGGGGAAGCGGGTGCGCGGCGCCAGCCGGTACTCGACGGACACGACCGCCAACCCCAGCGGCAGCGCCCAGGCG
Organism: Kitasatospora sp. NPDC097691; assembly: GCF_040302665.1. Taxonomy (NCBI): domain Bacteria; kingdom Bacillati; phylum Actinomycetota; class Actinomycetes; order Kitasatosporales; family Streptomycetaceae; genus Kitasatospora; species Kitasatospora sp. NPDC097691. The sequence continues at coordinate 12,771 of NZ_JBEORY010000016.1, read as the reverse complement.
CGCAGCAGCCGGGGCAGGACGGACCATGCGTTGCCCGTCACCATCCCGCCGCCGTGCAGGTAGTACAGCAACGGCAGCGGCTCGCGGACCCCGGCGGGCCGCGCGCTGACGAGCGTGAGGTCGCTGCCGTCGGCCCGTGGCACGCGCAACTCCTCCACCTCGAACCGGCCGTCATCGCGCAGCCGGTCGAGCGTCGGGCGGGGCCGGGCCGAGGCGTCCCGCTCCTGCCACGCCGCCAGACCCTCCGGCGTGAGCACCTCCCGCGCCCGCGCACCGGCGGCCTCCACCGCGGCCCGCACCTGCGGATCCAGAGGAGGCACCCGCCGAGCCGCCGATCCACCCACCACCAGGACCCCCTCCCCACGGGCGCCCGACGGCGCCCCGACCCGCCCAGCCTGCCAGCCCCGCCGGGGGCGGCGCTGCGCCGAGACCTGATCGATGTCACCTGGACACGGTTTCTGCCATCGCGAGCAGCGGCGTACGGACGGCCGAGCCATCGACCCACCGGCGGTCTGCCGTCGGCTAAGCAGCGCATGGCCGCGAGGGCGACCGCGCAGACTGGGGGCATGGACGTGATCGAGGTACTGCCGAGCCTGCGCATGCCCCGCTTCCCGGTGGGGGCGGCCTATCTGTGGCGGGACGGCGACGAGCTGACGCTGATCGACACCGGGACGGCGGAGTGTGCGGCGGGAATCGAGGAAGCCCTCGACGGAGACCTGCGGCGGATCGTGCTGACGCACTGGCACGAGGACCATGCGGGCTCGGCCGCCGAACTGGCCGCCCGGCACGGGGCGGAGGTGCTGGCGCATCGGCTGGAGGCGCCGGTGATCCGGGGCGAGGTGCCCGGGGCGCCGCCGGTCCTGGAGGAGTTCGAGCTGCCGATCCGGGCGGCTATGCGTCGCTGGGTGCCGCCCATCAGCCGACTCGAACTTCGATGAGTCTCAGTCAAACGACCTACCTGGGTGGGTCGCTGACCGCGCGGCGTTCTGTGGGACACCCGCGTCTCGGGCCGGGACGGCAGCGGGGCGGCGCGCCAGGTCGGACGAAGGGGGAGGTCAGCCGCGGTTGGCCAGGTGTCGGGAGGTGAGGCTGATCTCGTCGAGCTGGGCGCCGGTCAGGCGTCGGGTTTCCCAGATGAGCGCGGCCACGTCGGTGGCCCGCGGGTGGAGCGGTGGCAGGTCGTCCGGCAGGGGGATGCCGCCGAGCGCCGCCAGGTCGGCGGCGGGGATGCCCAGTACGCCCGCGAAGCCGGCCACCAGCTCGGGGGTCGTTTCGACGGTGCCCCTGCCGATCCCGCCGATGGTGGCCGCCGCCAGGTAGATCCGTCCGTCGGTCACCGCGTGCAGGGACTTCGCCGTGCACAGCGTCGTCAGGTGCCGACTGCGCGCGAGCTCCAGGAGCACCGAGCCGAAGCCCGGCTCGTCCCCGTAGTGCGGCCGGTCGAGCCCGCCCCGTTCCGCCAGCGGGTCCTGGGGCTGGGCCCGGATCGCGTCCAGCAATGGGCGCCGGTTCTCGGCAGGCATGACCGCCAGGTCGTAGACGAGGCGGCTGACCGACCGGTCGGGCTTGCGGGTGACCGGCGCCAGGTCGTCGGGTACCGGCCGGCCGGCGAGGACGAACAGGTCGGCGGCGTGCAGCCCGAGTGCCGGTGCGAGGCCCCTGAGTAGCCCTTCGGTCGGTGTCCGTCCGTCGGACACCGCCTGCAGCTCCAGCGGGTCGACGCCCGACGCCGCCGCGAGCGCGGCCGCGTCGAGCGACCGGTGGTCCCTCAGGTGGGTCAGCAGCGCACCGAACTCCAGCATCCCTGTCATACCGTCAGCCTATCGATCTGCGCAGGCCCCTGGGCGGGCCTCCGGGAGGGCCCCCGGGTAGGCCCGGGAGGTACCCGCGCCCGAGGCGGCCGACCGGAAGGAGGAGGCGCCTCCTCCGCTCGGGGGAGGAGGAACCGCCCTGACGGACCGTAGGGTTCGATCCCGTGCTGCGTGAACGGATCGAACGACTCTTCGGCCGCAGGTTCGGCCCGATGCGCCTGGCCCTGGTGGCCTTCGGCCTCGGCTACCTGCTGCTGTTGCGCCGCCCCGGCGAACTGGGGGCGGCCGACTGGGCGGTGGGCCTGGGCGTGCTGGCGCTGTCCGCGCTCGGCGGGTTCAGCGCGTGGAGGACGGCGCTGGGCCAGTGCGCCCTGCTGGCCCTGGCGGAGCTGTACGCCCCGCTGGTGACGGTGGAGGCGAAGGTCGGGGCCAGCGCCGCGCTGTTCGAACTGGCGGTGCGCCGGTGGGGGCGGGCGACCGTGGTCGCCTCGGCCGCCCTTGCGATGGCCCAACTCGTCGGGGTCGAAAGGCCGTTGTCCGCCGACCTGTTCCCGGCGCTGTACCGGGCCGCAGTGATCGTCAGCGTGCCCGTGCTGCTGGCCGGCTACATCCGGTCGGCCGAGCGCGCCGCCGGCATCGCCCACGAGCGGGCGCGGGAGGCCGAACGCAGCCGTGACCTGGCCGAGTGGGGCGCCAGGATGGGCGAGCGGGCGGCGATCGCCCGGGAACTCCACGACATGGTCGCCCACCACCTGGCGTCCACGGTGCTGCGGGTCGGCGTGGCCCGGCACGTCCTGGCGCCGACCGACCGGCGCCTCGCCGAGGTGCTGGACGACGTGCACTCCAGCGCGAACACCGCGCTGACCGACCTGCGCCGACTGCTGACCGCGCTGCGCGAGCCCGCCGCCGACCACCTCGCCCCGCTGCTCGCCGAGACGACCGACCTGCCGGCCGCGGTCCAGGGCGTCGTGGACCGCAGCCGGCAGTCGGGAATGGCGGTCCGCGCCGACATCGACCCCCGCATCGCACAGCTCGACGCGATGCGGTCCCTGACGGTCCTGCGGCTGGTCCAGGAAGGGCTGGCCAACGCCACCAAGCACGCCGGCGCCACGGCCCGGATCCGGCTGCGGACGCGGATGGCGGACGGCACCCTGTCCCTCGTCCTGGAGAACACCCTGCCCGCCGGCGCCGCTGCGCCGCGGCCGGGCCACCCCGAACGCTCCGGAGGCCACGGCCTGCTGGGCATGCGCGAACGCGTCGCCCTGGTCGGCGGGACGATCGACGCCGGGCCCACCCCGGACGGCTGGCGGATCAGCGCGAGCCTGCCGCCGGCGGCCAACGGGGTGCACCCGTGATCACCGTGCTGATCGTCGACGACCAGCACCTGGTCCGTGCCGGGGTGCGGATGCTCTGCGAGTCGACCGAGGACATCGTCGTCGTCGGGGAGGCCGCCGACGGCGCGCAGGCGGTCCGGTCGGCCGAACGACTCCGGCCCGCCGTGGTGCTGATGGACCTCCACATGCCCGGCATGGACGGCATCGCCGCCACCGCCGAGATCCTCCGCCGCCACCCGGCCGCCCGGGTCGTCGTGCTGACCACCTTCGACGACGACGATCGGCTCTACCCGGCCCTGAACGCCGGCGCCTGCGGCTTCCTCGGCAAGGACGTCGAACCGACCGCCGTGCTCGACGCCGTACGGCGCGCCGCGACGGGCGACAGCCCGTACAGCCCGACCGTGCTGCACCGGGTGGTGACCCGCGCCGCCCTGGCCTGGGGCGGAACGGACGGCCGGCTCGCTGCGAGCGCGTCGCTCACGGAGCGGGAGCGGGAGGTACTGAGGCTGATCGCGGCCGGCCTGTCGAACAGCGAGATCGCCACCCGGATGCACATCGGCCTGACCACGGTGAAGACGCACGTGTCCAACCTGATGACCAAGACCGACACGCCCAACCGGGTGCGCCTCGCCGTCCTGGCCATCCAGGAGGGCCTCGCCGACGACTGAACCCCGGCCTCGTCCTGGCTGCGGTCCGAGGCCGTCCGCGCCCGCGCGCTGCGTCCCGTCGACCCGTGTCCGATCGCGGGTCGCTTCAGTCGCTTCGGTCGCTTCGGTTCCTCGCCGATGATCCCGGGATCCCGGGATCATCGCGGGGACGGCTGTGGCCACCGCTGATCATCGCCGGCACCTGTCGGCAACGGCCACTGCCGGTTCGCCGGGGTCCCGCTCAGCGCCGAGTCGGGCGTCCGGGCGCCGACGCGTCCGCGGCGCGTTCGGCGAGCAGGAGGGCGGCGACCGCCTCCGGGGCCTCGTGCATGGCGTTGTGGCCGGTCGGCAGGTCGTGGACCTGCCAGTCGGGATCGGCTCGGAGGCGGGTGCGGGTCTCGGTGAACGGTGTCCGGTCCTCCCAGCCCGAGCAGTAGACGAACTCCCGACGGGGGACCCGCGTGAACGCGCCGGTGAGCCGGATCGTCTGCAGGAAGGAGGCGAGGGGATGGGGGCGGCGGCGGGGATCGCCGCCGTCCGGCGGTCGGACGGCGTAGCCGGTGGCCGCGGCGCCGGCCGTGAACACCCCCCGGAAGTGGTCGTTCGTCGAGGACCAGCACGACTCGCCGTCGCGCGGGACGTAGGCGTCGAGGTGCACCAGGCGCGAGACCCGGCCGTCGGCGCGGTCGGCGGCGGCGGAGATCACCATCCCGGCGTAGCTGTGGCCGACCAGCGTCGCGTCGGTGATGTGGTGGCGATCGAGGTGCCGCAGGACGTCGTCGGCGTGCGTGTCGAGGTTGGCGGTCGCGACCGTCGCATCGTCGTCGTCCGGCCGCAGACCGGTCAGGGTCAGGGCGTGAACGGTGTGACCGGCGCCCTCCAGCAGCGGGACCACCGCCTCGAACGCCCAGGAGCCCTTCCAAGCGCCGGGTACCAGGACGAACGTCGCCATGTGATTCTCCTTCTCGCTCGAGCCGCGGCATCGAGGCACGCCGCCCCGACGACCTGACACGTGGTTCGGTCCGGCGCCCGGCGCGGGACCGAAGGCCACTCGGCATGCAGGTAGTGTCACCGGGCCGACGTGTGGCTCGTCACCGATAGGACGCCAACTGATGCCCGTTCACGGCCAACCCCGCCGGACCGCCGGTGTGACGTCACAGATCTGGCCGTCCGGCGGGCGCCACCTCTGGCCGTCCGGCGGAACGAGCGCGGCGCAGTCACACACACGGGGCCACCTGGTGTACGCCGCCGACGGGGTCCTGGCGGTTCACACCGAGTACGGCACGTCGATCGTTCCCGCCAACCGGGTCGCCTGGACCCCCGCCGGGTTCACGCACCACCACCGCGCCCACGGCGACACCGACATGCGGATCGCCTTCCTCCCGCCGTCCCTCGCCCGGCTCCTGCCGGAGCACCCCGTCGTGTTCCTGGCCTCCGGCCTCGCCCGCGAGGTCCTGCTGGCCCTGACCGGCCCCCGCAACGACGACGCGGCCGGGCCCGGCTACAGCCGCTCCGCGCGCCTGCGCCTCCTGCGCGTCCTCGTCGACGAACTCCGCGAGGCGGACGAGCAGCCGCTGCACCTGCCGGAGCCGAAGGACGACCGGCTGCGGGCCATCGCCCGGATGCTGTCCGAGGACCCGGCGGACAACGCCACGTTGGCCGAGTTGGGGAAGGCGGTGGGAGCCGGCACCCGCACCCTCAGCCGACTGTTCCGCGGCGAACTCGGCATGACCTTCTACGAGTGGCGCACACAGCTGCGCATCCACCATGCGCTCGTGCTCCTCGCCGACGGCCACGACACCGGCCGAACCGCCTACGCCTGCGGATGGTCCAACCCCAGCAGCTTCATCGCGGCGTTCACCGACATCATCGGCACGACTCCGGGCCGCTACCGGAACGGCCTCCGGACCACCGCCCGGGCATCTCGCCCCCGGGCGGTGGTCAGGCCTTCGGGGTGACGGGTGACGTCACCGGTGGAGGACCTGTGCCGCCGTGTCCCGGACGGCGCCGGCCAGGGTCTCGGGGGCGGTGAGGTGGGCGACGTGTCCCTGTCCCGTGAGCGTGACGACCCGCGCGTTCGGCAGGGTCGCCGCCAGGTCGGCGAGGCGTTCGCGCAGGTGGGCGGGGCTGAGATCGCCCTCGATCAGGGTCGTCGGCGTGTCGAGCGTCGCGAAGCGGTCGATGCCGACGCCGAGCGCGTCGATCGCCTCGGTGTCGGCGATCTGCGCCGCCGCGTACGCGGACCGCTCTGCGCGCAGGTGCGGTTCGGCGAACAGGGCGTCGACCACGGGTGCGGGCATGCGGACGATGTCCCGCAGGTGGATCCGCATGGCCTCGACCGGATCGCCCCCGTCGAGCGCGGCACGGGCCCGTGACCCTGCTGTCCCGGCGACCAACTCCCGGGTGGGCATGGGAGGTTCGTAGAGGAACAGGCCGGCGAACGCCGACCGGTCCAGCAGGGCGGCTTCCAGCGCGGCGACCGCGCCGGAGGAATGCCCCACGAGCAGCATCGGAGGCTTCAGGAGCTTCGCGACGGCGACGATGTCGGCGGCCTCGACGGCCATCGAGTGGGGAAGCGCGATGTCCGCTCCGGGGACGTAGATCCGTCGGCGGATCCTGACGACGCGGAAGTCGTCGACGAGGCGGCTTGTGACGCCGTCCCAGGCCGTCGCATCGCCACCCCCCGGGTGGACCACCAGCAGGGTCGGTCCGGACCCGTCGTCAAGGGCGGTGATGCGGTGGCCGTCGTCGGCTGAGGCGAGAAGCTCGGTCATGCGCACAAGCGTGCACCCGTCCGCCGTCATCGCACCGGCAGACCGCCGACATCCCACCGACATCCGCGCGGAAGCGCGCCGCCCTGCCGGGCCGACGGTTCTGCGCCGGGCGTTGAGTCAGGGCCGACTTGCCTGGTTCACCCGTTTGCCCGGTGGTCGGGGTGGCCCGGGTGGCCCGGGTGGTGCGGGGTCCAGCCGAGGTCGCGGGCGGCCTTCGCGTTGGACACCCGCAGCGTGGTGTCGAGCATCAGGTCGCCCAGGTACGGGACCGCCGCGCGCAGCGCCCAGCCCGGCAGCCGCAGTCCCGGTCGGCCCCGCCGGGCCGCTGCCGCGACGTCCCCGAACCGGGCGGGCCGGCCGTCCACGATGTTGTACGCCTCGCCCGGCCGGCCGTGCTCCAGAGCGGCGAGGGTGCCGGTCACGGCGTCGTCGATGTGGATCCACGACATCACCCCGCCGCCGCCCAGCGGCACCGGCATCGGCCGGCTGCCCGGCGTCGGGTCGAACCAGGTGCCCGGCCCGTGGAACAGGCCGTACCGCAGCGCCGTCCCGGCCACGTGGTCGGCCGCGAACACTCGCTCCTCCGCCTCCACCAGGCCGCTGACCACATGATCGGACACCGTGCCGCGGTAGACCCCGAACGGGTCCTCCTCGGTGACGAACCGCTCCCCGTGGTCCCGGTACCCGTAGCCCAGCACCAGGGACTGGGTGAGGAACCGGCGAGCCCCCAGCACCCCCGCCGCCTCCAACAGGTTCGCCGATCCCCGCGAGCGGAGCACATTGGTCGGATCGTCCGCCGTGAGCGTGCGCGACGGCGCCTTCAGCGCGGTCAGCTGGTGGATCACCGCGTCCGCCGCCAGCCCGTCCACGGCTCTCAGGAGCCCGTCCCGGTCCAGCGCGTCCGCTCGCACCGGCTCCGCCCCCGCCGCACGCACCGCCGCCGCCGACCCCTCGGAGCGGGCCAGCGCGAGGACGTCGTAGCCGGTCCCGACCAGCGCCCGGGTCAACGGACCCCCGACCGCCCCGGTCGCCCCCGCGAGCAGCACCCGCATCGCGCCTATTCCATCCATCCCGGCCCTCCCAGCCATCCCAGCTCCCGAATCCGGGCCCTTCGACCCCTCGTCCCGCCCGTTCCCTCGTCCGTCCGGACAACCTCAAGGACCGGACGGACGCCCGGAACGTGACCCGCGCCGACCTGTGACCCACATCACATTCCATCCCTGTCAGGAATCGGCGCGCTGTCCCGCTCAACCCACCGGAGCAAGCGAACCGAGAGGAGCACGTCATGAAGCACCGCATCGTCGTCCTCGGCGCCGGCTACGCCGGGTCCTACGTGGCAGGGAACCTGGCCCGCCGGCTGTCGGCGCAGGACACCGAGATCACCGTGGTCAACGCCGAGCCGGACTTCGTCCAGCGGCTGCGGCTGCACCAGCTCGCGGCCGGCCAGGAGATCGCGGCTCCACGGCTCGCCGACGTCTTCGACGGGACCGGGATACGGCTGCGCCACGCCCGTGTCACCGCCGTCGACCCCGAGCGACAGGCCGTCGTCCTGGCCCACGTCGACGCCGCCGACGCCGCCGACGCCGCCGACGCCGCCTTCGACGACGGCGAGCTCGGCTACGACACGCTGATCTACGCGCTCGGCAGCCACGGCGCCGACCACGGCGTCCCCGGCGTGGCCGAGCACGCCTTCGACGTCTCCGCCCGGCCGTCGGCGCTGCGCCTGCGGGAGCGCCTGGACAGCCTGGACAGGCGGGGCGAGGGCGGGCGCGTGGTGGTCGTCGGCGACGGTCTGACCGGTATCGAGACCGCCACCGAGATCGCCGAGTCCCGGCCCGGCCTGGCGGTGACGCTGGTCGCCCGCGGCGAGCTGGCCGCCCGGCTCTCCGCCGGGGCCCGCGGCCACCTGCGCCGGGCCTGCGACCGGCTGGGCGTCACCGTCGTGGAGCACACCACCGTCGCAGCCGTCGAAGGGGCGCGGGTGCTGTGCGCCGACGGCACCGCCCTGGCGTCCGACGCGACCGTGTGGACGGCCGGCTTCGCGGTCCGCCCGATGGCCGCGGACGGCGGGCTGGAGGTCACCGAGGAAGGGCGGATCGTGGTCGACCACACCATGCGGTCGGTCTCGAACCCGAACGTCTACGCTGTCGGCGACAGCGCCCACGCCATCGGAGACAACGGCCGTCCGCTGCCGATGTCCTGCGCCTCGGCCGGCTACACCGGCATGCGAGCCACGGCCGCGATCGTGGGACGCCTGACCGGCCGTACGATCGCGAAGACCTCGATGGGCTACCCGGGCAACCACATCAGCCTCGGGCGGCGGGACGGGATCCTGCAGCCGGTCGACGACGAGGGGCAGGCGAAGCAGACGTACGTGGGCGGTCGGAAGGCCGCGCGGATCAAGTCGGGCATCCTCAGGATGTCGCTGTGGGCCAACTCGCACCCGACCTTCCTCCTGCCCAAGCGCAGGCGCCGCCTGGCCGCCGAGGCCCTCGGGCCCGCCGTGTCCGCCGCGACCGCCGTGACCGCCACGAACCCTGTGTCCGCCGCGACTTCCGTGCCCGTCGCACCGAATGCGTCCGCCGACCCGGCGGCCGCATGACCGTCTAGGGTGATCCACGTGGACAGCACCGCCACCGACCGCTTCGACACCAGCCGGTTCGAGGCCGGCCGCACCCGGCTGGCTTCCTTGGCGTACCGGTTGCTGGGCTCCGCCACCGACGCCGAGGACGCCGTGCAGGACGCGTTCCTGCACTGGCAGGCCGCGGACCGGGAGCGGATCAAGGTGCCCGAAGCGTGGCTCACCAAGGTCGTCACCAACCTGTGCCTCGACCGGCTCCGCTCGGCACAGGCCCGCCGCGAACGCGCCGCCGGCGCCTGGCTGCCGGAACCGCTCCTCGACGGCGACCCGATGCTCGGCCCGGCCGACACCTTCGAGCAGCGCGAATCGGTCTCGCTGGCCGTGCTGACGCTCATGGAGCGCCTCTCACCCGTCGAACGGGCCGTCTACGTCCTGCGCGAGGCGTTCTCCTACAGCCACGCCGAGATCGCCGAGATCCTCGACATCACCGAGTCCGCCGGCCAGCAGCACCTCCACCGGGCCCGGCGCCGCATCACCGACGCGCGCCGCCGCACCGGCGAAGTCGACCGGGCAGCCGCCCGTAGGATCGTCGAGGAATTCCTCGCCGCCGCCTCCTCGGGCCGCACCGAACGGCTGGTGGCGCTGCTCACCGACGACGCGACCGCGATCGCCGACTCCAACGGTGCCGGCCCGGCCACGACGCTGGTGCGGTACGACACTCCGGAGCGCATCGCCGCCATCGCCCGGGCCGGCTTCAGGCCCACCCCCGCGAAGCTGCGCCGGGCCGGCGGCGCGCCCGCCGTCCACTACGCGGTCGTCAACGGCGCCCCCGCGCTGCTCTTCGTGCTCGGAGAGCAGGTCATCGGCACCGTGACGTTCGACATCGTCGGCGGCAGGATCGCAACCGTGCGCGGCATCGCCGTCCCCGCCCGCCTCGTCCGCCTCACCGAAGCCTGGCGCCACCACGCACCGGACGCACCGCCCGTCACCCGGTGGTGACCGGTCGCCGACCGTGACCCTGTGACGGGCCGTCGGGCGGCAGCCGTTGTCAGACCCGGGTGACACGGGAACGCCGGGCGGCACGGCTGTCATGGGGAAACGGTCGCGTCGGAACGGCGCGACCGGAGACAGCCGTCCCACTTCCCGGACCGCGCGCCCCCGTCACCGGCTCGGAATTCCTGGCGCAGCCGGGCCTGGTGGAACACCCCGCGCCTGGTGCGCGGGCTCACCGGCCTCAGCCTCGCGGCGCTGCTCGTCGCGGGAACGCTCACCGCCGCCGTGCTGGGCGGGGCCCGGGACGGCACGGACGTCATCGGCCACCGGGCCGCCCCGCAGGTGGTGCGCTCGGCGGACCTCTACTTCGCGCTCAACGACATGGACGCCCGGGCCGCCAACCTGCTGCTGTTCGGCGCCGATCGACCCAGTCCTTCGCCCGGGTCGACGGCGCCGCCCCCGCCACGTACGACGAGCGGCTCGCCGCACCGGCCGACAAGTACCAGGCCGACCACGGCCAGGCGGGGTTCGGGGGACCTCGGCGACGAACTGCGCAACATCACCTTCAGCACGCCCAGCATCGCGCGAGGGTATTCCCCGGACCCATGGACCGGTCAACCGAAGAAGTCCTGCGTGTAATAACGCGTACCGTCCGAGGCTTGAGCGATCCCCACCCCAACAAGCTTGAAGTTACAGTTAAGAATGTTTCTGCGGTGGCCGTCATTGGGTGGCGTTTCATTAAACCAAAAATCGAACGCTGCGTCCGCATTCGGGAAACCAGCGGCAACATTCTCGCCTTCAAAGCCAGAGGAATTCATGGCATTCGTGATCCGGCCTGGCACTGCCGGCCCCCCTGATAGAAGCGGTTCGTCCCAGCCGAGTGAATCATCAGAACCGTAGTGCCCGGGATGCTTCGGCCGGTTGGCGGGAGGTGGGGCATTCAAGAGAGTGGGGTGGTGGTCGGCGAGGTCTTGGCTATGGCCGCGTGCTGCCCGCAGCAGCCCGATGTTGAGTTGCACAGGAGCGCATCCGCCGACGTTCTGCCGCGCCTGGTTGGTCCGATCAATGATCCTCTGCTCGTCCGGACTCGGCGCCTCGATCGTAAATGTGCCATTGAAGTCGCCGCATCCGGCGATGCTCCATGGCGGTCCGACGCCGATGAACTCTCCGTGCTCGTCCAGGACCGTGGGCCGCTGGACTATGTTATTTCCGTTCATGAGCCAGATTTGGGTTTCGCCGGTGTCTGCGTTGTGCCAGACAATGTCGGCGGATCCGTCTCGGTTGAAGTCGCCGCATCCGGCGATGCTCCATGGCGGTCCGACGCCGATGAACTCTCCGTGCTCGTCCAGGACCGTGGGCCGCTGGACTATGTTATT
>NZ_JBEORY010000016.1:0-1155 GCF_040302665.1 Kitasatospora sp. NPDC097691 | reverse complement strand
TCCATTCATGAGCCAGATTTGGGCTTCGCCACTGTGTGCGTTGCGCCAAGCAATTCCGACAGTCATGCGTTCCTCCCGTGCGCAGAGGCCCGATACTGTTATTGATCGCCAGCGGCCGCTGCCTAGGGAGACTGCAGTCGACCGGCTCTAAGCCGAATTCGCCGTCACGGACAGCACTGGCTGCCCACGTCTGCCCAGGAACCTAGTGGGAGGGGCGGCACATGGTTCTCGGATTTCGCACCGCAGCGCCACCGCCAAGGTTGGCAATCCGTGAGGCAAGCGGTGCCCCCTGACATGTACTTGCTACTCTGCACCCAGAACTCATCGCATCGGACTACAGGTCGCCCACGTTCACACGATGCCGCTCTGCTTCTCCCGGAGCTCAATCGTCCTTCACTCTCCATAATCACCCCGTCGCGGATTGCGCGCACCTGAAGGCCGTACTCGATCTGCCGCTGGCTGACCGGGTGCTGCTGGTGGCCGTGTACTACCGCACGAACCTCACGAAGCGGCAGCTACCGTAGGTAGTACTCCCCCGCGCAAGTTCGCGGCGTTGATCAGGGCGCGGGTCGCCGAGGCAGAGGCCGCAGGCACAGTCCGGGGCCTCTTCGGGGGAGCCGAAGGGGAGCCCGGTGGGAAGGAAGTTCTCCTCGTACTTGCCGCTGCCGGCGAGGTAGCGGGCGAAGCCCCAAGTGTGCAGGACGCCGGTAAACCGCAGGCGGCACAGTGGCAGCGGCTCCTCCTTACTGGGCAACTTGCCCGCGACGTAGGCGAATCCGACGCGGAAGCGAACCTGGATGCCGCCGAGCTGGGGCCAGCGTTCCTTGGCGCGGGTGTTCAGCCGTGGCGCAGGTGGTGCTGCATGGACTCGGGCGGGTTCTTCGGCACGGGGTCCATCCTGCCGGGCGCCGATCCGGCACACCGTCGCCAACCGAGACGACCTCATCGACAAGCTGGAGACGTATGTGATCAACCACAACACCACCGCGAAGCCGTACAGCTGGACCTACGACGGCACCTTGCTCAAAGCCGCCTGATCAGCCCCAACTCCCCTCCACGACGCGACGACGATGCTGGTCACCGGCCTGTCCCTGGCCGCGGGAGCCTGACGGCACCTCCGCTGCGCGGGCGTCCTGCCCGCGCAGGAGGCGTGTC
>NZ_JBEORY010000015.1:0-152124 GCF_040302665.1 Kitasatospora sp. NPDC097691 | reverse complement strand
CAACTCCAGCCCGATCCGCGCACGTTGTCCGCCCGCGTTCCCGCCCCCGCCTCTGCCCGTACCCTCGTCCCCGCCCGCACCGGGCGCGGCTCCGGGCGCCGCGAGCACCGCCCCCGCCCGTCCGACCAGGAAGCACGGCAGCGCGCACACCGCCGCCCCCAGTGCGAGCAGGCGGATGTCCGTGTGCCCGACGGCCCCCGCGGCCAGCGGGCCCAGCATCGCGCCGATCCCGAAGACCGCGTTCAGCCGGTTGACCATCACCACGCTGTTCCCGGCGAACCCGCGCGCGAACGCCGTGTTGAGGGTGAGCGCCAGCCCGCCGTACCCGATGCCGGTGACCGCCGCGCAGCAGAGGTAGGCGGTCCATCCCGGGCTGGCCGCCATGCCGGCCGCGCCCGCCGCGAAGACCGCGAGCAGGACGGGCGGCGCCGCCCGGACGTTCAGCCGCCGCCCGAGCAGCCCGATGCAGACCGTCGCCGCGAGCGCCCCGAGGTTGTACCCGGAGACCACCCGCCCGACCTCGTGCTCGGCGCCGAACCGCTCCCCCAGGAAGGGGAGCGAGGCGCCGAGCGAGGCGGTGAGCACGCCCAGGACGAGGAAGACGCAGAACGCCGAGACCGCCGCCGACCTGGCCATCGCCGGCATCGCGTCCGGCTCCTCCCCCACCGCCGCCGGTCCCGGCGCGGAGTCGACGAGCGCCGGGGTCGACGCGGCCCGACGCGCTTCAGCCACCGTCGGGTCCGACCGCGAGCACCACGGTGACCTGCCCGTCCGGGTCGGTCAACGTGATCGCCCCGCCGGCGCCGCCGTGCTCCACCGCCAGCGCGGTGAAGTCCGGCACCGCGACCACCGCGCCGGCCCCGACCAGGGCCGGCCCGCCGATCCCGACGCACACCGCCCCCGCCGAGACGGCCGAGCGCACCCCGCTGACCGAGTCCTCGAAGACCAGCGCTCGCTGCGGCCGGATCCCGAGCCCCCGGCAGGCCGCCAGGTACGGGTCCGGGTGCGGCTTGCCCCGCTCGACGTCGTCCCGGGTGACCCGCACCCGGAAGACGTCGAGCAGGTCGAGCCCGCCCAGTGCGTTGTCGATCTTCCGGGTCCAGCTGCTGGTGGCCAGGCCGATCGGCACACCCGCGCGCCAGAGCCGGGTGGCGAGCCCGTCCGCGCCGGCAACGGCCCGGTACGGGGCCTCCTCCTCGACGGTGTCCACCTCGGCCCAGATCGCCTTCCGGTCGGCGTCCGAGTGGTCCGGGAAGATCAGCCGCACCGTCTGGTCGCCGGTCCGCCCGTGGACGTACTCCTCGACCTCCGGGTCGGCCAGCACCCGGCCGTGGCGCCGGGCCACCGTCCGCCACGCCTCCTCGATCACAGGCCTTGAGTCGATCAGGACCCCGTCCATGTCGAAGACGACGGCCTCGACCTCGTACCGCGTTCCGGCTTGGGGCTGCATCGGTCTCCTCACTCGGCGCTCGCGCCATACGGTCTGACGACAGTTCAGCTCTCATCGGCCGGACGGTCAACTGGACTAGACCTCGCAGAGAGCATCCACCCACCCGGCCGACCCGGCCACCTGCTCACCCGGCAGCCCGGCCTAGCCGGCCTGCCGCGCCATGAAGCCGTCGGCGGAGTCCTTCCAGACCAGGTACACGTCGTCGACCAGCAGCAGGTCGATCACCTCGTCCGCCAGCGGGTCCAGCGCGTCGCGGTGCGACCCGACGATCGGCTCCTCGTGCTTGTTGAACGAGGTGTTCACCAGCGCCGCCTGGCCGCTGCGGTCGTACCAGGCCATCAGCAGGCCGTGCAGGAACGGGTCGTCCTGGGCCCGGACGACCTGCGGCCGGGCGGTGTTGTCGACGTGCACCACCGCCGGGCAGGCCTTGGCGAACGGCTCGTGGCAGTCGTAGGTGATCGTCATGAACAGCGCCGACGGCTGCTCCGGCTCCCAGCCCACGTAGCAGTCGGGCGCCAGGTCCTCGGCGGTGATCGGCGCGAAGGGCATGAACTCGGTACGGTTCAGGCGCTTGTTGAGCCAGTCGTTCATGGTCACGTCGGCGGTGCCGTAGATGACGCTGCGCCGGCCGAGGGCGCGCGGGCCGAACTCCATCCGGCCGCGGTAGGTGCCGATGACCTGGTCCGCGTCCAGCGCGGCGAGCAGGACGTCCTGCATGGACTCGCCGAGCCGGCGGTAGCGCAGTTCGGGGTAGTCCCGCAGGATCTCCTCCAACCGGCCCTCGGAGATCGCGGCGTCCGGCCCGAGCGCCATCGAGGGCACCCGCGGCCGCTCGCCGGTCTCCCGGTGGGCCACGATCACGGCGGTCTGCAGCGGCAGCCCGCCGTCACCCATCGGCGGCAGCACGTAGACGTTCCGCACGCCCTCGGTCTCGAAGATCCGCTGGTTGAGCTTGACGTTGGCGAACACCCCGCCGGACAGGCAGACGTTCCCGCTCGGCACCCGGCCGATGTGCTGCGCGACCACGGCGGTCAGCAGGTCCTCCACGTGCCGCTGGGCCGCCGCCGCCACGTCGGCCGGCTCGTGGGTGGCGATCTCGGCCAGCAGCTCCTCGGAGTAGCCCTCGTAGGACGGTTGGTACCAGTCGCCGCAACGGGCCCGGATCGCGCCGTTCTCCTCGACGTCGATCATGCGCCGCATCAGCGGGAGCAGCTTCTCCGGATCGCCGTTGGCGGCGAGGCCGGTGATCTTGCCCTCGTGGCGGTTGGGCCGGAAGCCGAGCAGCTTGGTGATCCGGCCGTAGAAGTAGCCGAGGCTGTCGATCGAGGTCTCGCGCTGGAGCACCTCCTCGCCGCCGGGGAAGTAGTGCGTGACGGTCAGGGACTGGAAGTCCCCGCGGCCGTCGCAGGTGACCACGAGGGCGTCGTCGAACGGGGAGCAGAGGAAGGCGCCCAGACCGTGCGACTCGTGGTGGTCGACGTGAACCACCTTGCCGCGCAGTCCGTTCTCCTCGATGAAGGCATCGAACTCGCCGCGCTTCTCGCGGTCGTTCCGAATTTCGTCGGATATCCGCTTGCGGAGGTGCGGAAGCGCCTCCGGGCGAAGCCTGGCCTCCTCCGAAATTCGGTCCACGTAGAGCAGCAGGTGCTTTTCGGCGCTGAATCCCGCCTGCCACCCGTAGGCCACCCGGTCGACATCGGAAAGGGTGACCCCGGCCTCCTTCAGGACGTAGTCGATCGACTGCTTCGGCCAGGTCTTGTGATCCTTGACCCGGGAGAAGCGCTCCTCGCTGACGGCCGCGACGACCGTTCCGCCCTGGACCAGGCAGGCGCCGGCCAGGTCGTTGTTGGTGATTCCGAGAACAAGCATGTGCCGCTCCAATGCTTGAGTCGCGGGAAATGGCCCGACGGCATTTCCACGGATTTGACGAGCTGGTGAGGTCGGAGTGCACCGCGACTCTATGGAGAGGTTTCCCGGGAGATCAACGACGCCGTGGGGAATCCGGTCAACCTGACCGCCCGTCGAACAGTGACGCCGGGAAGGCCGCCCGGTTAACAACAGTTCGTAGCGTGATCATCCCTGCTGGCCGGATGGCATATGCCCGACAAGAGGTCTGGACCACCACCCCTACGATCACTGTGGGTAGCTGTCCGGAAACAGTCTTTCCGGTCCGCGGGCGGCACGCGACCGGCACTTCCGCCGCCCCCCGGCCGTCCCACCCGGCACCCACCACACCCGCACCACAGGTCACATGACGCCCCATCGCCTCCGCGGGCCCTGCGGCTCCCACGCCGGAAACGCCGAAGGCCAGACCGGGGGCTTCCGCCCCGACCTGGCCCTCCTCGAACCGCGACCCGAACCGCTCGGCGGTCCGTCAGTCCTCCTGGCCGTCCAGCTCCACGAGGAAGTCCAGCGACGCCGCCCAGGCCCGCTCCGCCGCCTGCGCGTCGTAGTCCGGCAGCTCCGAATCGGTGAACAGGTGCCCGGCGCCCCGGTAGCGGTGCACCTCCACCTCCGCCCCGGCCCGCCGCATCCGCAGGTACCAGGCGTTCAGCCAGTCCTCCGGCTCGAACGGGTCCGGCTCCGCGATGTGCAGCTGCACCGGGATCTCGGTGGCGGCGTCCTCCCGCAGGTCCGAGGTGCCGTGCAGGAGCAGCAGCCCGCGCGCCTTCTCGTCGGCCAGCGCGAGGTTCTGCGCGATCGCGCCGCCGAGCGAGAAGCCGGCGTAGACCAGCCCGCCCTCGGACAGCGGCGCGGCGGCCGTCACCGCCCGGCGCAGCATCTCCTCGCTGCCCCCGGCCTCCTCCTGGTACGCCTGCCCGTCCTCGATCGAGTCGAAGGTCCGCCCCTCGAACAGGTCCGGCGTGTGCACGGTGTGTCCGGCGGCGCGCAGCCGGTCGGCGGCGGCGTGCACGGCGGGGCGCAGCCCGTAGGCGGAGTGGAAGAGGACGATCTGGGCCACGGTTTCGGGTCCTTCGGCAGGGGAGTCGGCTACCCACCCATGATCCCCCATGCCCCGACCGCCGCTACGACACCACGTCCTTGCGCGCGAAGCCCCGGAACGCCAGCGCCAGCAGCACCGCCGCGTACGAGAGCGACAGCGAGACGCCCTGCAGCATCCCGCCCCACTCCAGCTGGGGCTGAAGCGCGTCCGCCCACGCGTACTGCCAGTGGGCGGGCAGCCACTCCCGCAGGTCCCCGAGCGCGGTGACGGCGTCCAGCACTCCGGTGATGATCGACACGAACACCGCGCCGCCCACCGCGCCCAGGGGCGCGTCGGTCGCCGTGGACAGCCAGAACGCCAGCGCCGCGATCACGATCTCGCTCAGGAAGACGAAGGCCACCGCGATCGCGATCCGGGGCAGCGCCTCCCCGGCCGGCAGGCCGGCCCCGGCGGGCAACTTGAGGTCGCCCCACCCGTAGGCGGCCGTCCCCACGACCAGCCCGATCGCGGGCAGCATGACCACCGCGACCGCCGAGAACGCCAGCCCGACCGCGAACTTGCGCACCAGCAGCCGGGCCCGGGGCACCGGCGCGGCCAGCAGGTACCGCAGCGAGGACCAGCTGGCCTCCGAGGCGACGGTGTCCCCGCAGAACAGCGCGACCGGGATCACCAGCATGAAGCCGGTGCCCACGAACAGCATGGTGACGGCGAAGTTGGCCCCCGACGCGGTGGCCAGCTCGATGAAGGTGGTCCGGTCGGGACGGCCCGGGGTGCCGCCGAGCTGGAACGCGGCCAGGATGACGAACGGCAGGGCGGCCAGCACCGCGCCGATCACCAGGGTGCGGCGCCGGCGCAACTGGCGCATCGCCTCCACCCGCAGCGGCAGCGTCCGGCCCGCCCGGTACCCCTCCGCGTGGTCCTTCGAGACCGTGGAATCCTCAGCGACCGAACTCACCCCGCACCACCTCCGATCAACGACAGGAACGCGTCCTCCAACCGCCGCTGCGGTCCGGCGCTCTCCACCGGCACCCCCAGCCGCACCAGCTCCGCGAGCAGTTCGCTCGCCGCCAGCCCGTCCAGTCGCACCAGCAGTCCGCCCTCGACGGCCTCCGCCGAACCGACCCCGGCCAGCGCGGCCACCTTCTCGGCCGCCGACTCGGGTGCGTACGAGCCGGCGACGCCGATCATCAGCAGCTCCGACGACCCGACGATCTCAGCGACCGCGCCGGTGGTGATGAGCCGCCCACGGTCCATCACGACCAGGTCCGTGCAGCTCTGCTCGACCTCGGACAGCAGGTGACTCGAGACGATCACCGTCCGCCCGGCCGCCGCGTAGCGGATCATCACCTCGCGCATCTCGCGGATCTGCGGCGGGTCCAGCCCGTTGGTCGGCTCGTCGAGGATCAACAGGTCCGGCATCCCGAGCATCGCCTGCGCGATCGCCAGCCGCTGCCGCATGCCCTGCGAGTACGTCCGGACCGCGCGGTCCAGGGCCTCCCCGAGCCCCGCGATGGCCAGTGCCTCGTCGAAGCACGCGTCGGCCTCCGGCCGCCCGGTCGCCTGCCAGTACAGCCGCAGGTTGGCCCGCCCGGTGAGATGCGGCAGGAAGCCCGCGCCCTCCACGAACGCCCCGACCCGCGACAGCACCGGCGCACCGGGCCGCACCAGGTGCCCGAAGATCCGGATCTCCCCGGCGTCCGGCCGGATCAGGCCCATCAGCATCCGCAGCGTGGTGGTCTTGCCCGCACCGTTCGGCCCGAGCAGCCCGAGCACCTGACCCTGCTCCACCTGGAAGCCCAACTCCCGTACGGCGTAGCGGTCCAGGGAGCCCTTGTAGCGCTTGCTCAGCCCACTGATCCGCAGCGGCACTGCGGCCAGCTCCGGATCGAAGTCCGGCCCGCCGGCCGCCCGCCGACGCCGCAGCCGCGGCGCCAGCACCAGCCCCGCGGCCACCACCACGGCGGCCAGGGGCAGCAGCCAGGTCCGCGCGGGCAGCGGCGCCGCCTCGGTCACCAGCTCCTCGACGGTCGGCGCGGTGACCGCCCCGGCCGGCGCGACCCGGTAGGTGGCGGGCTCGGCGGGCGAGGCGTACGCGAGGTCGGTGCTCGCCAGCACCAGCCGCAGCCGGTGCCCGGCCGGGAAGGTGTGGTCCACCGTCGGCAGCACCACGGTGACCGTCCGCCCCGCGTCCGCGCCGGTGACCCGCAGCGGCGCGGCCAGCTGCTGCGGCAGCACCGCCTTGCCGTCCGGCCCGACGTCGTACAGCTTCGCGAACAGCACCGCGTCCGGCCGGTCCGCCGTCACCCGTACCGGCACGGTCGGCTGCCCGGTCAGGTGCAGCGGCGAGTCCAGCGGCGCCGAGTCGAAGGCGGCGCTCTGCCCGGGGAAGTCCAGCGACAGCCCGGCGCCCAGCGAGGCCGCCTGGCTGAGCGCGCCGATGCCCGGCAGCGTCGAGATCCCCGGCGGCGCCCCGCCGGGCGGGTTGGCCACGGTCTTCTCCCCGCCCGCCAGCTCGACGGAGCGCGAGCCCGTCCCGCCCAGCCCCGGGTACCGGTCGGCGGTGGCCCCGCGCAGCACGGCCTGGAAGCCGGTCGAGTCGACCCCGCCGGTCCGGGTCACCCGGAAGTCCGGCCCGGTGTCGTTCCTGCGGCCCTGCAAGTAGTGGTCGAACCAGGCCGTCACCCGGTCGTCGACCCGCGCGCTGGTGTCCGTCCCGCCGTCGTGCCCGCCCGCGAACCAGTCCACCGCCACCGGCGCGCCGTTGGCGGCGATCGCCTGTGCGATCCGGTCGCCCTGGTCGAGCGGGAACAGCGAGTCCTGCTGGCCCTGCACCACCAGCGTGGGCACCTTGAGCTGCGCCGCCACCGAGGACGGGCTGGAGCGGTCCAGCAGCGCGACGGCCTCCGGATCGGCGTGCCCGGCGGTCGCGACCCGGTCGTACATCCGGCAGAGCGACTCCAGGAACCGCCCGCAGCCGACGTCGCCTTCCGCCACCGGCTTCGGCTCGCCGCTCTCGCGCGGCGCACCGCCGGACGGCCCGAGGTCCCCTGCCGAGCCGGTGGTGAAGAAGATCCCGGCCCACAGCTTCTTGAACACGCCGTCCGCCGCACCCGAGCCCTGCACACCCTGCGGGAACAGCGCGTCCGCCAGGTTCCACCAGGTGATCTGGGTCGCCACCGCGTCGATCCGGTGGTCGTACGCGGAGGCCAGCAGCGAGATCGCCCCGCCGTACGAGGCCCCGGTGATGCCGACCCTCGGGTCGCCCGTCCCGTCGAGCTGCACCTCGGGCCGCTGGGCCAGCCAGTCCACCAGGTGCCGGACGTCCTCGACCTCGCGGTCGGGCGCGTTGAGGCCGATCTTGCCGCCCGAGCGCCCGAACCCGCGGGCCGACCAGGTCAGCACCGCGTACCCCTGCCGGGCGAGCTGTCGGGCGCGCTCGCGCTCGCCCTCCTTGGAGCCGCCGAAGCCGTGCGCGAGCAGCACCGCCGGGCGCGGCCCGCTGCCGGCGGTGAAGAACGAGGTGTCCAGCTGGACCTGCTGCGCGCTGCCGGGCGTCTCCGGCATGCTGAGGAAACGGTCCTCCTCACGGACCGCCTGCTCACCGCCGGACGCCATCGTCGCCGTACCGACCGCGGCCACCGCCACCAGGGCCACCGCTCCGGCCAGCACCCTGCGCCCGACCGTCGTGCCCCGGCCGCGCCAGCGACGCCATGCCCCACCGAACTCCATGGCCGCTGATCGTATCCGCCGTCCGGGTAGGCGCCGAATAAGGGCGGGCACCGGTCGCCCGGCCAGGCGACGAACACCTCGCGAACGCGTCCCGAACCGCTGCCCCGAACGCAAGATCCCCGCGCCCCGAAGAGGGGCACGGGGATCCGCGCGACACGGCAGCGCCTACAGCTGCCGCGTCATCGTCCGGTGCGGGATCCCGGCGTCGTCGTACACCGGCCCCTCCGCCACGTAGCCCAGCCGCTCGTAGAACCCGAGCGCCCGCACCTGCGCGTGCAGCTCCACCTCCGAGGCCCCGCGCTCCGCCCCCGCGGCCTCGATCGCCCGCACGAGCTCGGCCCCCAGCCCGGTCCCCCGGGCCGCCGGCAGCACCGCGAGCCGCCCGAGCAGCACCCGCCCCTCGACGCCGCCGGTCAGCTCCCGCGCCTGCTCGCCGAAGATCAGCCGCCCGGTGCCCAGCCCGGCCCCGTCGGGCCCGACCGCCAGCAGGTGCACCGAGGTGCCGTCGTACCGGTCGTACTCCAGCTCCTCCGGCACGTTCTGCTCGACGATGAACACCTCCCGCCGGACATCCCGCACCAGCGCCAGGTCCGCCTCGCCCTCGGCCACCCGAATGGCGACGCCCGCGGCGGCGCCCACGTCAGCTCTCCGCCGCGATGACGTCCAGGGCGTTCTGCAGGTCCGCCGGGTACTCGCTGGAGAACTCGACCCACTGCCCGTCCGCCGGGTGCTCGAAGCCCAGTGACACCGCGTGCAGCCACTGCCGGGTCAGCCCGAGCCGCTTGGCCAGCGTCGGGTCGGCGCCGTACGTCAGGTCGCCCACGCAGGGGTGCCGCAGCGCGGACATGTGGACGCGGATCTGGTGGGTGCGCCCGGTCTCCAGCTTGATCGCCAGCAGCGACGCGGCCCGGTACGCCTCGATCAGGTCGTAGTGGGTGATGGAGGCCTTGCCGTCCCGGGTCACCGCCCACTTCCAGTCCGAGCTGGGGTGCCGGCCGATCGGCGCGTCCACCGTCCCGCTCATCGGGTCCGGGTGCCCCTGGACCAGCGTGTGGTACCGCTTCTCGGTGATCCGGTCGTGGAACTGCCGCTTGAGGTCGGTGTACGCGCGCTCGGACTTGGCCACGACCATCAGGCCCGAGGTGCCGACGTCCAGCCGGTGCACGATGCCCTGCCGCTCGGCCGCACCCGAGGTGGAGATCCGGTACCCGGCCGCGGCGAGCCCGCCGATCACGGTGGGGCCGGTCCAGCCCGGGCTGGGGTGCGCTGCGACGCCGACCGGCTTGTCGACCAGGACGATGTCCTCGTCGTCGTGGACGATCCGCATGCCCTCGACGTGTTCGGCGACGATCTGCACCGGGGCGGCCGGGGCGGGGATCTCGACCTCCAGCCAGGAACCGGCGGTCACCCGGTCCGACTTGCCGGCGACGGCGCCGTCGAGCGTGACCTTGCCGTCGGCGGCCAGCTCGGCGGCCTTGGTCCGGGAGAAGCCGAACATCCGGGCCAGGGCGGCGTCGAGGCGTTCGCCCTCCAGGCCGTCGGGAACGGGGAGGCTTCGGATCTGCGCTGCGGTACTCACCCGTACGAGTATGCCGGAAACACGACCCGCCCCCGCGCGCCGTGCTCCCCACCCGTCGGGGCTACTCCCCCTTGCCGCCCTGCTGGTGGACGGTCCCGTCCGGGTTGCTGCCCCGGAAGGAGAGCAGCACGACCAGGATCCCGCCGCAGACGATCGCCGAGTCCGCGAGGTTGAAGACCGCGAAGTGCTGGACGGAGATGAAGTCCACGACGTGCCCGCGGAAGACGCCCGGCGAGCGGAACAGCCGGTCGGTGAGGTTGCCGAGCGCCCCGCCGAGCAGCAGCCCCAGTGCGATCGCCCAGGGCAGGCTGTAGAGCCGGCGGGCGATCCGCCAGATCACCACGATGACGGCGGAGGCGATCATCGTGAAGACGACGGTCAGCGCCTGCCCCATCCCGAAGGCCGCGCCGGAGTTGCGGATCACCTGGAAGGTGACGACGTCCCCGATCACCTTGATCGGCGAGTGGTTCTCCAGCCTGGCGACGACCAGCAGCTTGCTGCCGAGGTCGATCAGGAAGGCGAGCACCGCGACGACCAGCAGCACGCCGATCCGCCGCGGCCCCTTGGGCTTCTCCGCGACCGCCGGTTCGTCCACGGACGCCGCCTCGGACGGCTCGGCCACGGGCACCTCCACGGCATCGGCGGGGGACGGGACGGCTTCGTCCCGGGTCTGGGGAGAACCTTGCGTACTGATGATCCGCTCCGCTGCCGATGGAGCTCCCCCGGCCGTAGGAGGGGGAGGGTGGTGGGCCGGTGACGACCTGGACCCGTCCGCAGCCGGTGCGGTCGCGTCAGGCGACATTACGGGGTCGAGCGTACGGCAAGCCCGACCCCGCGCGTCGCTCCGGCCGCCCGGTTCGGCGGCCGGGTCAGCGGCGTTCCTGCTTGGTCTTGCACGGCACGCACAGCGTCGCCCGCGGGAAGGCCTGCATCCGGGCCTTGCCGATGGCCTTGCCGCAGGACTCGCAGGTGCCGAAGCCGACGCCCTCCAGCCGGCCCAGGGCGCGCTCGGTCTGGGCGAGGCTGTCGCGCGCGTTGTTGGCCAGCGCCAGCTCGCTCTCCCGCGAGATGTTCTTCGTCCCGGCGTCCACCTGGTCGTCGCCGGCCCCGTCGTTGGAGTCGCGCATCAGGCCGGAGATGGCCGCCTCGGCGGCGCCGATCTCGTTCTGCAGCCGGTCCAGCTCGTTGATCAGCTCGTCGTGCAGCTCGTGGACCTCCTCGGTGGTCCACGGGTCCTCGCCGGGCAGGACCGGCAGCGTGGCCGGGTCCACGGACTCGGCCCCGCGCGGCACGGTGACGGTGTCGGTGCTGGACTTCGGTGCGGTAGTGGTCACGGTCCCCTCCCCTGGATCGACCGCCACGGCCTTGCGTGCCCGCTTGGTGGCGGTACCCGCGCCGGTTCCCTTCTCAGCCATGGCTTCGACCCCATCTACGAACGAATCGAGCCGCCGGTTCCCGGCGGCTTCCAGTGCCGGAACGATAATCCCGATCAAAACCGGTCACAACATGACATACCGACGCCTCACGACGATCCCACCCAGGCAGCCGCCCCAGCCGCCACGCCCCGCGCTGACAGGGTTGTGCCCAGATCACCCCCGCCTAACCACCACCCCGGCGACCGCCCTGACCAGCCCCGCCGCCCGCCCCGGGAGCCGCCCACCCGAAACGGCTTGGACAAACCGACTCGCCCGGCCGATACACTGACCCTGCAAGGCGCAGATGGGACGAGTACCGACGTACGCAGCCACCAGCGACCCGGGGACGGTGCGAGCCCGGGGGTGTGCGCGACGGGAAGATCACCCCGGAGCCGCCGGAAGAACGGCCGCCGCGAAGCCCGCAGCGGCCTACTAGAACCGGCAGCAAGCCCAAACAAGAGGGCCGCGAAACGCAGCACCGCGGCCAAGGAGGGTGGTACCGCGGGGCGGCCTGGCCGTCTCGTCCCTCCGGAGGATCCAGTCCCAGCATCCGCCGGAGGTAGACGCCCGCGATGAACTCCTATAACCCCGTCCCCGCACAGGTCGATCTCCCCGCCCTCGAACACCAGATCCTCTCCTTCTGGCAGGACAACAAGGTGTTCCAGCGCAGCCTGGAGCAGTCCGAGGGCCGCCCCGAGTGGGTGTTCTACGAGGGCCCGCCGACCGCCAACGGCATGCCCGGCGCCCACCACATCGAGGCCCGCGTCTTCAAGGACGTCTTCCCGCGCTACCGGACGATGAAGGGCTACCACGTCGCCCGCAAGGCCGGCTGGGACTGCCACGGCCTCCCGGTCGAGCTCGCCGTCGAGAAGGAGCTGGGCTTCTCCGGCAAGCAGGACATCGAGGCGTACGGCATCGCCGAGTTCAACGCCAAGTGCCGCGACTCGGTGACCCGCCACACCGACGCCTTCGCCGAGCTGACCACCCGCATGGGGTACTGGGTCGACCTGGACGAGGCCTACCGGACGATGGACCCGTCGTACGTCCAGTCCGTCTGGTGGTCGCTCAAGCAGATCTTCGACAAGGGCCTGCTGGTCCAGGACCACCGGGTCGCCCCCTGGTGCCCGCGCTGCGGCACCGGCCTGTCCGACCACGAGCTGGCCCAGGGCTACGAGACGGTCGTCGACCCCTCGGTCTTCGTCCGCTTCCCGCTGACCAGCGGCCCGCTGGCCGACCGGGCCTCCCTGCTGGTCTGGACGACCACCCCGTGGACCCTGGTCTCCAACACCGCCGCCGCCGTCCACCCCGAGGTCACCTACGTGGTGGCCACCGACGGCAACGAGAAGCTGGTCGTCGCCGAGCCGCTGCTCGCCAAGGCCCTCGGCGAGGGCTGGGAGGCCACCGGCGAGTCCTTCACCGGT
Organism: Kitasatospora sp. NPDC097691; assembly: GCF_040302665.1. Lineage (NCBI taxonomy): Bacteria > Bacillati > Actinomycetota > Actinomycetes > Kitasatosporales > Streptomycetaceae > Kitasatospora > Kitasatospora sp. NPDC097691. The sequence goes on along the minus strand of NZ_JBEORY010000015.1, from coordinate 139,586 downwards.
GCCGAGATGGAGCGCTGGGCCTACCGCCGCCCCTTCGACCTGGTCGAGATCGAGAACGCGCACTACGTCCTCAACGCCGACTACGTCACCACCGAGGACGGCACCGGCATCGTCCACCAGTCCCCCGCCTTCGGCGCGGACGACCTCGCGACCTGCCGCAAGTACGGCCTGCCGGTGGTCAACCCGGTGCTGGCCGACGGCACCTTCGCACCCGAGGTCCCGCTGGTCGGCGGCCAGTTCTTCAAGAAGGCCGACGAGGCCCTGGTCGCGGACCTCAAGGAGCGCGGCCTGCTCTTCCGCCACCTGCCGTACGAGCACAGCTACCCGCACTGCTGGCGCTGCCACACCGCGCTGCTCTACTACGCGCAGCCGTCCTGGTACATCCGGACCACCGCCGTCAAGGACGCGCTGATCCGCGAGAACGAGGCCACCAACTGGTTCCCGGAGACGGTCAAGCACGGCCGCTTCGGCGACTGGCTGAACAACAACATCGACTGGGCGCTCAGCCGCAACCGCTACTGGGGCACCCCGCTGCCGATCTGGCGCTGCGAGGAGGGCCACCTCACCTGCGTCGGCTCGCTGGCCGAGCTGACCGAGCTGACCGGCACCGACCAGAGCGGCCTCGACCCGCACCGCCCGTACATCGACGCCGTGACCTTCGCCTGCCGCGACTGCGGCGGCACCGCCACCCGCGTGCCCGAGGTCATCGACGCCTGGTACGACTCGGGCTCGATGCCCTTCGCCCAGTACGGCTACCCGTACCGGAACAAGGAGCTGTTCGAGAAGCGCTACCCGGCGCAGTTCATCTCCGAGGCGATCGACCAGACCCGCGGCTGGTTCTACACGCTGATGGCGGTCGGCACCCTGGTGTTCGACAGGAACAGCTACGAGAACGTCGTCTGCCTGGGCCACATCCTGGCCGAGGACGGCCGCAAGATGTCCAAGCACCTGGGCAACATCCTGCAGCCGATCCCGCTGATGGACCAGCACGGCGCCGACGCCGTCCGGTGGTTCATGGCGGCCGGCGGCTCGCCCTGGTCCGCCCGCCGGGTCGGCCACGGCACCATCCAGGAGGTGGTCCGCAAGACCCTCCTCACCTACTGGAACACCGTCGCCTTCCAGGCCCTGTACGCCCGCACCTCGAACTGGGCGCCGTCCGCGAGCGACCCGGCCCCGGCCGACCGCCCGCAGCTGGACCGCTGGGTGCTCTCCGAGCTGAACACCCTGGTCCGCGAGGTCGACGCGGCCTTCGAGGCGTACGACACCCAGCGCGCCGGCAAGCTGCTCTCCGGCTTCGTCGACGACCTGTCCAACTGGTACGTCCGCCGCGGCCGCCGCCGCTTCTGGCAGGGCGACGCCGCCGCGCTGGCCACCCTGCACGAGGCGCTGGAGACCGTCACCCGCCTGATGGCCCCGCTCACCCCGTTCATCACCGAGCGGGTCTGGCAGGACCTGGTCGTCCCGGTCGCCCCGGACGCCCCGGCCTCGGTCCACCTGGCCACCTGGCCGCAGGCGGACGAGGCGCTGATCGACGCCGACCTCTCCCGCCACATGGCGCTGGTCCGCCGCCTGGTGGAGCTCGGCCGGGCCACCCGCGCCGAGTCCGGCGTGAAGACCCGCCAGCCGCTCTCCCGCGCGCTGATCGCGGCCCAGGGCTGGGAGGAGCTGCCCGCCGACCTGCGTGCGCAGATCGCCGAGGAGCTCAACGTCTCCACCCTGGAGTCCCTCTCCGAGGTCGGCGGATCGCTGGTCGACACCAGCGCCAAGGCCAACTTCCGTGCGCTGGGCAAGCGATTCGGCAAGGGCGTGCAGGACGTCGCCAAGGCGGTCGCCGCCACCGACGCCGCCCGCCTGGCCGCCGAACTGCGCGCCGGGGGCGAGACCAACGTCGAACTCGACGGCGAGACGATCACCCTCTCTCCGGACGAGGTGATCATCACCGAGACCCCGCGCGAGGGCTGGGCCGTCGCCAACGAGTCCGGCGCCACCGTCGCCCTCGACCTGGCCATCACCCCGGAGCTCAAGCGCCTCGGCGTCGCCCGCGACGCCATCCGCCAGATCCAGGAGGCCCGCAAGAACTCCGGCCTGGACGTCGCCGACCGCATCGTCCTGCGCTGGCGCGCCACCACGGAGGAGACCGCCGAGGCCATCGCCGAACACGGCCCCCTCGTCGCCGAGGAGGTCCTCGCCACCGACTTCGCCGCCGGCACGGCCGACTGGGACTCCGAGACCTTCGCCGACGAATCCCTGGGCCTCGCCTTCCAACTCCGCAAGGCCTGACCCCCGACGAAGCCGCCGTCCCACCCGGGGGACGGCGGCTTCGCCGTACCCGCCCCCCACCGCCGCTCCTCCCCGCACCCTCCCCGTCCCGACAGGGGCACGAGGAACTGCGCGCAGCGGAAGCACCCTCCCGCCCCCGCCCTGGCACACAAAAAGGCGCCCCCTCCCCGACCCGAAGGTCGGAAAGGGGACGCCCTCAAAAGGTCCTGCTACAACCTCAGTTGTCGCCGTCCTCGTCGATCAGGAAGCCCCGCATCGGCGCCGGAGCCTGCTGCATCGGCTGCGGCGGCTGCGGCCGGACGGCCGCCATCGGCTGGGTCATCCCAGCCGGCTGCATCTGCGGCGCACCGCTGTTGCCACCGTTGGACTGCCCACCGAAGCTCGGTGCGGGAGCGTTGCCACCGAAGGAGGTGTTCCCGCCGAAGGACGGCGAGTTGCCACCGAAGGACGGCTGGCTGCCGCCGAAGCTCGGCGCACCGCTGCCCATCGTGCCCGCACCGGCCGGCGCCATCGACGAGGCCGCCGGCGGCAGCGACGCGGTGGCGGGGATCCGCGGCGGGGCGAGCGAGTCGTCGGCCTGCGACTCCAGCTGGCGCAGCTGGGTCTCCAGGTACGACTTCAGGCGCGTGCGGTACTCACGCTCGAAGGCCCGCAGGTCCTCGACCTTGCGCTCCAGCGTGGCCCGCGCGGACTCCAGGGAGCCCATCGCGACGCGGTGCTTCTCCTGCGCGTCCCGCTCCAGGGCGTCGGCCTTGGCACGGGCGTCGCGCTCCAGGCCCTCGGCCCGGCTGCGCGCCTCGCCGACGATCTTGTTGGCCTCGGAACGGGCCTCGGAGATCGCCTGGTCGGCGGTCTGCTGGGCGAGCGCCAGGACGCGGGCGGCGCTGTCGCCACCGGGGCCCTGCTGCTGCATCGGGGCGCCGAGCGGGCCCCCCATCTGCTGCGGGCCGCCCATGGGGCCGCCCATCTGCTGCATCTGCTGCTGGCCCATGCCCTGGCTCATGCCCTGGCCCATACCCTGGCCCTGGCCCTGGCCCATGCCCTGGCCCATGCCCTGGCCCATCTGCTGCGGGCCACCGGGGCCGCCCATGGGCTGCAGCATCTGACCGCCCATCGGCTGGACCAGCTGCTGCTGGCCGCCCATGGTCTGGTTCATCTGCTGCTGCTGGCCACCGGCCGGCGGGAGCTGCGGCGCGGAGCCGGCGGGCAGGCCGAGGGGCTGGTTGCCCATCTGCTGCTGCGGGCCACCGGGGCCCATCTGCTGCGGACCACCCGGACCCATCTGCTGCGGGCCGCCGGGGCCCATCTGCTGCGGGCCGCCCGGGCCCTGCTGGCCGGGGACCGGCGGGCCGGATATGGCGGCCGGCACCGGGGCGCCACCCTGGCGGGGGGCGTCCTGCGGCGGCTCCTTGCGCAGGTTGGCCTGGTTCTGCGCAGCGGCACGAGTCGCGGCGGCCAGCTTGGCGCGCAGGTCCTCGTTCTCCCGGAGGAGGCGGGTCAGCTCCGCCTCGACCTCGTCGAGGAAGGCATCGACCTCGTCCTCGTCATAGCCTTCACGCAGGCGGACGGTCGTGAACTGCTTGTTCCGAACGTCCTCGGGGGTCAATGGCATCTCTTCACCTCAACGTGATCGTCGGCACACCGGCATCCTGTCGCATCGCTCACCTACGACTAGGGGTGCACAAGCGAGATCAGGACATACACAATGATCATCAGTACGAAGAAGGACAGGTCGAGCGCCACGCCCCCGAAACGCAACGGCGGAATGAGCCGCCGAAGAAGCTTGAGCGGCGGATCCGTGACAGTGTACGTGGCCTCCAGGACCAGGACCATGGCCTTGCCAGGCCGCCACGAACGCGCGAACTGGAAGACCCAGTCCATGACCAGCCGCACGAGCAGGAACACCAGGAAGACGGTCAGGGCGTAGTAGAGCACCGCCCACACGATGTCCATCGCGTTTTCCCTCTCCCCGGTCCCGAGCCCTGGGGCCCGCCGCTCGTCACCTGTCGCCAACCACTGTTGATCAGATCCACACGTAAAGTCGTGGCCGGGTCAGCTCTGGTTGAAGAACCCACCCTCGGCGATCCGAGCCTTGTCCTCCGCCGTGACATCGACGTTAGCAGGCGACAGCAGGAACACCTTCTGTGTCACGCGCTCGATACTGCCGTGCAGACCGAAGACGAGTCCAGCGGCGAAGTCTACGAGCCGCTTCGCGTCCGTGTCGTCCATCTCGGTCAGATTCATGATCACGGGGGTGCCGCCACGGAACTGTTCCCCGATGGTACGGGCCTCGTTGTAGGTCCGCGGGTGCAGCGTGGTGATGCGGTAGGGCTCTCGTTCGTTCACTACCTTGGGCATGATCACCGGGGCGCTCTTCTCCAGGTTGTGGCGACGTTCGGGTGTGATGGACGACACGGGTGCCATCCTCGGGGTCTCCTGCCGGATCGGCACCGCCGCCGGCACCGGCTGCGGGGTGATCGAGGAGACCGGTGCGGGCGTGGCGGCGGCCGCGGCGGCCGGCCGGGGAATGTCCTCGGTCCGCTGTCCCGTCCGGATCGGCTCGGGGTCCGCGTCGTAGTCGTCGTCGGGGTCGTACCCCTGGCCGTCGTACGTCTCGTCCTCCACGAGGCCGAGGTAGACCGCCATCTTGCGCATTGCGCCGGCCATGCTCCTGTCTCCTCCGCTCATGGCCACCTCGCTGGCGCGCTCGGTGGCTGCTCCGCGAAGCCGCGCCCCTTCCGGTGGTCGCTCGCTTCGCTCGCTCCGTGCGGACCGGCTCCGTCCCGGCGGCCCGGGCCGTACGGCCCTGCCTGCGGACTCCGCGGTCCATCCACGACGGCGCGTCAGGCCGACGGCCTGTCAGGGTTCGTGGAGTGGGGCCCGCGGAGCTGCGATCCACGGTTCGCTAGCGCTCCGGAGAGCTGCTAGATTCTGTCCTATTTTGTCCTGCAGTCTGATCTACTTACTCGGTGACGTTACCTGAGGGGTGACCTCACTCCGAGTACCGCCGTTCCGACGCGCACATGTGTCGCTCCGGCGGCAATCGCCTGCTCAAGGTCACCGCTCATCCCTGCGGAGACCATGGTGGCAGCAGGATGGTCCGTCCGTACGGCGGTTGCGATTTCCGCCAGCCGATCGAAGGCACCGGCCGGGTCTCCGGCCAGCGGACCGGCCAGCGGAGCGACGGTCATCACACCGTCCAGCCGCAGCCCGGGCGTGTCGGCGATCGCGTCGGCCAGCCGCGCGACGTCCTCCGGCGCGACCCCGGCCCGGTGCACGCCCTCGCCGTGCTCCTTGTCCAACGCCACCTGTACCAGGCAACCCAGCTCCGGGCGCTCCGACTTGAGCACCGCCGCGGAGAGCGACTCGACCAGGCGCAGCCGGTCCACCGAGTGCACGTGGTTCGCGTACTCGACGACCGAGCGGACCTTGTTGGTCTGCAGCTGTCCGACGAAGTGCCAGTCAAGAGGAAGGTTTCTGCACTGTTCCGCCTTGGGTGCGGCGTCCTGGTCGCGGTTCTCCGCGACGTCCGTCACACCCAGTCCGGCCAGCAGCGCGGTGTCCTCGGCGGGGTAGGTCTTGGTGACGACGATCAGGGTGACCTCGTCCCGGGCGCGCCCGGCGGCCGCACAGGCGGCCGCGATCCGGCGCTCGACCACCTCGAGGTTGGTCCCGAGCTCCTCGTACCGGGCCCGCCGGCCTTCGGTCAGTGCGGCCAAGAACTCGGGGCCGCCCGGGAACGGTCCGTAGATGTCGTTCGTCATCAGTGATCAGAGCCCAACCAGACGTAGCTCGCGAGCCGACCCGTGCGCTGCTCGCGACGATAGGAGTAGTGATCGGCGGATTCGAGGGTGCAGACGGATGACCGCACCACCTCGTTGACCCCCATCGCGGCCAGCTGGGCCGCGACTCCCTCCGGCACGTCCAGGGCCGGGGTCCCCCAGGATGTCTCGGCGAAGGCCTCCGGCACCACGGCGGCGACCTCGGCGCGCAGCTCGGCCGGCACCTCGTAGCAGCTGCCGCAGACCGCGGGGCCGGTGGCGGCGGTGATCCGCCCGGGCTCGGCCCCCAGTTCGACCATCGCCCGGACCACCGCGGGCACCACCCCTGCCGCCAGCCCCGGCCGGCCCGCGTGGGCCGCGCCCACGACGCCCGCCACCGGGTCGGCCAGCAGGACCGGGGTGCAGTCGGCGGTCAGCACCGCCAGCGCGAGCGGCCGGTCGGTGACCACCGCGTCGACCGTCGGGGCCTCCCCGAGCGGCTGGCGCTGCGTCACCACGGCGACCTCGGCGCCGTGCACCTGGTTCATCCACACCACGTCGGCCGGTTCGAGCCCCAGCTCACGGGCGGCGAGCACCCGGTTCTCCCGGACGACGTCCGGGTCGTCCCCCACCGCGCCGCCGAGGTTGAGCTCCCCGTACGGCGAAGTGCTCACCCCGCCCCACCGGTCGGTGAAGGCGAAGTGAGCACCCGCGTGTACTGCGTGATCGATCACTTAAGGAAGTCCGGGACGTCGAGCTCCTCTGCCGGGCTCTCCACGTACGGCTGGCGGACCGGCTGGACCTGCGGCGGCACCGGGGCGGCGGCCGTCGTGGTGGCCGGGGTCTCGGCCGACCGGGACGGCGAGGCGGCCGGGGCCTCGCCCTCGGAGCGGGACGTCACCGAGCCGATGCTCCCGTACGACGGGCGGCCGGCGGGGCGCTCCGGGGCGGCCGGCGGCGTGGCCGGGCGCTCCGGGGCGGCGGTGGACTTGACCACCGGCTCGCGGACGATCGCCGGCGGCTGCCCGCCGTCGAAGCCGGCCGCGATGACGGTGACCCGGACCTCGTCGCCGAGCGCGTCGTCGATGACCGCACCGAAGATGATGTTGGCCTCGGGGTGGGCGGCCTCGCTGACCAGCTGGGCCGACTCGTTGATCTCGAACAGGCCGAGGTCGGAGCCGCCCGAGATGGAGAGCAGCACGCCGCGGGCGCCGTCGATCGAGGCCTCCAGCAGCGGCGAGGAGATCGCCATCACGGCGGCGGCCTTGGCGCGGTCCTCGCCGCGGGCCGAGCCGATGCCCATGAGCGCCGAACCGGCGTCCGACATGACGGACTTGACGTCCGCGAAGTCGAGGTTGATCAGACCCGGGGTGGTGATCAGGTCGGTGATGCCCTGGACACCGGAGAGCAGGACCTGGTCGGCCGAGCGGAACGCGTCGAGCACGCTGACCTGGCGGTCCGAGATGGACAGCAGCCGGTCGTTGGGGATCACGATGAGGGTGTCGACCTCTTCGCGCAGGGAGGCGATGCCGTCCTCGGCCTGGTTGGCCCGGCGCCGGCCCTCGAAGGTGAACGGACGGGTGACCACGCCGATGGTCAGGGCGCCCAGGGAGCGCGCGATGTTGGCGACGACGGGCGCGCCGCCCGTGCCCGTGCCACCGCCTTCGCCGGCGGTCACGAAGACCATGTCGGCCCCCTTGAGGACCTCCTCGATCTCCTCGCGGTGGTCCTCGGCCGCCTTGCGGCCGACCTCGGGGTTGGCGCCGGCGCCGAGGCCCCGGGTGAGTTCACGGCCCACATCGAGCTTGACGTCGGCGTCGCTCATGAGGAGGGCCTGCGCATCGGTGTTGATCGCGATGAACTCGACGCCCTTGAGACCGACCTCGATCATCCGGTTGATGGCGTTGACACCACCGCCGCCGATACCGACGACCTTGATGACTGCGAGGTAGTTCTGCGGTGCTGCCACGTCGAAGGCCTCTCGCCTCGAATTTCCGGGTCGGCCCGGCCCGGCGAGGGTCCGTTCCGACGGATGTCGATGGGTAGGGAGGCCTGGATTTTCTGACTGAATGTCCGAAATGCCGACCGCCGACCCCAACCCTAAACTTGACCTTTAGGGTTAGTCCTGTGCCTCCGTCACATCACCAAGGGACACAGTCTGGTGACACAGGACACTAGGTGGCCCCTGGCACGTGTTTCAACGAACACGCCGAGCTTCCCTTTTTCTTTTGAGCCTATGTGATCATCAGCCGGCTTAGGAAACCGGGGTGACCACCAAGGGTCGGGCCGACACTTCGAGGCGTCAACCCCTCCCTCAGGCACAGAACCTACCGGATCATCCCGACACCGCCGGCGCCTCAGGCGCCGTCACGTCGAAGTTCGTACCCTTCTGATTCATCAGTGCCACCAGCACCCGGGCTTTCCGGTCGATTTGCTCCGGACTCCCCCAGCGCACCGTCGCACCCCCGCTGAGCTGCAGTTCGATGTCGTCGTACGAGTGCACCAACACCGCGCCGGCCCGCTTGGCGACCTCCGGCGGCAGTCCGGCGGCCACCGAGACCGCGCCCTGGACCAACTGCGAACGGGAGATCACCCCGTCCACGTCATTCGCCTGCTGACTGAGCCGCAGCTCCACCACCGGCACGCCCCCCGGCGGAGCCGCCTCGGTGGCGAAGCTCACGCCGGCGGCGTCCACCTGGGTGAACTGGCCGTCCTCCCCCTTGACGGCGGCCACTGCCTTGCGCTCGGCGACCTTCACCTGCAGGGTGTGCGGCCAGCCCCGCCACACCTCGGCCTTCGCCACCCGGGGGATCGCCTCCACCCGGCGCCGGACGTCGTCCAGGTCCACCCTGGCCAGCGGGCCGTCGCCGAGCCCGCCGACCGCGTCGCGGACCTGGGCCGCCGTCAGCTTGTCGTCGGTCGCGCCCTGGACGGCGACACTGCGCACGTCCAGCACCGACGAGTAGAACACCAGCCAGGCCAGCCCGCCCAGCACCGCGGCGCCGAGCACGCCCAGCACCACGATGCCCCGCCGGGAGAGCCGGAGGCGAGGAGCGGACTCCTCGTCCTCCAGCTCCGCTTCGAGCGGGTCGGCGGGCCGACCGTCAGCCACGGCGGCGGCCGCCGCGGTGGGCCTGGATCGCCTCGTACACCATCCCGACCAGCAGGTCGTCGGCGTCCCGGCGGCCGAACTCGGCGGCGGCCCGGCTCATGTCCCACAGCCGCTGCGGGTCGGTGAGCACCGGCAGCACGTTCTGCAGCACCCAGTCCGGGGTCAGCTCGGCGTCGTCCACCAGCAGGCCGCCGCCGGCCTTGACCATCGGCTGGGCGTTCAACCGCTGCTCGCCGTTGCCGATCGGCAGCGGGACGAAGGCGGCGGGCAGCCCGACGGCCGCCAGCTCGGCCACCGTCATGGCGCCGGCCCGGCAGAGCATCATGTCGGCCGCCGCGTAGGCGAGGTCCATCCGGTCCAGGTACGGCACCGGACGGTACGGCGGCATCCCGGGGACGTCCGCGACCTGCGGCAGCTCGTTCTTCGGGCCGACCGCGTGCAGGATCTGCACGCCGTACTGCTGCAGCCGCGGGGCGATCGCGGTGACCGTCTCGTTGAGCCGGCGGGCGCCCTGGGAGCCGCCGGAGACCAGCAGGGTGGGCAGCCGCTGGTCGAGGCCGAAGTAGTGCCGGGCCTCCGGACGGGCCGCGTTGCGGTCCAGGGTGGCGATGGTCCGGCGCAGCGGGATGCCGATGTACCGGGAGTCGCGCAGCTTGCTGTCGGGCGTGGAGACGGCCACGAAGTCGCTGTAGCGGGCGCCGATCTTGTTGGCCAGGCCCGGACGGGCGTTCGCCTCGTGCACCACGATCGGCACACCGGCCCGCTTGGCGGCCAGGTAGGCGGGCATGGCGACGTAGCCGCCGAAGCCGACCACGGCGTCCGCGTTGACCCGCTCGATGATCTCCTGGGCGGCCCGGACGGTGCCGCGCAGCCGGCCGGGGACGGTGATCAGCTCCGGGGTGGGCTTGCGGGGCAGCGGGACGGCCGGGATGAGCTCCAGCTGGTAGCCGCGCTCGGGCACCAGTCGGGTCTCCAGACCGCGCTCGGTGCCCAGGGCGGTGATCCCGATGGACGGGTCGTGCCTGCGGAGGGCGTCCGCGAGGGCCATGGCCGGCTCGATGTGACCGGCGGTCCCCCCGCCGGCGAGTACGACATGCACCGAAATTCACCGCTCCCTGCGTGCCGGCCCTGGGGCCGGGCGCGCTGTGGTTCGTCGTCGTGGCAACACCCGGGCCAGTCGCTTCCTGATCCGGGAGTTCTTGCTCCGGGCGGCCAGGGCCGCCTTCGCGCCCGAGGTGCTGCGTGCCAGGCACAGCAGCACACCGATCGCGGACATGGCCGACAGCATGGCGGAACCGCCGTAGGAGAACAGCGGGAGCGGGACGCCCGCAATGGGCAGCAGTCCCAGCGCCGACCCCAGGTTGATCATGGCCTGCGCCATGATCCAGGTGGTGGCGGCTCCCGCGGCGTACCTGACGAACGAGTCCTTCGTGCCGATGGCCACACGGATACCCGCGTAGCCTAGTGCCGCGAAGAGACCGATCACCGACAGCGTCCCCACCAGGCCCAGTTCCTCGCCGGTCGCGGCGAAGATGAAGTCGGTGTGCGCCTCGGGCAGCTGGCCCCATTTCTCCACGCCGGCGCCGAGTCCGGTGCCGAAACCGCCGCCGTTCGCGAACGCGAAGACCCCGTGCAGGGCCTGGAAGCAGGCGCCCTCGGGGTCGAGCTTGGTGACGCCGATGCAGCCCAGCCGCTCCGCCCGGTGCGGGACGGTGACGACCAGGGCGGTGCAGACCACCACCGCCACCCCGACGGTGGCCACGAACAGCCGCAGCGGCGCTCCGACCATCCACAGCAGCGCGAACACCATGGCGACCAGGATCATCGAGGTGCCCATGTCGCCGCCGAACATGATCAGCGCGAGCAGCAGCAGGGCCCCGGGCACCAGCGGCACCAGCAGGTGCTTCCAGGAGTTCAGGGTGCCGGCCTTCTGCTTGCGGGCGAGCAGGTCGGCGCCCCAGAGCACCAGCGCCAGCTTGGCGAACTCGGAGGGCTGGAACTGGAAGAAGCCGAAATCCAGCCAGTTCTGGTTGCCGTTGATCCGCACCCCGATGCCCGGTACGGCGACCAGCGTGAGCGCGCCGATCACCCCGATCATCACCGGGTAGACGATCACCCGCAGCACCGCCACCGGGACGGAGGCGAAGCAGATCAGCAGGACCAGGCCGAGGATGGCCGCGATCAGCTGCTTGAGGAAGTAGTACTGGGCGGCGTGGTGCTGGTTCAGGGCGAGGATCTGCGAGGCCGAGAAGACCATCATCAGGCCGAGCACGACCAGCAGCAGGGTGCTGCCGACGACCAGCAGGTACGGCGTGAGCGGCCGGTCCAGCCAGTACCCGAGCCGGGCCCGGAAGGCCTGGACGCGGGCCAGCGGACCGGCCGACTTGTACTTCGTCGTGGTGGCGGAGATCACTCGCCACGGCTCGGCGGCGCCCTGCTTGCCCACGCCGGAATCCGCCCTGCCCTGCCCCGCCACCACTCCCCGCTCTCCGTCCTGCGGCTCCTTCGCCGGTGCCGCAGCCCTACTCCCCGGTGTCCGCCAGCTCCCGGACGGCCGCCGCGAACATGTCGCCGCGCTCGCCGTAGTTGGTGAACATGTCCATCGAGGCGCAGGCCGGGGCCAGCAGCACCGTGTCACCCGATCGGGCGAGCGACGCGGCCGTGCGGACGACCTCGGCCATCGCCACCGCGCCAGTCTGGCCCTCGGCCGCCTCGATCACGGGCACATCCGGAGCGTGTCGTTCCAGCGCCTCGCGGATCAGCGCCCGGTCCTGCCCGATCAGCACCACCGCGCGCAGGCGCTCGGCCGCGCCCTGCACCAGGTCGTCGAAGGTCGCGCCCTTGGCGAGACCCCCGGCGATCCAGACGATCGGGCGGTAGGCGGCCAGCGAGGCGGCCGCGGCGTGGGTGTTGGTGGCCTTGGAGTCGTCGATGTACGTGACCTCGCGGACCACGCCGACCTCGGCGATCCGGTGGGCGTCCGGGCGGAAGGCCCGCAGGCCCTCCCGGACGGCCTTCGGCTCGACACCGTACGCCCGGGCCAGCGCCGCCGCGGCGAGCGCGTTGGCGATGTTGTGCGGGGCAGCAGGGCGGCGGCGCGCAGCGCCCTCCTCGGAAGGGTGGTGGTGGGCGACGGGTGGGCTGATGTCCTCGACGGAGCCGAGCTCGGCTGCGCTGTTGGCCCGGTCGGCCACGAACGCGCGGTCCACCAGCAGGCCGTCGACCACGCCGAGGTTGGACAGGCCGGGCGCGCCGAGGCCGAAACCGACCGCCCGGCAGCCCTCCTCGACGTCGGCCTCGCGGACCAGCGCCTCGGTGGCCGGGTCGGCCAGGTTGTACACGCAGGCGACGACGTTGCCCTCGTAGATCCGGCCCTTGTCGGCGGCGTACGCCTCCATCGAGCCGTGCCAGTCGAGGTGGTCGGGCGCCAGGTTGAGCACCGCCGCGGAGTACGGGCGCAGCGAGGGCGCCCAGTGCAGCTGGTAGCTGGAGAGCTCGACGGCGAGCACGTCGTACGGCTCCTCGGCGAGCACCGCGTCCAGCACCGAGACCCCGACGTTGCCGACGGCGGCGGTGCGCTTGCCGGCGGCGGTGAGGATCGAGGCGAGCATCTGGACGGTGGTGGTCTTGCCGTTGGTGCCGGTGACGGCCAGCCAGGGGGCGGGCTCGCCGGTGCCCGGCAGCGGCTTGCGCAGCCGCCAGGCGAGCTCGACGTCGCCCCAGACCGGCACCCCGGCCGCCTCGGCGGCGGCGAACAGCGGGCTGTCCGGCGCCCAGCCGGGCGAGGTGACGATCAGCTCGGTGCCCTCGGGCAGGCTCGCGCCGTCGCCGAGGCGCACGGCGACGCCCTGCGCCTCCAGCTCGGTGGCCCGGGCGACCAGGCCCGGCCCGCTGCCGCCGTCCACGACGGTGACGCGGGCGCCGAGGCCGTGCAGGACGCGCGCGGCGCTGATGCCCGAGACGCCGAGTCCGGCGACGACGACGGGCAGGTCGGGGAAGTCAGGGTTCTTCGTCATCCGGTCCGGTATCCCGCGTAGAAGAGGCCGAGGCCGACGGCCACGCACAGGCCCTGGATGATCCAGAAGCGGACCACGACCAGGACTTCGCCCCAGCCCTTGAGTTCGAAGTGGTGCTGCAGCGGCGCCATCTTGAAGACGCGCTTGCCGGTCATCCGGAAGGAGCCGACCTGGATGATCACCGACAGGGTGATGATCATGAAGAGGCCGCCGAGCATGATGAGCAGCAGCTCGGTGCGGGAGCAGATCGCCAGACCGGCCAGGGCGCCGCCGAGGGCGAGCGAGCCGGTGTCACCCATGAAGATCTTGGCGGGCGAGGTGTTCCACCACAGGAAGCCGAAGCAGGAGCCCATCAGTGCGGCCGCGACCACCGCGAGGTCCAAGGGGTCGCGGACGTCGTAGCAGCTGACGGTCGCGGTCACGGTGTAGGCGCAGCTCTGCCCGTACTCCCAGACACCGATGAAGGTGTAGGCGCCGAAGGCCATCACCGAGGCGCCGGTGGCGAGACCGTCCAGACCGTCCGTCAGGTTCACGCCGTTGGAGGTCGCCGCGATCATGAAGTACGCGAAGATGACGAACAGCACCGGGCCGATCGACCACTTGAAGTCGCGCACGAAGGACAGCGACTGCGAGGCCGGGCTGAGCCCCCGGTCGTCGTGGAACTGCAGCGCCAGGACCGCGAAGACGAGGCCGACGATGGACTGGCCGGCCAGCTTCGCCTTGGCCCGCAGACCGAGCGAGCGGCGCTTGACCACCTTGATGTAGTCGTCCAGGAAGCCGACCAGGCCGAGGCCCGCGGTCAGGAACAGCACCAGCAGCCCCGAGGCGGTCGGGGACTCGCCCGTTATCGCCTTGGTGCCGAAGTACGCGATCAGGGTCGCCAGGATGAAGGCGATGCCGCCCATGGTGGGCGTGCCCTTCTTGCTGTGGTGCGCCTTGGGCCCGTCGTCGCGGATGTACTGGCCGTAGCCCTGTCGGGCGAGCAGCTTGATCAGGGCGGGCGTGCCGGCCAGCGAGAGGATCAGGCCGATCATCCCGGAGATGAGGATCTGCTTCATCATCGGGCAGCACCGTCCGCAAGGAGGGCCTCGGCCACCTTCTCCAGCCCCACCGAACGGGACGCCTTCACCAGGACCACATCCCCCGGCCGCAGCTGACTGCGCAGCAACTCGACCGCCGCGTCCGCGTCGGACACCAGCACCGACTCCTCACCCCACGAACCTTCGTTCCTCGCGCCGAGTTCCATGCAGGCCGCCTCGCGTCCGCCGACCGCCACCAGCTTGGTGACGTCGAGCCGGACCGCGAGCCGCCCGATGGCGTCGTGCTCGGCCAGGCTCTCCTCGCCGAGCTCCCGCATCTCGCCGAGCACCGCCCAGGTGCGGCGGCGCTCCGGGCCGCGTCCCCCCATCGAGACCAGCGCCCGCAGCGCGGCCCGCATCGAGTCGGGGTTCGCGTTGTAGGCGTCGTTGACGACGGTGACACCATCGGCCCGGTCGACGACCTCCATGCGCCAGCGGGACAGCGCACCCGCCTCGCCCAGGGCAGCGGCGGTGTCGTCGACGGACATCCCGAGCTCCACCGCCACCGCGGCGGCGGCGAGGGCGTTCGAGACGTGGTGCTCACCGTACAGGCGCAGTTGCACGGGCGCGGAACCGGCCGGGGTGGTGAGCGTGAACGATGGCCGTCCGGTGGCGTCCAGGCGAACGTCCGTCGCCCGCACGTGGGCGTCCGGGGACTCCCCGAACAGGACCACCTTCGCCTTGGTGCGGGAGGCCATCGCGCGCACCAGCCGGTCGTCCGCGTTGAGGATCGCGGCCCCGTCCGCGGACAGCGCCTCGACGAGTTCGCCCTTGGCCTCGGCGATCGCCTCCTGGGAGCCGAACTCGCCGACGTGGGCGGTGCCGACGTTCAGCACCACGCCGACCCGGGGCGGGGTGATCGAGGTGAGGTACTCGATGTCGCCCTTGTGCCGGGCGCCCATCTCCATGACCAGGTGCCGGGTGCCGGCCTCGACCCGCAGGGCGGTCATCGGGTGGCCGATCTCGTTGTTGAGCGAGCCGGGCGGGTAGACGGTCGCACCGTGGCGCTGGAGCAGCTGGGCGATCAGGTCCTTGGTGCTGGTCTTGCCGGCCGAGCCGGTCAGCGCGACCACGGCGGTGCCCTCGGCGCGGGCGACCACGGTACGGGCCAGCCTGCCGAGCGCCTCCACGACGCTGTCGACCAGGACGGCGGGCACGCCGACGGGGCGGGAGGCCAGCACCGCGACGGCGCCGGCCTCGATCGCCGTGGTCGCGTAGTCGTGGCCGTCCACGTTCTCGCCGACGAAGGCCGCGAACAGGCCGCCGGGGCTCACCTTGCGCGAGTCGACCTCGACCGGGCCGGTGACCAGGGTGTCCGGATCGGCGCCGTCCAGCGTGCCCCCGACTGCGGCGGCCACCTCGGCGAGGGTCAGTGCGATCACTGCTGCTCTACTCCTCGGTCGCCCCGCGCGGCGGGGGTCCGCGCGATGGACTCGCGCAGCACCTCCCGGTCGTCGAAGGGGCGGATCTCGTCTCGTACGTACTGGCCGAGCTCGTGGCCCTTGCCGGCCACCAGCACGGTGTCCCCCGCCTGGGCGCGGGCGACGGCCAGCCGGATCGCCTCGGCCCGGTCGGGGACGACCAGGACGTCCCCGCGCTCGGCCTCGGGCACCCCGGCGGCGCCGGTCAGCATAGTGGCGAGGATCGCCAGCGGGTCCTCGCTGCGCGGGTTGTCGCTGGTCAGCAGGGCGGTGTCGGCGAGGCGGGCGGCGATGGCGCCCATCGGGCCGCGCTTGTGGGGGTCGCGGTCACCGCCGCAGCCGACGACGACGTGCAGCCGGCCCTTGGTGACCTCGCGCAGCGAGGCGAGGACGGCCTGCAGGGCGTCCGGCTTGTGCGCGTAGTCCACGACGGCCACGAACGGCTGGCCGGCGTCGACCCGCTCCAGCCGGCCGGGCACGCCGGGGACGGCGGCGACGCCGGCCACGGCCTGCTCCAGCGGCAGCCCGGCGGCGACCAGCAGGGTGATCGCGGCGAGCGCGTTGGAGACGTTGAACGGGCCGGGCAGCGGGACGGCGGCATCGGCCTCGGCGCCGTCCGGGCCGAGCACCCGGAAGGTGGAGCCGATCGGGCCGAGCACGACGTCCACGGCCCGCCAGTCGGCCTGCGGGTCGCCGGCCGCGGAGAAGGTCGTCACCGGGATCTTGGCCTCGGCGGCGAGCCGGCGGCCGTACTCGTCGTCCACGTTGACCACGCCGCGGCGGGACTTGCCCGGCTGGAAGAGCCGGGCCTTCGCCTGGAAGTAGTCCTCCATGTCCGGGTGGAAGTCGAGGTGCTCGGGCGTGAGGTTGTTGAACAGCGCGACGTCGTACGCGACGCCGTCGGTGCGTCCGAAGACCAGGGCGTGGCTGGAGACCTCCATGGTCACCGCATCGGCGCCGCGCTCGGCCATCACGCCGAGGATCGCGTGCAGGTCGGTGGCCTCGGGGGTGGTGCGCTCGCTCTTGATCCGCTCCTCGCCGACCCGCATCTCGACGGTGCCGATCACGCCGGGGTGGCGTCCGGCCCCGCGCAGACCGCCCTCGACCAGGTACGAGGTGGTGGTCTTGCCGTTGGTGCCGGTCAGCCCGATCATCAGCAGCCGCTCGGAGGGGCTGCCGTAGACGATCGCGGCGAGCTCGCCCATGACGGCCCGCGGCCGCTCCACGACCAGCAGCGGCAGGCCCGTGTCGGCCGCCAGGTCGGCGCCGGCCCGGTCGGTGAGCACGGCCACCGCGCCGGATTCGGCGGCCTTGGCCGCGAAGGCCGCGCCGTGGTGGTTGGCGCCGGGGAAGGCCACGTACACATCGCCGGGGCGGACCGCGCGGGAGTCGTGGGTGACGCCGGTAACGGCACCGCCCTCGACGGGTGCGAGACCCAGCCGTACGGCCAGCTCGGAAAGCGGCAGAGCGGCGGTCCCGGTCGGGCGGGGCGGACTCACGGTGGTTTGATCGGGTTTCGGCACGGCGCGAAGGCTATCCGCCGAAGGGTGCCCAGGGCCAAACCGGCCCCGCGCCGCGCCGTCGTCCAGCCCGGCCCGATCGTTGCTCATGCTCGCTCACGGCTTCCACTCGACGGGCAGGTTGGGCGCCTGGCTGCCGCTCGGCGGGACCTGCAGGGTCTTCAGGGTGAACTCCATCACCTGCTTGAACACCGGGCCGCACAGCTGGCCGCCGAAGTGGCCGTTGACCGGGCCCTGGAGGGTGCAGGAGACGGTGACCCGGGGGGCGTCGGCCGGGGCGAAGCCGATGAACGAGGCGGTGTAGCCGTCGTAGCCGACGCCGTTGGCGGCCCCCCGGTCGGCGGTACCGGTCTTGCCGGCGACCCGGTAGCCGGGGATGGCGGCCTTGCCGCCGGTGCCCTGCTCGTCGTCGACGACGGACTCCAGCATCGAGGTGAGGGTCTTGGCGGTCTGCTCGCTGACCACCCGGGTCTGCTCGCCCGGCGGCGTCGGGCTGTACTTGCCGTCCGGGCCGGTGATGCCCTGGACGATGCCGGGTGCCACCCGCACCCCGCCGTTGGCGATGGTCGAGTACACCGAGGTGGCCTGCAGCGCGTTCATCTGCAGCGGCCCCTGGCCGAAGGAGATGTTGTACTTCTCCGACGCGACCAGGTCCTCCGGCTTCTTGAGCATCCCGGGGGTCTCGCCGGGGAAGTTCAGGCCGGTCGGCTGGGCGACGCCGAACTTGCGCATGTAGCCGTCCAGCACCTTGTTGGCCTGGAGCTGGTCACCGCCGCCGAGGGTCTCGATCGCCTCGATGGTGCCGATGTTGGAGGACTTGGCCAGCACCCCAGCCAGCGTCAGGTACCAGGGGTCGTGGTTGACGTCGTCCTTGAACTGCTGGCCGGCCCGGACCAGCCGGTTGGGGACGGTGACCTTGGTGTCCCAGGTGGCCTTGCCGGAGTCCAGGACGGCGGCCAGGCTCATCAGCTTGGCGGTGCTGCCCGGCTCGTACGCGTCGACCAGGGCGGGGTTGCCCAGCTGGGCCTGCTTGGACAGGCTCAGGTCGTTCGGGTTGAAGCCGGGCGCGGTGGCCATCGCGAGGACCTGGCCGGTCTTCACGTCCTGGACCACCACGTAGCCCTTCTCCGCACCGGAGTTGGCCACCTGGTCGGTGATCGCCCGCTGGGCGGCCCACTGGATGTCCCGGTTGACGGTCAGCTTCACGTCGCTGCCGGGAACGGCCGGATCCATCGAGCCCCCGGCGGTGGGCACCAGCCGCCCGCCCGCCTGGGCGTAGCTGCTGTGACCGTCCTTGCCGGCCAGTTGCTGCTGGTACTGCAACTCCAGGCCGCCGGCGCCGGCGCCCTCGCCGTTGACGAAGCCGACCAGGTTGGCGGCCAGCCCGTCGGCGGGGTAGACGCGCTTCTGGGTCTCCCGGTTGAACACCCCGGCCAGCGGGTTGGCACACTCGTTGTCCACCCGAGTGCGCCCGCCCTGGTCGGCGGGCTTGCCGAGCAGCTTCTTCTGGAGCTGGCAGGCCCGCGAGCCGGCCTGCTTCTCCAGGCTCGACTTGAGGTCGCTGATCTGGTTCTTGGCGGCCGGGGTCTGCTGGGCGGCGAGCCGCTTGTAGCGGGTCTTCGGGGTGTGCAGGTCGGCGGCGATCCTCTCCTTGGGCACGCCGAGGATCGGCGACAGCAGGGCGGCCGCCTGCTCCGGCGCGTCCGGGATGCCGGTCGCGTCCGGGGTGAACATCGCCGGGTCGGCGGTGATGTCGTACGCGTCGACGGTGGCGGCCAGGGCCACCCCGTCGGCGGACGTTATCGAGCCGCGCTCGGCGGTGATCGGGATGTTCAGGTAGCGGTTGGTGTTGGCGTCGGCGGCCAGCGCGTCCGCGTCGACCAGCTGGAGCTGGATCAGACGGCCCGCGAAGACCGAGAACACCAGCGACATCACCACGGTGATCACCCGCAGCCGGCGCTTCGGCTCGGCCAGCTTCAGCGCCTTGGCGCGCTGCGGCAGCCGGCTCTTCGGGCGCGGCCGCACCGCCGCCTGGCTGCGGGCCGGCGGACGGCCCTCGGGGCTCCGCTGCTGCGGCGTGCGCGGGGTCGTCCGACCGGCCGCGGCCTTGCCGGGCTGAGCCTTCGCGGGCTGGGCCTTCGCCGACTGGCCGCGCGTGGGCTGGCCCTTGGCGGGCTGAGCCTTCGCGGGCTGTCCCTTGGCGGACGGAGTGCGGCCGGAGGCGGACTGGCCGCGCGGCGCGGCGCCCCTGGGCACCGGGCGGCGGCCGTTGCCGGAGCCGGACCCGGAGCCGGAGCCCCCGGAGGGCTGACGGGGCGTGGTCATCGACCGGCACCCCCGCTCGGCTGCGCGGTCGGTGCCGGGTTGAGCTGGATCACCGAGTCACCGGCCGAGGCCGCCGGCGTCGGAGCCGGAGCCGGAGTGGTGGGGACGGGTGGAGCCGGCGGCTGGGCGGCCGGCGACTGCCCGGCGCCCGGCTGGGCACCGCCCGGTACGGGCTTCGTCGGCCAGGGCTCGGCCGTCGAGCGCTTGACCGGCGGACCGTCCTGCGCCGGGCCGGACGTGCCGACCACCTTGCCGCCGTTCGGGACGTCCAGGAAGGCCATCCCCCCGGCCGGGACCATGCCCAGCTCGGCGGCGCGCCTGGCCAGCGCGTCCGGGGCCGAGCTCTGGTCGATCTGGTGCTGCAGGCTCTGCTGCTCGTCGGTCGCCACGGTGGTCTGCTTCTGGAGTCGGGACAGCTCGAAGGAGCCCTCGTTGAGCGCGGTGTTCAGCGCCAGCAGCCCGAGCAGGCCCGCCGCCAGCAGCACCACCACGAGTACCGCGAACGGCGTGCGCCCCCGGACCGGGCGTTTCCCCGGCCGGACCGTGATGCGTGCCCTGCCCTGTCCGGGGAGTCCTCCCCGCCCCGCCCGGACCTCACCGGCCACCGGCCCCACGTGCCTTCCCTCCGCCCTTCGGACCCCGCCGGGGCCGTTCGTCAGCCCCGCTTGCTTCGGTCCCTGATCCTCTCCGCCACCCGCAGCCGCACGGGCGCGGCACGCCGGTTCTCCTCGATCTCCGCCTCGGTGGCCAGCTCGGCACCGCGGGTGATCAGTTTGAGCCAGGGCTGGTGCTCCTCCGGGATGAACGGCAGCCCCGGCGGGGCGGTGTTCGTCGCCCCGGCGGCGAAGTACTGCTTCACCAGGCGGTCCTCCAGCGACTGGTAGGACATCACCACGATCCGACCGCCGATCGCGAGGGCCTCCAGCGCCCCGGGGATCGCCCGGTCCAGGACCTCCAGCTCGCCGTTGACCTCGATCCGCAGCGCCTGGAACGTCCGCTTGGCCGGGTTCCCGCCGGTGCGGCGGGTCGCCGCCGGAATGGCGTTGCGCACCAACTCGACCAGACGCGCGCTGTTGGTGAACGGTTCCTTCTCCCGCTCCCGCAGGATCACCGAGGCGATCTTCCCGGCGAACCGCTCCTCGCCGTAGAACTTGAGGATCCGGGCCAGGTCACCGTGGCTGTAGGTGTTCAGCACCTCCGCCGCGCTGATCCCCCGGGTCTGGTCCATCCGCATGTCCAGCGGCGCGTCCTGCGCGTACGCGAATCCGCGGTCCGCCTCGTCCAGCTGCATCGAGGAGACGCCGAGGTCGAACAGGACGCCGTCCACGCGGTCGATGCCCAGCTGCTCCAGCACCTCGGGGATCTCGTCGTAGACGGCGTGCACCAGGGTCGCCCGGTCGCCGAACGGGGCCAGCCGCTCGCCGGAGAGCTTCAGCGCCTGCGGGTCACGGTCCACCGCGACGAGCCGGACCTCGGGGAACTGGGTGAGCAGCGCCTCGCTGTGCCCCCCGAGGCCGAGGGTGGCGTCCACCACCACCGCGCCGGGGCGCGAGATCGCCGGCGCCAGTGCATCCATGCACCGCTGCAGCATCACCGGAACGTGCTTGGGGCCCGGTTCGTTGGTGGTCATGCGCGGTGGCGCCCTTCCTCGGTGCGGAGCAGCCCGATGTCCGGGAGCTGCGACCATTCTCGCCCACCGTGTCCCGGCACGACGAAGCGGCCCGTGGTCCCCGCCCGCTCAAGGGGAAGGTCGTGACCGCCCGGCGCCGGGGAAGGTGCGCCAGGTGAGCACGGAGCGGGTGGAGGCCACGGACCGCGTCGACCGGGCCGCACCGGCCGGGAAAGGCCCGGTTGACGGGCCCCGGCGGGTGTGCTCCACTGCGCCGCAAACTCTATCGCCCGGGCCCGGCCAGTCAATGGTCCGCTCCGGCGCACCACCCGGGCGGCGGTACGGATCACTGCAGGTCGCGGCTGTTGGGGTGGTCCCTCGGCGGCCCGATCCGGGGGCCCTCGGCGACCGTCGCGCGCCCCCCGCCCCGCGACCGCGCACGACCCATCCGGGACCAGTTCGGACAAACCCTCCGGTTGTGGCTATGCACTCGATCACAGCCGCCTGTTCTGTAGCTCTCCACCCCACCGCGGACGCCGGATCGGCACTAACGTCGCCGACATGACAGTGACCCCCGGCCGGCCCACGCCGAACGCCGCTGCCGCCCCTGCCCGCCCCACCATCATCGACCGCTTCGTCTCGGCCAACCGCGCGTACGCGGTGACCTTCCAGGACGGCGGCATGGACGCCCGCCCGGTGCAGAAGATCGCCGTGGTGGCCTGCATGGACGCCCGCCTCGACCTGTTCGCGGCACTCGGCCTCGAACTGGGCGACGCGCACGTCATCCGCAACGCCGGCGGCGTCGTCACCGACGACACCATCCGGTCCCTGACCATCAGCCAGCGCGCCCTCGGCACCCGCTCGATCGCGCTCATCCACCACACCGGCTGCGGCCTGCTCGGGCTCACCGAGGACTTCCGCCGCGAGCTGGAGCTGGAGGTCGGCCAGCGCCCGCAGTGGGCCGTGGAGTCCTTCGTGGACCTGGATGGCGACGTCCGCCAGTCCATGCAGCGCGTCCGCACCTCGCCCTTCCTGCCGCACACCGACGACGTGCGCGGCTTCGTCTTCGACGTCCACACCGGCCTGCTGCGCGAGGTCGACTAGCGCCGGTCCCGAACGCCCGGGGGCGGGCACGTCGTCCTCCGGGCATTCGGGGTCGGCCGAATGGTGACTTCTGGCCACCGCGCAGGGGAGAATGCGCCTGCCGGTCGGACCCCGAACCACCTGGGGCGGCCGGGCCGCAGGCCGCCTCCCAGACGCCGGATCCGCCATCGGAACCGACCCCGGGACGGCCGCGTCAAGCATGGGGTGGGGTCCGGCCTCGGGACGGGGCGGGCACAGGGTGCCAGGGAGCGTAAACGGGTGACGAGCTACAACGATCAGGCCGGTCTCGGCGGTCCTGCGGGGGGCGAGCAGAGGGCGAACGAGCACCAGCGGGTCGGGCTCCCCGAGCTCGCCGCGGTCGTGGACCGGGTCCGCGCCAACATCGAGAGCGTGATCGAGGGCAAGCCGGAGGCCGTCCGGATCGCCCTGACCGTCCTGCTCGCCGAGGGCCACCTGCTGCTGGAGGACGTGCCCGGCGTCGGCAAGACCATGCTGGCCAAGGCGCTCGCCCGCTCGGTCGACTGCACCGTGCGCCGCATCCAGTTCACGCCCGACCTGCTGCCCTCGGACGTCACCGGCACCAACATCTACGACCAGCAGCGGCACGACTTCGAGTTCCGTCCGGGCGCGATCTTCGCCCAGATCGTGGTCGGCGACGAGATCAACCGCGCCTCGCCCAAGACCCAGTCCGCGCTGCTGGAGTCCATGGAGGAGCGCCAGGTCACCATCGACGGCACCAGCTACGAGCTGCCCTCGCCGTTCATGGTCGTCGCCACCCAGAACCCGGTCGAGATGGAGGGCACCTACCCCCTCCCGGAGGCCCAGCGCGACCGTTTCATGGCCCGGATCTCCATCGGCTACCCCAGCCCCGAGGCCGAGCTCGCGATGCTGGACGTGCACGCCGGCGCCAGCCCGCTGGAGGACCTCCAGCCGGTCGCGCACGCCTCCGACATCCTCAAGCTGATCGACCTCGTCCGCACCGTGCACATCGCCGACCCGGTCCGCCGCTACGCCGTCGACCTGGTCGGCGCCACCCGCAGCAGCCACGAGCTGCGCCTGGGCGCCTCGCCGCGCGCCACCCTGCACCTGGTCCGGGCCGCCCGCGCCGCCGCCGCGCTGGACGGCCGCGACTACGTCACCCCGGACGACATCCAGCGCCTCGCCGTCCCGGTCCTCGCGCACCGCCTGATGCCGACCGCCGAGACCCAGCTCAGCCGCCGCACCTCCGAGCAGATCGTGGCCGACCTGGTCGCCCGGCTGCCGCTGCCGCGCCCGCAGGGCGGCCCGGCCGTCCGGAGGGGCTGAGGTGACCCAGTCCGACGCCGCGTCAGGGCTGCGGGCCGGGTTCCGCGGCCTCACCACCCGCGGCCGGTCCTTCCTCGCCGCCGGGATCACCGCGGTGGTCTGCGCCTACCTGCTCGACCAGGACGCCCTGCTGCGGGTCGGCGTGCTGCTCGCCGCGCTCCCGCTGGTCGCCGTGGTGGTGGTCGCCAACACCCGCTACCGGGTGGCCAGCGGCCGCCGGCTCAGCCCGCGCCGGGCGATCGCGGGCCAGGAGGCCCGGGTCCACCTGCGGCTCGACAACGTCTCCCGGGTTCCCACCGGCCTGCTGCTCCTGGAGGACAAGGTCCCGTACGTGCTCGGGCCGCGCCCGCGCTTCGTACTGGACCGGGTCGAGCCGCGCGGCTACCGCGAGGTCTCCTACCGGGTCCGCTCCGACCTGCGCGGCCGCTACCCGCTCGGGCCGCTGCAGCTGCGGCTGGCCGACCCGTTCGGGATGTGCGAGGTGACCCGGGCCTTCACCGCCTCCGACGTGCTCACCGTCGTCCCCCTGGTCCAGGCCCTGCCGTACGTCCGGCTCAGCGGCGAGTGGCTCGGCCAGGGCGAGAGCCACAGCCGCACCCTGGCGCTGGCCGGCGACGACGACGTGATCCTGCGCGAGTACCGGCCCGGCGACGACCTGCGCCGGGTGCACTGGCGCTCCACCGCCAAGTACGGCGAGCTGATGGTGCGCCGGGAGGAGCAGCCGCAGCGGGCCCGGGCCACCGTCCTGCTGGACACCCGGGAGATCGGCCACCGGGGCAGCGGCCCCGCCTCCTCCTTCGAGTGGGCGGTCAGCTGCGCCGCGTCGGTCACCGCGCACCTGCTGGAGCGCGGCTACCAGACCCAGCTGCTCACCGACACCGGCCTCGCGGTGCCCGGGCCCGGCGCCGGCGGCCACAACAACGCCGCCGACACCTCCGGGCTGATCCTGGACGCCCTCGCCGTCGCCGACCTGTCCGACGGCGGCACGCTCTCCCGCGCCGAGGAGCCGCTGCGCACCGGCGGCGAGGGCCTGCTGATCGCCGTCCTCGGCGAGCTGGACGACACGCAGACCGCCCGGCTGGGCCGACTGCGCAGCCGTACCGGCGGGGCGATCGCCTTCCTGCTGGACACCGGCACCTGGGCCGGCCTGCGGATGCTCGCCCCGGACACCGGCGGCGACCAGTTCCGCGCCCGGGTCCGGAAGCTGCGCGAATCCGGCTGGACGGTCATCCCGGTGCGCGCCGGGGACTCCGTACCGGACCTGTGGCGGGCCGTCGAGGGCGCCAAGACGACCGCCCCCAACCGAGAAGAGGCCGGCGCGTGACCACCCGGGCCAAACTGACCGTCTACGCGGCGCTGGCCACCGTGCTCGCCTCGCTCTGCATGCTCCCGCTGCTGACCTCGCGCAGCTGGCTGACCCACGCCGTCCTGGTGATCGCCGTCCTCGCCGCGGTCGGCGCCGGCCTTCGGCGCTCCCCGCTCTACCGCTGGACGGTGCCGGTCGGACAGCTGCTGGTGCTGCTCCTGCTGATGGTCATCGGCTTCTCCGGCACCGCGCTGCCCGGTCCGTCCGCGCTGCGGGTCCTGGACCAGGTCTTCGCCTCCGGTCTGGACGACATACAGCAGTTCGCGATCCCGGCACCGCCCACGGCCGGCCTGCGGCTGATCCTGGTCTCCGCGGTCGGCCTGATCACCGTCGTCGTGGACACCGTCGCGGTGACCTACCGCCGCTCCGCGCTGGCCGGGCTGCCGCTGCTGGCGCTCTACTCGATCGGCAACGGCCTGGCCGGGGACCACGGCAGCTGGTTCTGGTTCGCGCTCGCCGCGGTCGGCTACCTGCTGCTGCTCTTCGCCGAGGGCCAGGACCGGGTCTCCCGCTGGGGCCGGGTCTTCCGCGGCACCGTGAGCTCCGGCAAGGTCAGCCCGGGCGGCCAGCAGGTCGGCATCCTGGCGCTGGCCGTGGCGATGCTGCTCCCCGTCGTCCTGCCGCACTGGGACCTCGGCCTGCTGCACTCCGGCTCCGGCGGCGGGAGCTCCGGCAAGGGCACCGGCGGGAGCGTGGCGACCAGCCTCGACCCGCTGGTCAGCCTGGAGGCCGCGATCACCAAGCCCACCGACGCCGAGCTGCTCACCTACACCATGGACAGCGAGCTGGCCGACCAGATCTACCTGCGGACGGGCTCGCTGGACCAGTTCGACGGCACCAGCTGGCGGCTCAGCAGCACCACGGTCAACGACCTCCCGACGTCGCTGCCGAACCCCGAGGGCCTGCGCAACGCCAACGTCCCCCGGATCGAGGGCGACTTCCAGGTCAGCGACCGGCTGGAGAACAGCTGGCTGCCGATGCCCTACCCGGCCGCCTCCGTCCAGGTGCCCAATCGCGGGGAGTGGAAGCTCGACCCGCTGACCCGCACCGTCGTGCCGAGCAACGACAAGGCGATCCGCGGCCTGCGCTACCACGTGACCTCACTGGACCTGCGGCCCACCGCGAACGAGCTGCGCCAGGCGCCCGTCGCGCCGCAGGACGTCCGGGACCGCTACACCGTCGTCCCGTCCGACCTGCCGAGCGTGGTCGCCGAACAGGCCAGGAGGGTCACCGGCGGCGCGCAGAACGACTACGACCGGGCGACGGCCCTGGTGAACTGGTTCACCGGGCCGGACTTCAAGTACGACACCTCGGTCGCCGCCGGCACCGGCAGCAACGCCATCGCGGTCTTCCTGAGCGACCGCCGGGGCTTCTGCGTGCACTTCGCCTCCACCATGGCGGCGATGGCCCGGGTGCTGAAGATCCCGGCCCGGGTCGCCGTCGGCTTCACCCCCGGCGACACCAAGGGCGGCAACGTCTACTCGGTGACCGGCCGGATGTACCACGCCTGGCCCGAGCTGTACTTCGCGGGCTACGGCTGGCTGCGCTTCGAGCCGACCCCGAGCCGGGGCGTCCCGACCCGCTACAACGAGGCGGCCGGCGCGCCGACCAGCGCGCCGACCCAGCAGGCGACCACGGCCCCGCAGACCGCGTCGGCCGCTCCGGCGCCGTCCAGCAGCTCGGACTGCACCGCCAAGCAGCGTCAGCTGGGCGACTGCGGGCCCAAGGGCAAGACCGCCGCCAAGGCCGCCGAGGAGTCCTGGCTGCTGTCCGGGCAGGTGCTGGGCACCTTCGCCGCGGTGCTGGCGGTGATCGTGCTGCTGCTCTCCCCGATGCTCTGGCGCACGGCCGTACGCCGTCGTCGGCTCGGCGGCGGCGGGCGGCGCCGGCCCGGCGGGAGCGGTCCCGCGGAGCTGACCGACGCTCAGGTGCTGGCCGCCTGGGACGAGCTGGTCGACTCCGCCTGGGACCTCGGAATTCCCCCGGACGAGTCACGCACCCCGCGGTCGGCCGCCCGACGGATCACCGAGAAGGCGGACCTGGACGCGGACGCGGCAGCCGCCGCCGGGCGGCTGGCCCTGGCCACCGAGCGGGTGCTGTACGCCCCGCCCGGACAGCTCGCCGCGGCGCCGCTGGCCGCCGACGTCCACACGGCCCGGCGCGGCCTGCGGGCGAGCGTCGGCCGGGCCGGGCGGACCAGGGCGCTGCTGCTGCCGCCGTCCTCGGCGCAGCTGTGGTGGCGGATCTCCGACACGCTGCGGGCGGCCCGGACGGCCGTCGGCACCGGGGTGGCCGGGGCGGTCGAGGCGGTCTCCGCCCCGGTCCGGCGGGTCTTCACCCGGCGGCCCGGGTCGGACACTCCCGGGTCGGACACCTCTGTGTCGGAGACCCGGGAGTCCTGAGCCGCGGGCCGGACACGACGGACGCCGGGGGCGGGCAGTCGATCGACTGCCCGCCCCCGGCGTCTTCGGTCCTGGTCGCGCCGTACGGCCGGTGGCTCAGAAGCCGCCGGTCTGCTCGTCCCTGCGGCGCTGCCAGCGCTGCTCGACCCGGTCCATCATCCCGGCCTTGCGGCGCGGGGCGGCGGCCTGGCGGGGCCCGGAGCCCTGGCTCGCGGGCCCGCGGCGCCAGCCGGTCACGGCGAACACCGCGCACCCGAGCATCACCAGGAAGCCCACGACGCTGACCCAGATCTGGTCCGGAACGACCATGCCGCCCATCAAGAGGCCGATCCCCACCACGAATCCGGCGATGGCCAGGTAGACCCGCCGACGGGTGTAGGTGCGCAGCCCGGTTCCCTCAAGCGCCGACGCGAATTTGGGATCTTCGGCATACAGCGCTCGCTCCATCTGGTCGAGCAGTCGCTGCTCGTGCTCCGAGAGCGGCACGGAGTCCTCCTACTCGTCGGTCGCGGGTGCGACCGGTCCGCCCACCCCGGTCGGGGAGGCAAGTCCAATCAGCCTTGGGGCACACGGTCGGACGCCTGTGCGGGGGGCCCGGCCCGTGTCGTCCATATGCCCCACGCATCCGGCTGTCATGCTTTCCGGCTTTACCCAGATCATACGGTCCGTGAGCCCGTTACGGAGTGGTCTGCGCCGCGTGGGACGGGCCACTTCGACCGGGCCCGGCCGCACCGGTGTCAACGCGCCACGCCTCGGACAAGTGCCCGACCCGGTGGAATCAGCCCGGACCTGGGCAGCTTCACCGCAGGCGAGCGGAAACCGGCCGGTCGGCCGGGCCGGGAACCGGCGGGCAACGGGCACGCGAACCGCCGCCGTACGGTGTGCGAACCGTACGGCGGCGGAAGGTCTCGCGGAGGTTTCACGGAGGCCCGGCGAGGGGCGGCTCAGGCCAGGGTGGCCAGCAGGTGCAGCTGGGTCGCCACAGCGTGGAAGGCGGGCTGCTCGGCGGCGGCCTCCTCCAGCTTCAGCAGCGCCTCCAGCGCGCCCGGCTCGGTGTCCACCAGCACCCCGGGGACGAGGTCGGCGAAGACCCGGACGCCGTGCACCGACTCCACCCGCAGGCCGGCGGCCTCGGCCAGGCCGGACAGCTCCTCACCGGTGAAGCGGCGCGGCATCGGGTCGTTCTCGCCCCAGCGGCCGTCGGTGGCGGAGAGCACCGTGCGGGCCTCGGTGAAGTGGCCGGCCAGTGCGCGGGCCAGCACGGCGCCGTTGCGGTTGGCGGCCAGCAGGCTGACCAGGCCGCCCTTGCGCAGGGTGCCGGCCAGGCTGCCGAGCGCCTCGGCCGGGTCGTCCACGACCTCCAGCACGCCGTGGCAGAGCACCGCGTCCACGGTGCCGGGGGCGACCAGCTCGGGCAGCGTCTGGGTGTCGCCCTGGACGGCGCGCACCAGGTCCGTCACGCCGGCCTCAGCCGCCCGGCGCTCCAGCGCGAACAGCGCGTCCGGGCTCGGGTCGACGACGGTGACCCGGTGGCCGAGCTTCGCCACCGGCACGGCGAAGTTGCCGGTGCCGCCGCCGGTGTCGACCACGTCGAGCACCGGCTGGTCCAGCTCGGCCGCCCGCTTCTCCAGGGCTGCCCGCACCACCTCCCACACCACGGCGGTACGCAGGGCACTGCGGGGACGCGTCGGGTACAAGGTGCGGCTCCTTGGCACGTGCAGTTCGATCAGGATGCCTCCACCTTACGGGTGGCCGGTCCGGCGGCGCCCGGCGGCTCGTCGCCGTCCAGCGGCAGCCGAGGCGCGGGCGGGACGGCCCGCAGGCCCAGCAGCCGCTCGACCAGGCGCAGGAACAGGGCGGAG
Organism: Kitasatospora sp. NPDC097691; assembly: GCF_040302665.1. Lineage (NCBI taxonomy): Bacteria > Bacillati > Actinomycetota > Actinomycetes > Kitasatosporales > Streptomycetaceae > Kitasatospora > Kitasatospora sp. NPDC097691. The sequence goes on along the minus strand of NZ_JBEORY010000015.1, from coordinate 110,424 downwards.
TTGCGGATCAGGTCGTCGGCGTCGCGGGCCGAGGCGGCGCCCCGGATCCCGGCCTCGGCGGCGGCCCGGCGGCGGGCGCCGGCGCCGTAGTAGAGCGCCCACTCGGCGAGCTCCGGCGCCACCTCGGGCAGCACCTCCCAGGCGCTGCGGATGGCCTTGCGCCGGCGCGGGTTCTTCTCCGGGCGCCCGCGCACCGCCAGGACGGCCGCCACCGTGCGCAGCGCGGCCAGGTGCGCGGTGGCGTAGCGCTCCAGCGGGTCCTCCAGCGCGCGGGCGCGGGCGAGGGTGCGGTGGGCGTCGGCGAGCAGGTCGAGGGCGGCCGGCGGCGCGGCGATCCGACGCACCACGGGGTGGACGTCCCGGCCGGCGGGGCGCGCGCCCGACGGGTCCGGGCTGTACGGGAGGGCGGCGGAGTGGAGGCGGGCGGTGACGGGCTCAGGGTGGCTGATGGTCATGGTCTCCCCCGTTCCGAGGCAGCGCGCGGACCGGGTGGTCCGTGCCCTTCCATCGTGAACGGCACCACTGACAATCCGTCCGTTCCGGGACGGAGCCCCGGAAACGCAGTGCGGCGGCGGGCGCGGGCCCTCCCCCGGTCCGCGCCGCCGCCGTGTGCCGTCGCCCCGCCGTTCCCCCCACGGGCGGCGGTGGCGAACTTCCCCCGTGGCCGGTCTCCCCCCGGCCCGCTCCGCCGCCCCGTGTCGGCGGTGCGGGGACCGTGACCAGCCCCGTTCGCGGATCTCCGCCGCCGTCCCCCTGGCACTCGCGGCCGGAGGGGGACGGTCGGATCCGCCACCCGGGCGGGACGGCGCCCGACGCGCCGCTCCTCCCGGGTGTCACCACTCTCCCGTCTCCGCAGGTCGGAGGCCATCCGCTGACGTACTCAACCGCGGATCTGAGTATCCGTACTCAGTCCCCCGCGCGGAACCGGCGCGGGGCCGCGCGGCGTCCCGGCTCCCGGTACGGTACGGCGGGGCCGGACGGAACCGGCCCGGCTCACGAGAAGGGGGAGGCCATGACGATCCTGCCGCTGATCTTCACCAGCGGACTGGCCAGCGGCATCAACGCCTACGCGGTGGTGCTGCTGCTCGGCCTGCTGGGCCGGTTCGCCGACGCGCAGTCGGTGCCGCACGCGCTGGAGCGCACGGACGTGCTGATCGTGGCCGCCGTGCTGTTCGCGCTGGAAGCGGTGGCCGACAAGATCCCGTACGTGGACAGCGTCTGGGACCTCGTGCACACCGTGATCCGGCCGATCGCCGGCGCCACCGTGGGCGTGCTGATCGCGAGCAACGACCCCGGCTCGCTGAGCGAGGTCGCGGCCGGTGCGATGGGCGGGACGACGGCGCTGGTCAGCCACCTGGTGAAGGCCTCGCTGCGGATGGCCGTCAACACCTCCCCCGAGCCGGCCAGCAACATCGTGGTCAGCATGGCGGAGGACCTCTCGGTGGCCGGCCTGGTCACGCTGGCGATCTTCCACCCGTGGCTGGCCGCCTCGATCGCCGCCGTGGTCCTGGCCGTCGGGCTGCTGCTGGTCCGCCTGGTGATCACCAAGATCCGCGCCTTCCGGGCCCGCCGCCGCGAGCGCCGGGCCGCCAAGGCCGCCCTGGGCGCCCAGGGCACGTACGCCCGGCAGCCGGGGGTCTGACGCACGCCCTAGGATCGGGTGCCATGGCACGGATCGTCATCATCGGCGCAGGAATGAGCGGGCTCGCGGCGGCCTCCCGGCTGGCGACCATCGGCCACCGGGTGACGGTCTGCGAGTCGAGCGGCACGTACGGGGGCATGGTCGGCCGCTACGAGCGCGACGGCTTCGCCTTCGACACCGGGCCGGGGCTGCTCGCCCTCCCCGCGGTCTACCGCGATCTCGCGCTGAAGACCGGCAAGGAGCCGCTGGAGCAGCTGGTCGAACTGGCCCCGGTCGATCCGGAGAGCCGGCACCTGTTCCCCGACGGCACCGCCGTCACCCTGCCCAACGCCTCCCGGGGCGGGGTCGGCCAGGCCCTGGACGCGGCCTTCGGGGCCGGCTCCGGCGCCCGCTGGAGCGCGGTGATGAACGACGGCCGGACGGTCTGGGAGGCCACCCGCCGCCCGCTGCTCGAAGAGCCGCTCCCGGCCGACCGGGGCTTCCTGGGCGCCGACCCGTACCCCCTCCCGGCGCGCACCGGCCTGGCCCGGCTGCGCCGCGCCGCCCCGTGGACCCTCCACGACGTGGCGGCGCGCCGGCTGGACGGCCACCCCGGGCTGACCGCCCTGCTGTTCGAGTCCGCGGTCCGCTACGGCTTCGTCCCGGGCCTGGCCCCGGCCGGGGCCACCGTGCTGCCGTACATGGAGCAGTCCTTCGGCGTCTGGTACGTCCGGGGCGGCCTGCGCGCCCTGGCGGAGGCGGTGTACCGGCGCTGCGAGCTGCGCAAGGTCGACTTCCGCTTCGACACGCCCGTCACCCGGGTCGTCGTCGAGGACGGCCGCGCCCGGGGCGTCGAGACGGCGGACGGCCGGATCGAGGCCGACCTGGTGCTCTCGGCGATGGACGCCGACGCGCTGTTCGGCCGCGGCCTGGCCGAGTGGCCGGGGAAGCCGGCCGAGGCGTGGCGACCGTCCGGAGCCCCCGGCCGGTTCGGCGTGCTGCTCGCCCTGCGCGGCCCCCGGCCGGAGGGCACCGCGCACCGCACCGTCGTGCACGCGCCCGACCTCGCCGCCGAGGAGCGGGCACTGACCGGCCGGGCCCCGCTCTGCGAGCGCCCCACCGTGCAGGTGCTGCGCCCGGACGACCCCGCGCTGCGCCCCGACGACGCGCACGAGAGCGTGGTGCTGACCGCGACCGTCCCGGCCCAGGGCGTCGTCGACTGGACCGCCCCCGGTGTCGCCGAGCGCTACGCCGACCGGCTGCTCGCCCACGTCGACGCGGCCGGACTGGGCCTGCGCGAGCGGATGCTGTGGCGGGTGGTGCGCACTCCCGAGGACACCCGCCGGGAGACCGGCGCCCCGGGCGGCTCGGTCGCCCTGCCGGTGCTCGCCGGAGCGGACGGGGACTGGCTGAAGACGGCCAACGAGTCGCCCGTCCCCGGTCTGTACCTCATCGGCGGCACCGCCCACCCCGGCGGCGGGCTGGCCCGCGTCGGCATGTCGGCCTGCATCGCCGCCAACCTGGTGGGGCCTGCCTAGAGTCCTGCCCGGCGGCCCGCAGAGGCCGACGGCGGGCCGGGACCGGCCCGCCGTCCCACCCCGGGCGCGTCAGCCCTGGTGCCAGGTGTTCTGCTGCTGGTAGCCGTAGTTCTGGTCGTACGCCGGCTGCTGCGGGATGCCCTGGCCCTGCGGGTCGGCCTGCGGCTGCCACTGCTGCTGGTGCTGCTCCTGCTGGGCGTTCGGGTCCCAGGCCTGCTGTTGCTGCTGGTAGCCCGCGTACTGGTCCTGCTGCAGGCCCTGCTGCTGGTAGCCGCCGTACGGGTCCTGCTGCGGGCTCTGCTGCTGCGGGTAGGCGCCGTAGGACTGGTCGTAGGACTGGTCGTAGGCGAAGGCGGGCTGCTGCTGGGCCTGCCACTGCTGCTGGTCGTAGCCGCCCTGGTAGGCGGGGGCGTACGGGTCCTGGACCTGCTGCTGCGGCTGCTGCTCGTAGTACGCGGGGGCGTAGACGCCGTCCTGGGCGAGCTCCTGCATCTCGAACGCGGCGGTCTGCTCGACCTGCGGCACGTCCTCGGGCACCGGCTGGACGGCCGGGGGCTCCTCGACGGCGCTGACCTCGCCGATCCGCTCCTCGGCGACCACGGCCGCCGCCACCGCGGCCCCGCCGGTGAGGGCGCCGAGCAGCGGCACCTTGGCGAGCGGGCCCGGCAGGCTGCCGTCGGCCTTCCGCAGGGACCAGCCGTCGCGGTAGCCGCGCTTGACCGACAGCGTGACGAAGGTCTGGCCGACCGCGAACAGCGCCGCACCGGCCCCGATGACCACGACCGACCCGGCACCCATCCCGCCGGCCACGCCCAGGAAGCCGACCAGGGCCAGCACCCGCCAATGCACCGGCGCCCGGTTCTGCAGCAGCACCTCGGCGACCAGCCAGAGCGCCACCACCGCCAACGCGGCGTACAGCAGCAGGTATCCGATGCCCATCCGCCCGCTACCTCCAGTCGCGTGCCCGCACGTGTCCGCCGCGGGTGTGCGGCGACTGTACCGGTTCAACGGCCGGGGTGCCGCATCGCGTTCCCGGCGCAACGGAACCGGCCGCACACGACCGAGCCCGTCACCGTCGGGACGGTGACGGGCTCGTGAACACCCCACGTCAGCACCGCGGTCGCAAGGACCACCCGGACGACCGGACCCACCCGAACCGGGGCCGGCCGCGGGACCTCAGCGCTGGTGCAGCCCGAGGTTCTGGTAGATCTCCAGCGTCGCCGTCGAGTGGTTCAGCGTGATGAAGTGCAGACCGGGCGCGCCCTCGGCGAGGAGCCGTTCGGCCATCGCCGTGGCGTGCTCCATGCCGACGGCCCGCAGCGCCGCCGGGTCGTCGATGGCCGCCCGCAGGCGGGCCTCCAGCTCGGCCGGGAAGGCCGAGCCGCTGAGCTGCGGGAAGCGCTCCAGCTGCTTGGCGTTGGTGACCGGCATGATCTCCGGGATGATCGGCGTCTCGCAGCCCGCGGCCGTCACCCGGTCGCGCAGCCGCAGGTAGTCGTCCACCTCGAAGAACATCTGGGTGATCGCGTAGTCGGCCCCGGAGCGGATCTTCGCCACGAAGTGCCGGATGTCGTCGTCCCAGTTCGTCGAGCGCGGGTGCATGTTCGGCGAGGCCGCGACACCGACGCAGAAGTCGCCGATGCCCTTGATCAGCTCCACCAGCTCGTACGCGTAGGTGACGCCCTCCGGGTGCTTGACCCACTCGCCCATCGGGTCGCCGGGCGGGTCGCCCCGGACCGCGAGGACGTTCCGCACGCCCTGGTCCGCGTACTGGCCGATGATGTTGCGCAGCTCCGCGATCGAGTGGTCGACGGCGGTCAGGTGGGCGACCGGCGTCAGCGTGGTCTCGGTGGCGATCCGGCCGACCATGTTGACCGTGCGCTCGCGCGAGGAGCCGCCCGCGCCGTACGTCATGCAGACGAAGTTCGGGTCGAGCGGTTCGAGTCGACGGATGGCGTCCCAGAGCTTCTGCTCGCCGACCTCGGTGCGCGGCGGCATGAACTCGAAGGAGAAGGAGCGCTTGCCGGCCGCCAGGAGCTCGCGGACGGTCAGTGCGCGGTCCGTTCTCGTGGAAGCGATTCCAAGTGCCATGCTGGCAGGCTATCCGGCCTTCGAGGAGGCCGGACAACCCGGTTCCACGGATTGAGACAACTGATGGACGGCATTCCGGTTGGCCCCGGGCAACTCCGCAGCAACTCCGCGGCAACCGTGCGGCACGTGCCCGGCACCCAGGCCCCGCCGCCCCGCACCGGCTCCCGCAGGCCCCGCGCATCACCCCTGCCGAGGCCGTCCCACCACCCCCGCGGGCCCGCTCGCACGCCCGTTCCCGGCCGCCCCGCTACGCTTGCTGCACCCCAGAGAACCAGCGGAGCCCCATCGTGACCTCGTCCAGCACCCGGCCGGCCAACCCCATTGACGTGGAGGACGTCCGCACACGCGTCAACGCCGCGCTCTCCGCGTTCATGGACGGCCAGTCCGCGCTGCTCGGCAAGATCTCGGCCCAGCTGGTCCCCGCCTCGGACGCGCTGCGCGACTTCCTGCTGGACGGCGGCAAGCGGCTGCGCCCGGCCTTCTGCTACTGGGGCTGGCGCGCCGCCGGCGGCCCGGCCACGGCCCCCGGGGGCGACGCGATCGCCAACGCGGCCGCCGCCCTGGAACTGCTCCAGGCGAGTGCCCTGGTGCACGACGACCTGATGGACCGCAGCGACACCCGCCGCGGCCTGCCCTCGATCCACCGCCGCTTCGAGGCGCTGCACCGCGACAGCGGCTGGCGCGGCGACCGCGAGCAGTACGGTGCCTCGGCCGCGGTGCTGCTCGGCGACCTGCTGCTGATCTGGTGCGACGAGCTGTTCCTGCGCTCGGGCCTGGAGCCGGCCGCCGTCCTGGCCGCCAAGCCGGTGTTCGACCTGATGCGCACCGAGGTCATGCTCGGCCAGTACCTGGACGTGCTGGAGCCGGTGGCCGGCGACTCGACGGACGACGGCGCGCTGGACCGGGCCCGGACGGTGCTGCACTACAAGTCCGCGAAGTACACCATCGAGCGCCCGCTCCAGGTCGGCGCGCTGCTGGCCGGGGCCGGACCGGAGCTGGTCGAGGCCCTCGGCGCGTTCGGGCTGCCGCTGGGCGAGGCCTTCCAGCTGCGGGACGACCTGCTCGGCGTGTTCGGGGACCCCGCGGTCACCGGCAAGCCGGCCGGGGACGACCTGCGCGAGGGCAAGCGCACGCTGCTGGTCGCGCACGCGATGCGCGGCCTGCCCGCCGAGGACGCCCGGCACCTGGACGAGCGGCTCGGCGCGCCGGACCTGGCGCCCGAGGAGGTCGCCGGGCTGCGCGAGCTGGTCGCCCGCAGCGGCGCGCCCGAGCTGGTGGAGCGCCGGATCGAGGAACTGATGCGGCAGTCGCTGGCCGCGCTGGCGGCGGCGCCGCTGGTGGACGAGCGGGCCCGCGGGGTCCTGCTGGCGCTGGCCGAGGCCGCCACCGTCCGCAAGTACTGAGGGACGGCGGCGGCCCGGGGATCAGCTGGAACGCACGCGACGGGACAGCTCGGCGGCCGCCGCCCGCGGGTCCTCCGCGGCGGTGACGGCCCGGACCACGACGATCCGGCGGGCACCGGCGGCCAGCACCTCGTCCAGGTTGCCGAGGTCGATCCCGCCGATGGCGAACCACGGCCGGTCCGTGACCTGCTTCGCCGCGTACGAGACCAGGCCGAGGCCCGGCGCCGGGCGGCCCGGCTTGGTCGGGGTCGGCCAGACCGGGCCGGTGCAGAAGTAGTCCACCCCGGGCTCGGCGATCGCCGCGTCCACCTCGGACTCGGCGTGGCAGGACCGGCCGATCAGGACGTCCTCGCCGAGGATCGCCCGGGCGGCCGACACCGGCAGGTCGTCCTGGCCGAGGTGCAGCACGTCCGGCCGGGCCGCGTGCGCGACGTCGGCGCGGTCGTTGACGGCCAGCAGCTTGCCGTGCCGGCGGCAGGCGTCGGCGAAGACCTCCAGGGCCGCCAGCTCCTGCTTGGCCTCCAGGCCCTTGTCGCGCAGCTGGACGATGTCCACGCCGCCCGCCAGCGCCGCGTCGAGGAACTCGGCGAGGTCGCCCTGCTCGCGGCGCGCGTCGGTGCACAGGTAGAGGCGCGCGTCCGCCAGACGGGCGCGCAGCGTGTCCGCCGCCATCAGATCAGCATCGCCTGGGCACGGCGCTTGACCTCGGTGCCGCGGTTCTCCCGCAGTGCCTGGATCGGGCTGCCGGGCAGCGACGGGTCCTCGGTGAAGAGCCACTCCAGGATCTCCACGTCGTTGTACCCGCAGTCGCGCAGCACGGTCAGGGTGCCGGACAGGTGCTTGACCAGCCCGGTGCCGTCGATGAACGCCGCAGGGACCTGCAGCGACTTGTTCGGGCCCCGGCGGACGGCGATCAGCCCGCCGCTGCGGACCAGGTCACGCACCTCGGTGACCCGCACCCCCCACTGCTCCGAGATGTCGGGGAGGTACATCCACTCGGGGACCAGCTCTTCAATCTTGCTTTCGATCTCGCTCACGCCACCAGACTGCCACCTCCGCGGCCCGTCGCGCACCAGCCGCTACCCCGCGACCGCCGACTTCAGCGGCACCGCCGGGTCCGCCGCGCGGGCCGGATCCAGGGCCGTGCCGCGCTCGATCAGCTTCCGTCCCTGGGTGAGGTCGCGCGGCCGGTCCACGGTCAGCAGCGCGCTCGGTACCCCATCGCGCAGCCAGAGCACCGCCCACGAGGCGTCCTGCGGGCTGCCGCGCCACAGCGGCCGGTCGCCCTCGGTGTGCCGGCCCGCGTACTGCACCATCCGCCCGAACTGCTCGGACCAGAAGTACGGCACCGGATCGTACGGCGGCGCGTCCGTGCCGAGGACGGCGGCGGCCGCCGCCTCGCCGGACTGCAGCGCGTGGTCCCAGTGCTGGACGGCCAGCCGGGCGCCGGCCCGGGCCGAGGGGTAGCTGACGCAGTCGCCGGCCGCGAGGACGCCGGGCAGGTTGGTGCGCAGCCGCGCGTCCACCACGACGGCGCCGGAGCGGTCCAGCTCGATCCCGGAGCCGGCCAGCCACGCGGTCGCGGGCCGGGCGCCGATGCCGACCACCACCTCGTCGGCGGGCAGGTGCGAGCCGTCCGCCAGCAGCACCGCGCCGGGCTCGACGGCGGCCACGCCGACCCCGCAGCGCAGGTCGACGCCGGCCTCGGCGTACCAGGCGGCCATCGCCGAGCCGATCGCGGTCGGCAGCGCGCCGGGCAGCGGCGCCGGGCCCGCCTCGACCACGGTCACCTCGCAGCCGGCCTCCCGGGCGGCGGTGGACACCTCGGCGCCGATCCAGCCCGCGCCGACCAGCACCAGCCGCAGGCCGGGGCGCAGCAGCGCGCGCAGCGCCAGCGCGTCGTCCAGGGTGTGCAGCAGGTGCGCCCGCTCGGCACCGGGCAGGGCGCGCGGGACGGCGCCGGTGGCGATCACCAGTGAGCCGTACGGGAGGTCGCCGCCGTCGGTGTGCAGCACGCCCGGGGTGAGGCCGGTGGCCCGGAGGCCGGTGCGGACCTCGATGCCGAGGTGCGCGTAGTCGATGTCCAGGGTGGTGCTGTCGCTCTTGCCCAGCAGCACGTCCTTGGAGAGCGGCGGCCGGTCGTACGGCGCGTGCGGCTCCTCGCCGACCAGCGTGATCCGCCCCCGCCATCCGCCCTGCCGCAGCTTCAGGGCGCACTGCGCCCCGGCCAGCCCGGCTCCGACGACGACCACCTGATCCGTTCCGCTCAGCTCTGCCACGCCCGTCACTGTACTCAGCACCACGCGGCCGCCCGGGAGCCGTCCCACCCTTCGTACGGCCCTTCGGCCGCCCCGGGCCCCGGCGTTATGGTGGGGACACCATCACGGGAGCCCGGCGAACCGGGCTGAGAGGCGGGCTGGCACGGCCTGCGACCGTCCGAACCTGATCCGGGTCATACCGGCGAAGGGAGAAGAGCAGCTTTGACACGCATGCCATCGGGCGTCCACGCCGACGTCCTGGTGATCGGCGGGGGCATCATCGGCCTCGCCGTCGCCTGGCGGGCGTCGCGGCGCGGGCTGCGGACCGTCGTGGTCGACCCCTCCCCCGGCGGCGGGGCGGGCCTGGTCGCGGCCGGGATGCTCGCCCCGGTCACCGAGCTCCAGTACGGCGAGGAGCCGCTGCTGCGCCTCGGCATGGCCTCCAACGAGCGGTACGGGGACTTCGCCGCCGAGCTCACCGAGGCGAGTGGCGGCCAGGACACCGGCTACCGCCGGTGCGGCACGGTCGCCGTCGCGCTGGACTCCGACGACCGCGAGGAACTGCGCGAACTGCACGCCTTCCACCAGCGGCTCGGCCTGGACTCGACGTGGCTGACCGGCCGGGAGGCCCGCAAGCTGGAGCCGATGCTCGCCCCCGGGGTACGCGGCGGCCTGCACGTCGCCGACGACCACCAGGTGGACGGCCGGCGGATGCTCACCGCCCTCCTGCTGGCCGGGGAGCGGGCGGGCGTCGTCGTCCGGCGTGCCGAGGCGGTGGAGCTGCTGGTCGAGGAGGGCCGCGCGGTCGGCGCCCGGCTGAGCACCGACGAGACCGTGACCGCCGAGCAGGTCGTCCTCGCCGCGGGCCCGCACAGCCACCGGCTGGCCGGCCTGCCCGAGGGCGTGCTGCCCGCGATCCGCCCGGTGAAGGGGCAGGTGCTGCGCCTGCGCGTCCCCGCCGCCTTCCGGCCCTTCCTCTCCCGCAACGTCCGCGCCGTGGTGCGCGGCCGGCACATCTACCTGGTGCCCCGGGAGAACGGCGAGTTGGTGATCGGAGCGACCACCGAGGAGCAGGGCTACGACACCACCGTCACCGCCGGAGGGGTGTACGAACTCCTGCGCGATGCGCACGAGTTGGTCCCGGGCATCACCGAACTCCCGCTGGCGGAGACCTCGGCCGGCCTGCGCCCCGGCTCGCCCGACAACGCACCGCTGCTCGGCCCGACCGCACTGCCCGGACTGGTCGCCGCCACCGGCCACTACCGCAACGGCGTGCTGCTCACCCCGGTGACCGCCGACCTGCTCTCCGAGTACCTGGCCACCGGTGAACTCCCGGATCTGGCAAAGCCGTTCGCCCCCACCCGATTCTCCGGCCCCGACTCCGCCCGCTCCACCACGAAGGCCCTGGCATGACCGAGACCACCCCGACCGAATCCACACCGCCCGCGACCGAGAACGAGCCCGCCGCCGGCGCCGCTCCCGCGGCTCCCGCGGCTCCCGCCGAGACGGCGCCGACCGGGATCGTCCTGACCGTCAACGGCGCCCCCCGCGAGCTGCCCGCCACGACCACCCTCGCCGAGGTGGTGGCCACCGTGAGCCGGTCCAACACCGGCGTCGCCGCCGCCCTCAACGAGGCGGTGGTGCCCCGCAGTTCGTGGTCCGAGACGCCGCTGCGCGCGGGCGACCGGATCGAGATCCTCACCGCCGTACAGGGAGGTTGAGATGGCCGACGACCTGCTCACCATCGCCGGGACGACCTTCTCCTCCCGGCTGATCATGGGCACCGGCGGTGCGCCGAGCCTGGAGGTCATGGAGCGCGCACTGCTCGCCTCGGGCACCGAGCTGACCACCGTCGCGATGCGCCGGGTCGACGCCACCACCCAGGGCTCCGTCCTGGACGTGCTGACCCGCAACGGCATCCGTGTGCTGCCCAACACGGCCGGCTGCTTCACCGCCGGCGAGGCCGTGCTGACGGCCCGGCTGGCCCGCGAGGCGCTCGGCACCGACTGGGTGAAGCTGGAGGTGATCGCCGACGAGCGGACCCTCCTGCCGGACCCGATCGAGCTGCTGGACGCCGCCGAGACCCTGGTCGACGACGGCTTCACGGTACTGCCGTACACCAACGACGACCCGGTGCTGGCCCGGAAGTTGGAGGACGTGGGCTGCGCCGCGATCATGCCGTTGGGCTCGCCGATCGGTTCCGGCCTCGGCATCCGCAACCCGCACAACTTCCAGCTGATCGTGGAGGCCGCGGGTGTTCCGGTGATCCTGGACGCGGGTGCCGGCACCGCCTCCGACGTCGCGCTGGCCATGGAGTTGGGCTGCTCCGCGGTGATGCTGGCCTCGGCGGTGACCCGGGCTCAGGACCCGGTGCTGATGGCCGAGGCGATGCGGCACGCCGCCGAGGCGGGCCGGCTCGCCCACCGGGCCGGCCGCATCCCGCGCCGCTTCCACGCCGAGGCCTCCTCCGCGATGGCCGGCCGCGCCGACCTCGACACCCGGGAACGACCGGCGTTCTGAACGACCGGCGTCCGGGGCGGGCCCGGCGTGTCACAAGCCGGGCACAGCCGGGTCCTGAGGCGGTGTCCTCCGGGTCCGGCCGCCCGGCCCGGCACTAGACTCGCCGGGTGGACATGGCACTGCACGACCCCCTGATCGGCACCCTGCTCGACAACCGGTACCGGGTCGAGCAGCGGATCGCCACCGGAGGGATGTCCACCGTCTACAAGGGCACCGACACCCGGCTGGACCGGGTGGTCGCCCTCAAGGTGATGCACCCGGCGCTCGCCGGCGACGAGGGCTTCACCTCCCGCTTCATCCGCGAGGCCAAGGCGGTCGCCAAGCTCACCCACCCCAATGTGGTCAACGTCTTCGACCAGGGCGCGGACGGCGGAAACGTTTTCCTCGCCATGGAGTACGTCCCCGGCCGCACCCTGCGCGACCTGCTGCGCGACCGCGGCGCGCTGTCCGTCCGGGCCGCGCTGGACGTCCTGGAGCCGGTGCTCGCCGCCCTCGGCGCCGCCCACCGGGCCGGGCTGGTCCACCGCGACGTCAAGCCGGAGAACGTGCTGATCACCGAGGACGGCCTGGTCAAGGTCGCCGACTTCGGCCTGGTCCGGGTGCTCGGCACCGCCGACGGCGCGCCCACCTCGGCCGACACCGCCACCGGCGGCACCGTCCTGGGCACCGTCTCCTACCTGGCCCCCGAGCAGATCCTCCCGGACGCCCCCACCGACCAGCGGGTCGACGTCTACGCGGCAGGCATCCTGCTGTACGAGATGCTGACCGGCCGCCGCCCGCACACCGGCGACAACCCCGTCCAGGTCATGTACAAGCACCTGCACGAGGACGTCCCCGCCCCTTCCCTGATCGCCCCCGCGGTCGGCCCCGAGCTGGACGCCATAGTGGCCGCCGCCTGTGCCCGGGTGGCCGACGCCCGCCCGTACGACGCGGTCGAGCTGCTCGCCGCGCTCCAGCGGGCCCGCCGCACCCTCGCCCCGGCCGAGCTGGACGCCGAGCCGCCAGCCTCCACCCGGCCGAGTCCGCGCTACCCGACCAGCGAGCCGACCTCGGTGATCGAGCCGCTGCCGCAGCCCGCCGACGCCCCGCCGACGGAGCGCACCAGCGTGCTGGACGTGCCGCCGGAGCTGATGGACCAGCTGCTCACCGAGCCGCGCCCGTACGACGAGCCCGCCCCGGTGCGCGAGCGTCGGCCCGGCCTGCTGCGCCGGGTCCCCCGCAGGACGATGATCTGGGCCGCCGCGCTGACCGCGCTGGTGCTCGCGGTCGGCGGCGCCACCTACGGGCTGTCCGAGGGGCTGTACGGCGCGGTGCCCGGGGTGCTCGGCAAGGACCGGGCCGAGGCGCAGCGGATCCTGGACAAGGAGGGCCTGCACGGGAGGTTCGTCGAGGCGTTCAGCGAGTCCGTTCCGTCCGGGCAGGTGGTCTCGACCGACCCCGGGGTGGGCGCGCGCACCCGCCGCAGCGACAGCATCACCGTCACCGTCTCCAAGGGCCCCAAGCGGATCGCGGTGCCGGACGTCGTCGGCAGGAGCGCCGCCGACGCCGCGGCGGCCCTGGCCGCCGCCCAGCTGTCCAGGGGCGGCGTGACCGAGACGTACGACGACACCGTGCCAGAGGGCTCGGTGATCAGCAGCTCACCGGCGGCCGGGCAGCAGCTGCAGGAGAACGCCGCCGTCTCGCTGGTGGTCAGCAAGGGCATGGTGCCGGTCCCGAACGTCACCGGGCTGACCAAGGACGAGGCGCAGAAGGCGTTGCAGGCGGCGGGCTTCACGATGCAGACCACCGGCTGGGACGTGTTCGGCGCGGTCAAGGTCAACGGCCAGTCCCCGGCGGCCGGCGAGCGGCGGCCGCAGCACAGCGTGGTGACGGTCAGGTTCTCGCTCTTCTAGCCGCCTTCCGGCGCGTCCGCTCCCGGCGACCCGTTCCGGCCTTCGGACGGGCTCAGCGCAGCGGGCCCTCGCCGGGCTCCTCCTGGTAGGAGTAGCGCTGCTCGCGCCAGGGGTCGGCGAGGTTGTGGTAGCCGCGCTCCTCCCAGAAGCCGCGCCGGTCGGCCCGCATGTACTCCACCGCGCGGACCCACTTGGGGCCCTTCCAGGCGTACAGCTGCGGCACGACCAGCCGGACCGGGAAGCCGTGCTCGGCGGTCAGCGCCTCACCGTTGCGGTGGGTGGCGAGCAGGGTGCGCGGGTCGGCGAAGTCGGCCAGCCGCAGGTTGGCGCTGTAGCCGTACTCGGCCCAGACCATCACGTGGGTGACGCCGGGCGCCGGCGGCACCAGGTCGAGCACGGCGGCCGCCGACACGCCCGTCCACTCGTTGCCGAGCACCGAGAACTTGGTCACGCAGTGCAGGTCCGCGACGACGGTGGTGCGCGGCAGGGCGTTGAAGGCCTCGAAGTCCCAGCTGTGCTTCTCCGCCGAGGCGGTGGCGCCGAACACCTGGAGGTCCCAGGTCAGCGGCTTGAAGCGGGGCACCGGCCCGTAGTGCAGGGCGGGCCAGCCGCGCTGTACGCGCTGGCCCGGGGGGAGCCTCGGGTCAGACGGCTGCAGCGGTTCGTGTTTGGACTGACCCATGGATCCATGGTGACAGACGGCGGACGAGCCCCGGCGCGCGCCCCTTTGTGAGGATTCACGCCCCGCCCGTACGGGTCAACAGTCGGCCGCCCACCCGCCCGTTCCCCCCAAATCGGATATTCCGACACATGTCCTAGTGAGTGTGAACTTACTGGAATTCCTTCCCGTCGCGGTGCCAGGATTCCCAGCGCAGGACCCACCCCAGGACAGGACCCACCCCGGAACGAGCGCAGGAGGCACCGCCATGCAGGGCGATCCCGAGGTCATCGAGTTCCTCAACGAACAGCTCACCGCCGAGCTGACCGCGATCAACCAGTACTTCCTGCACGCCAAGATGCAGGAGAACTTCGGCTGGACGAAGCTCGCCAAGTACACCCGGCACGAGTCCTTCGACGAGATGAAGCACGCCGAGACGCTCACCGACCGGATCCTGTTCCTGGAGGGGCTGCCCAACTACCAGCGGCTGTTCCACGTCCGGATCGGCCAGACCGTCCAGGAGATGTTCGAGGCCGACCGCCAGGTCGAGGTCGAGGCGATCGACCGGCTCAAGCGCGGGATCGTGGTGATGCGGGCCAAGAACGACGTCACCTCGGCGAACATCTTCGAGGACATCCTGGCGGACGAGGAGCACCACATCGACTACCTCGACACCCAGCTGGAGCTCCTGGCGAAGCTCGGCGAGCCGCTCTACCTCGCCCAGCTGATCGAGCAGCCGGAGTCCTGAGGCCTCAGGCCACGCGCAGCGGGAGCACCGCGGCGATCGGACCGGAGGCGGGCGCCGGTGCGGCCGGCGCTGGTGCGGCGGGCGCGGGCTGCGGCTCCGGGTCGGCGAGGCCGAGCTTCGCGGCCAGCCGGGCGGTCGGGCAGGGCCGGGCGCCGTGCTCGCCGAGCAGCGCCTGGATCCGGCGCACGCAGGACCCGCAGTCGGTGCCGGCCTTGCAGCCCTTCGCTATCTGGCGGGGGGTGTTGGCACCCCCGTCGATCGCCTTCTTCACCTGGTCCTCGGTGACCGCATGGCACATGCACACGTACATCGCGGTCTCTCCCAGGGTGAAGCGCCGAGTGGATCTTGACTAAGGCTTGCCTTAGTTCACTAAGCCTCACCTTACCCGGCGATCCGGGTACGAAAAAGCCCCTCCGGGCTCGGGAACCCCGAATCCGGAGGGGCTTTCGTCACATTCGGCCCGGGGGCCGGCCGTGCGCGGGGCTCACTGCCCCCGGTACATCTCCGCCACCAGGAACGCCAGGTCCAGCGACTGGCTGCGGTTGAGCCGCGGGTCGCAGGCCGTCTCGTAGCGCTGGTGCAGGTCGTCCACCATGACCTCGTCGCCGCCGCCGACGCACTCGGTGACGTCGTCGCCGGTCAGCTCCACGTGGATGCCGCCCGGGTGGGTGCCGAGCGCGCGGTGCACCTCGAAGAAGCCCTTGACCTCGTCCAGGACGTCGTCGAAGCGACGGGTCTTGTGGCCGCTGGAGGCCTCGAAGGTGTTGCCGTGCATCGGGTCGCAGATCCAGACCGGCTTGGCGCCGGAGGCGGTGACCTTCTCGACCAGGGCGGGCAGGTGCTCACGGATCTTGCCCGCGCCCATCCGGGTGATGAAGGTCAGCCGGCCGGGCTCGCGCTCCGGGTCCAGCTTCTCGATCAGGGCGAGCGCCTCGTCCACCGAGGTGGTCGGGCCGAGCTTGACGCCGATCGGGTTGCGGATCTTCGAGGCGAACTCGATGTGCGCGTGGTCCAGCTGCCGGGTGCGCTCACCGACCCACACCATGTGGCCGGAGACGTCGTACAGCTCGCCGGTGCGCGAGTCCACGCGGGTCAGCGCGGTCTCGTAGTCGAGGACCAGCGCCTCGTGCGAGGAGAAGAACTCGACGGTCTTGAACTCCTCCGGCGCGACACCGCAGGCGTTCATGAACGCCAGGGCGTTGTCGATCTCCCGGGCGAGCTGCTCGTAGCGCTGGCCGGCCGGCGAGTTGCGGACGAAGTCCTGGTTCCAGGCGTGCACCTGGCGCAGGTCGGCGTAACCACCGGTGGTGAACGCGCGCACCAGGTTGAGCGTCGCGGCGGACGCGTTGTACATCCGCTTCAGGCGCTCCGGGTCCGGGATGCGGGACTCGGGGGTGAACTCGAAGCCGTTCACCGAGTCGCCCCGGTAGACCGGCAGGGTCACGCCGTCGCGGGTCTCGGTCGACTTGGAGCGCGGCTTGGAGTACTGGCCGGCGATCCGGCCGACCTTCACCACCGGCACCGAGGCTGCGTACGTCAGCACGGCGGCCATCTGCAGCAGGGTCTTCAGCTTGTTGCGGATGTGCTCCGCCGAGACACCGTCGAAGGCCTCGGCGCAGTCACCGCCCTGGAGGAGGAAGGCCTCCCCGCGCGCCACGGCTCCGAGCCGGGCGCGCAGCTGGTCGCACTCGCCGGCGAAGACGAGCGGCGGATAGGCGGCGAGCTCGGCAAGGGTCTTGCGCAGAGCCTCTTGGTCCGGCCATTCAGGCTGCTGCGCCGCGGGCAGGGACTGCCAGGAGTGGGCAGCCCTCGAAGTGTCAGTCGTAGCGGTCACACGGCCAAGGCTACGGGGTGGCGCGAGCGATTCGTGACCATTGCCCGAGGGGTGAGACACATCTCGGACAAAGGCGTGAGCTCGCTCACCCGTCCTGCCGAATCCGCTACGCTCGACCCATGCACGCGCCGCACAACCACTCCTGGTGGTGGACCTCCCCCAAGGGTGGCCCACCGATCGCGCGTTCCTAGACGAACACGACGGCCGCCCCTCGGGGCGGCCGTCGGCGTCTGAGCAGACGGCCCTCCGGGAGCGGAACCAGCACCGCCCTCGCCATCCACCCGGAAGGAAGCCGTACCGTGACCACCGCCACCGACCTGCTCACCCGTCTCACCGCCCCCGCCGCCCCCGCCTTCGCCGTGCTGCACCGCCGCACCCCCCGACTCGCCCCGGACACCGTCGAGGTGCTGCTGGGCACCGTCGGCAGTTACGAGCACCTCGCCGACCTCCCGGTGCCCGGCGGCGTCCCGGCCGGCGGCTCCCCGGTGCACGACCTGCTCGCGCTCGTCCCGTACCGGCAGATCCGCGAGCGCGGTTTCGACGCGCACGACGACGGCACCCCGCTGCAGGCCCTCTCGGTCACCGAGCAGCACGTTCTTCCGTTGGCCGAATTCACCTCCGCCCTACCGCAGTTGCCGGTGAATCTTGCCGGTGGCGCGTTCGACGTGGACGACGATTCGTACGCCTCGATCGTCCGCCGGGTGATCGAGGAGGAGATCGGCAACGGCGAGGGCGCCAACTTCGTGATCCGGCGCGACTTCCACGCCACCCTGGAGGACTTCGGGCCGGAGCTCGCACTGACGCTGTTCCGGCGGCTGCTGGAACAGGAGCGCGGCGCCTACTGGACCTTCCTGGTGCACACCGGTGACCGCGTCCTGGTCGGCGCCTCGCCCGAGGTGCACGTCCGGCAGAGCGGCGGCACCGTCGTGATGAATCCGATCTCCGGCACCTACCGCTATCCGGCGGGCGGTTCCGACATCGACTCGCTGCTCCAATTCCTGCACGACCCGAAGGAGTTGGAGGAGCTCACCATGGTCGTGGACGAGGAGCTCAAGATGATGTGCACGGTCGGCGACCTCGGCGGCCAGGTGCTCGGGCCACGGCTCAAGGAGATGGCCCACCTCGCCCACACCGAGTACGAGCTGCGCGGGCGCACCTCGCTGGACGTCCGCGAGGTGCTCCGCGAGACGATGTTCGCCGCCACCGTCACCGGCAGCCCGGTCGAGAACGCCACCCGGGTCATCAGGCGCTACGAGCCCTCCGGGCGCGGCTACTACTCCGGTGCGCTCGCCCTGATCGGACGTTCCGCCAGCGGCGGGCAGCTGCTGGACTCGCCGATCTGCATCCGCACCGCCGACATCGACCCGGCCACCGGCCGACTGGTCGTCCGGGTCGGCGCCACCCTGGTGCGCCACTCCGTCCCGGAGTCCGAGGTCGCCGAGACCCACGCCAAGGCCGCCGGGGTGCTCACCGCGATCGGCGCCCGGCCCGCGCCCGCCCGGCTGCCCCACCCCACCGGCCCCCGGCTCGCCGACGACCACCGGGTGCAGACCGCACTGGGCGCCCGCCGGGCCGGCCTCGCGCCGTTCTGGCTGCGGATGCAGACCCCGGCCCAGGTCACCGAGACGGAGCCGACCCTGGTCGTGGACGGCGAGGACACCTTCACCTCGATGCTCTCCCACCTGCTCGGCTCGCTCGGCCACCGGGTGACGGTCGTCCGCTACGACACGCCGGAGCTGCGCGCACTGGTCGCGGCGCACCGCGGCCCGCTGGTACTCGGCCCCGGCCCCGGCGACCCGGCCGTCGCCGACGACCCCAAGATGGCGGTGCTGCGGCCGATCGTCGCGGACGCGCTCGCCGCCGCCCGAGCCGGCTCCCGGTCGGCGCCGCTGCTCGCGGTCTGCCTCAGCCACCAGCTGCTCTCCGCCGAACTCGGACTGGCGCTGGGCCGCAAGGCCGTCCCGTACCAGGGGGCGCAGGAGAGCATCGACCTGTTCGGCACCAAGCGGACGGTCGGGTTCTACAACACGTTCACCGCGCGCTGCACCGAGGCCGACGTGGCCAGGCTCGCCGCCGAGGGCATCGACGTCGCCCGGGACGCCGCCACCGGCGACGTCCACGCCCTGCGCGGGCCCGGCTTCGCCGGCCTCCAGTTCCACCCCGAGTCGGTGCTCACCCGCGAGGGCGTGGACATCGTGGCCGGCCTGCTGCGCGAGGCCGCGGTCGCGCAGCGCTGAGGAGTCGACGGGCCCCGGGCGGACGCACCCGCCCGGGGCCGGTCAGATCTCGTCGTCCAGGCCCTGCTCGATCGCGTACCGGACCAGCTCCACCCGGTTGTGCAGCTGCAGCTTCCCGAGCGTGTTCTGCACGTGGTTCTGCACCGTGCGGTGCGACAGCACCAGCCGGTCGGCAATCTGGCGGTACGACAGGCCCTTGGCCACCAGCCGCAGCACCTCGGTCTCCCGGGTGGTCAGCCGCGGAGCGGCCGGCGCCGAGGCCGGGGCCGGCTCGGCGGCCAGCCGGCGGAACTCGCCGAGCACCAGGCCGGCCAGGCCCGGGGTGAACACCGCGTCGCCGACCGCCGTGCGGCGCACCGCCTCCAGCAGCTCGTCGCGCCCGGCCGACTTCACCAGGTACCCGGTCGCGCCGGACTTCACCGCCTCCAGCACGTCCTGGTGCTCCCCACTGGCCGACAGCACCAGCACCCGCACCGCCGGGTCCTGCGCGACGACCTGGCGGCACACCTCGGCGCCGGGCAGCCCGGGCAGGTTGAGGTCCAGCACGACGACCTGCGGCGAGCAGGCGCGGGCGCGGCGGACGGCCTCCTCGCCATCGCCGGCCGTGGCCACCACGTCCAGCCCGGCCTCGGCGAGGTCGCGCGAGACGGCGTCCCGCCACATCGGGTGGTCGTCCACCACCATCACCCGCACCGTCCGGTCGGCGGTCGGCTGATCCGTCATCAGCTGGTCGGTCATTGAGTGGCCTTCCTCGGGACGCGCAGTTCGACCTCGACGCCCTCCCCGGGCGCCGAGTACAGATCGGCCGAGCCGCCGAGGTCCAGCAGCCGGCCGCGGATGGACTGGGAGACACCGAGCCGCCCGGCCCGCTCCGCCTCGCCGAGCCGGCCGGGGGCGAAGCCGGGGCCGTCGTCGCGGATGCTGACCGTGACCGCCTCCGGCTCGTCCTCGACCAGGATCCAGGCCCGGGCCTCCTCCCCGGCGTGCCGGCGGACGTTGTCGACGGCCGCACCGACCGCGGCGGCGAGCTCGCCCGCCGCCGGGGCGGGCAGCAGCACCGGGGTGCCGGGGGCGGAGAGCGTGATCCGCTCGTCGGCGTACGGGCGCAGCAGCGCGGTGAGGTCGCGCGGCTCGGTCGCGTCGGGCTGCTGCGGCCCGCGCTGGGCCGGGATCGGTCCGCCGGTCATCAGCGTCCGCAGCGCGCGTTCCTGCTCGCCGGCCAGGCGGCCCAGCTCGGCGAAGTCCGCACCGCCGGTGCCGCCGTCCGTCCCCTCGCCCAGCTCCGCACCGCGCCGCTGGACCAGCGCCAGCACCTGCAGCACGCCGTCGTGGATGTCCCGGGAGAGCCGCTCGCGCTCCCGGGTGGCCGCCTCGACCTGGAGCGCCCGGGTGAGCGTGGCCTCGCTGGCCCGGGCCAGCTCGATCACGTAGCCGATCGCGCACCCGGCGACCATCAGCAGCACGATGTTGTGGATGTTGTCGCCGGTCGGCCCGCCGTGGCCGAGGATGTTGGCGACTCCGATCACCGAGCCCGCCGCCGCCGCCGGACGCCAGCCGCCCTTCGCGGCGCAGCCGAGCACCGTACCGGCGGCCCAGATGGTGGGCAGGGTGGGCGCGCCGTGGCTGATCCGGGCCGGGGCGTCGGTCAGGCCGCTCATCACGATGCCGGTCACGGCGAGGACGAGGTCGACGCCCAGGACGTACCAGGTGCAGCGCTGCGGGTTGGCGAAGGCCCGGGTGGTGGCGAGGGTCCAGAGGGTGAGCGCGCCGAAGAAGATCCAGCCGGCGACGGGGTGCAGGAAGTGCAGGTACGAGTTGAAGTACCGCAGCAGCGCGTAGCACAGGGCCAGCACCCGGAAGTAGGAGATGGCCCGCCACAGCGGGAGTTCGACGGACATCCCGCCGGCCGCCACCGTGCCGCCCACCTCGCCGGCTCTGCCGCCGTCCGTCATCCGCCCCTCCCCCTGGCCCGGTCGGGCCGTCAGGCCGAGCCGGTGTCCTTGTCCGTCTCGGCCGCCTTCTCGGCCTTCTCCGCCTCGGCCGCCTTCTCCGCCTTCTCGGCCTCGGCGGCCTCCGCCTTCTCCGCCTTGGCGGCAGCGCGGCGCTCGGCGTCGGCCTTCTTCTTGTCGTCGGCGATCTGGCGCTTGGCGGCGGTCGCGTAGATGTCCACGTACTCCTGGCCGGAGAGCCGCATGATCTCGTACATCACCTCGTCCGTCACCGAACGGAGGATGAAGCGGTCGTTCTCCATGCCGTGGTAGCGGGAGAAGTCGAGCGGGCGGCCGATCCGGATGCCGGGGCGGGTGCCGAAGTTCGGGACCACCTGGCCGGGCGGCTGCACCTTCTCGGTGTCGATCATGGCGACCGGGATGACCGGGGCGCCGGTGGCCAGCGCGACGCGGGCCAGACCGCCGACCTTGCCGCGGTACAGCTTGCCGTCGGGCGAGCGGGTGCCCTCGGGGTAGACGCCGAACAGCTCGCCGCGGTCCAGCACCGCGATGGCGCTGCGGATCGCGGCCTCGCCGGCGCCGCGCACGCCCGAGCGGTCCACCGGCAGCTGGCCGACGCCCTTGAAGAAGGCGGCGGTCAGCCGGCCCTTGAGGCCCGGGGTGTTGAAGTACTCGGCCTTCGCGATGAACGTGACCCGGCGCTTGATCAGCGCGGGGAAGAAGAACGAGTCCGAGAAGGACAGGTGGTTGCTCGCAATGATCGCCGCACCCTCGGTGGGGATGTTCTCCTCACCCTCGATCCACGGCCGGAAGAAGATCCGAAGCAGTGGCGCGACGATCATCTTCATCAGTCGGTAGAACAACCCGGGCCTCCTGTTATGCGGACCGGTCGATCCTAATGCCCCGCGACCCCCCGCTGTGCCCGGCCCCGCCGAAGTGTGTGGTGCCCGGCCCCGTCGGCGGGGGTGTACGACCCGGCTCGGGGCGTGGGACGATGCGGATTCCTGCAGCTTCCCGTTCAGCGTTCCTCCCCCAGCGCCACCCGCCCGCGAAGGAGTCCGCCATGCCGTTGCTGCCCGGTGCCGAACCGTACCGCCACCACGGCGGACCGGTGGGGGTCCTGCTCTGCCACGGCTTCACCGGGTCGCCGCAGTCGCTGCGCCCGTGGGCCGAGGAGCTGGCCGCGGCCGGGTTCACCGTCTCGCTGCCGCTGCTGCCCGGACACGGCACCCGCTGGCAGGACATGCAGCTCACCCGCTGGGAGGACTGGTACGCCGAGGTCGAGCGCGAGCTGCTGGCGCTGGCCGACGAGTGCGAGCGGGTCTTCGTCTTCGGGCTGTCGATGGGCGGGGCGCTGTCGCTGCGGCTCGCCGCGCTGCACGGTCCGACGGTGTCCGGGCTGGTGCTGGTCAACCCGTCGGTGCGCTCGGACACCCCCGCGAGTGTGCTGCTTCCGGTGCTGCGCCACCTCGTCCCGAGCCTGCCCGGGATCGCGAACGACATCGCCAAGGACGGCGCGACCGAGCTCGGCTACGACCGGACCCCGCTGCACGCCGCCTGGTCGCTGAGCCGGCTGTGGCAGGAGGTCCAGAGCCGTCTGCCGGAGGTGACCCAGCCGGTGCTGCTCTTCCACAGCCCGCAGGACCACGTGGTCTCGCCGGCCAACTCGGAACTGGTGCTGGCCCGGATATCCTCGACCGACGTGACGGAGCGGCTGTGCCAACGCAGCTTCCACGTCGCGACGCTGGACCACGACGCGGCGGAAATATTCGCGGCCAGCCAGGACTTCATCCGACGGCTGGCCCCCGCGCACGCGGCGGGCGCAACCCGGGTCGAATCGGATGATCACCATGGCTGAAGGGCCGGAAGTGCACGAGAGCAGCACGGCGGGCGGCGGGGACGAGGCTCCCCGCGAGGACGGCGCGACGAACGACGGCGGCACGAGGGACAGCGGCACGAGGGACGGCGCGACGAACGACGACGGTACGAACGACGGCGCCCGGGGCGGTGCGTCGGCGGACCGGACCGGCGCGGACGGCGCCGTGACGCCCGCGTCCACATCCGCCTCGGCGTCGGCGTCGGCATCGGCATCGGCGGCCGCGTCCTCGGCCGGGAAGGACGCCGCCGAGGACGCCGCCGGACCGGAGGCCCCCGCCGAGCCCCGGCCGCGCCGCGCGCCCGAGCGCAGCCAGGCCGAGCAGGACGAGATCTTCGCCGCCCTGATCGCCCAGTTCGACGACCCGGTCGACCTCAACAACCCCGACTGGCCCGAGGTCGAGAACCTCCGCGCGCAGAACGAGCTCAAGGGCGGCTACAAGGACGGCACCGGCGCCCACGGCGGCGACGACCTCGCCGACCTCGCCCCGCAGCCCCGCCCCCGCTCCGGCCGACCGGTGATGCCGGCCGCCGGCGCCGGCCCGCGCGACTTCGAGCTGGACGAGGAGACCGACGAGGACCACTACGTCCCGCCGGAGCCCCCGCCGCTGCCCCCCGCCGACGTGACCGCCAAGTTCGCCTGGCTCGCCGTGCTCGGCGGCCCCGCCCTGCTGCTGATCGACGCGGTGGTCTGGCGCGAGATCTCCGGCTGGCCCGCCTGGGTCGGGATCACCGCCTTCCTCGGCGGCTTCGTCACCCTGGTGGCCCGGATGCGGGACCGCGACGAGGACGAGCCGGAGGATCCGGACAACGGCGCGGTCGTCTAGGACCCGGCGTCGGCCCGCAGGCGAGGGTGTGAGGACGGACCCCCGTCAGCCCTCGGGGAGTTCGAGCACCGCGAGCACCGGCAGGTGGTCGGTCGCGGCCCGCAGGTCGGCCTCGGTGACACCGGGCAGTCCGTGCGGCACCCCGCAGCCCAGGACGGCGATCCCGGGCGTGGCGAAGACGGCGTCGATCCGCTGGTAGGGGCGCTCGGGTACGGAGGTGTACTCCCCGCCCCAGGGCGCGGTCGGGTACCCGTCCTGCAGCCGGGAGGCCAGCAGCTGCCAGCCCGGCCCGTCCGGGTGCTCGTTGAAGTCCCCTGCCACGACGCCGTGTTCGGTGATCCCGAGCTGGTCGAGCAGCAGCTCGAACTGCCCGTACCGCTCCTCGGCGTCGAGGCTCAGGTGGCAGCTGGTGAGGGTGAACGGCGCCGTGCCGGGCAGCCGCAGCAGCGCGGTGGCGAAGCCCCGGGCGTGCAGGCCGCGGGTCTTGGGCAGCAGCCGGTCGTGCACGCCCAGCACGTCCACCGCGCCGGGCCGGCCGAGCAGCAGCGGCCCGGCGGCGGTGCGGCCGCCGCCCGCCAGGACGACCGTGCCGGTGCTGCGGGCCAGCCAGGCCGCCTGGCCCTCGGGGCGCCAGTAGCGCGGTGACTCCTGGATGCAGACCACGTCGGGCGCGCAGGCCCGGATCACCCAGGCCAGCGCCCGCCGGTCGTCCCGCAGCGAGCGGATGTTGTAGCTGAGCAGGCGCAGCCGCCGCGGGCCGCCCGGCGGCAGCGGTTCGGCCGTCACGGCGCTCGGAGCGGTCGTGGTCGCTGCGGGCGTGGTCGCCTCGGGCGTGGTCGCGGCGGTCATGGCCCTCCCTGTACGTCGTCACCGGGTGCGTCGTCACCGGGTCCGACCGTACGCGGCGGGGGCCGGACGTGCGACGGCGGCGGTGCGTCCGGGATCGGTCGGGGCCCGGTCGCACCGCCGTCGGCGGGCTGGGAGGGGGCAGGGGTGCGCCCCGGAGGTGAAGGGGAGGAGCGGCTACGCGGGAATGCGGGCGAGGTCCGCCGCACCGACGATGCCGGCGGCGGAACCCATCGAGGCCAGCACGACCTCGGCGCGCGGGCGGTGCACCCCGCCGGTCAGGTAGTGCTCGAAGGCCTTGGCGACCGGGTCGAGCAGCAGGCGGCCGGAGTCGGAGACGCCACCGCCGAGCACGAAGACGCCCGGGTCGAACAGCGCGGCGAGGTCGGCCATGCCGCGGCCCAGCCAGTCGGCCAGCTCGGCGTAGCACTCCAGGGCGAGCGGGTCGCCGTCCTCGGCGGCCTCGGTGATGTGGATGCCGCGGATGGTCTCGGCGACGCCGTCGTTGAGCTCCAGCATCCGCCGGCCGCGCACCGGGTCGGCCGCCGCCTTCTCCCGGCCGTAGCGGCGCAGCGCCCGGCCGGAGCCGTACTGCTCCCAGCAGCCCTTGCCGCCGCAGCCGCACTGCAGGCCGTCCGGGACCATGTTGAGGTGGCCGATCTCGCCGGCCACGCCGAAGCGGCCGCGGTGCAGCCGGCCGTCCAGGACGATGCCGCCGCCGATGCCGGTGCCGACGGTGATCAGCACCATGTCCTGGTGGTCGGCGGCCGCACCGAAGCGGAACTCGGCCCAGGCGGCGCAGTTGGCGTCGTTCTCGACCACCGTGGCGAGGCCGGTGAGCTCCTCGACGCGGCCGCGCAGCGGCTCGTTCTCCCAGTCGATGTTGGGCGCGAAGATCACCGTGGAGCGGTTGCTGTCGACGAAGCCGGGGGCGCCGACGCCGACCGCGGCGACGCCGGGGTGCTGCTCCTTGAGCTCGCGCACGGCCTGCGCGATGGCATCGACCGCCCACTGCGGGTCGGCCGGGGTGGGCACCCTGGTCCGGGCCAGGATCGCGCCCGCCTCGTCGACCACGCCTGCCGCGATCTTGGTCCCGCCGACATCGACGCCGATGGTCAGAGCCATGTGTCCCTCAGCTATTCACTCGTTCCCGCTGGACGGAACGGTACCGCCCAAGTCCGCTCCCGTACACAGCCTCGCATACATTATTCGAAGACAATTCTGGCGCAACCTGGCCGCGATGCTTCAAAAGTCGTACCTAGACTCCTTCTTAGTGACGCACGAGAGCAGCGCGATCACCCTCCGAAAGATACGGTTTCACTGCTTGGCGGACGGCTCGTCAGACCCGTGAGGCCCGTCAGGCCTCGCGCCCGGCCGGCCTCGGGCTCGTCAGGCCTCGGGCCCGTCCAGGTCGATCTTCTCGGCGGCCGCGCTGCCGCCGGCGGTCCAGCGGCCCTCGTGCCCGACCACGGCGGCGCGGTAGGCGGCCAGCAGCTCGGCGCCCGCGGCGGCGATCCCGGAGCCGGCGGCGGCGAGGTGGCCGTAGACCTCCGGCTGCTGGGTGCGCAGGCGGTCGGCGAGGCCGGCGAGGGTGATCAGGGTGGTGGCGCTGGTCTCCTGGGCCTTCTCCCCGAGCGCGGTGGCGAACCGGCGCACCTCGTCCACCAGCGGGCCGAGCTCCGGCCCGAACGGGTGGGCCTGACCGTCGGCCTCCGGCCCGGCCTGCCCGTCGCCCGCCCCGGTACCGCCGCCCGCGGACTCGGCGCCGCCGCCGACCGGCTCGGCGTGGTCGCGGGCCGACTCGGCGCGGTCGCCGACGGGCTCGGTGCAGTCGTCGGTGGTGGTCATCGCGGGCGCCTCCTCAGCCGTGGCCGCACCCCGCGGCCCTCCGGCCCGACGCTACCCGACCGGCCGTACGCCCCGGAAAGGCCGCACGGCCCGTCAGCCCTGCGGCCAGAGCGCGGGGTCGGGCGCGAACCGCACCGAGAGCACCCCGTCCAGCAGCCCGGCCCCGGCCACCGTGCAACGGCGCAGCGCGGAGGGCAGGGCGAGCACCCGGCGGTGGGTACCGAGGCCGACCACCAGGTCGTCGCCCCGGCGGACCAGGTCCAGCTCGGCCCGGTCGGCGCCGGGCAGGTCGAGGTGCCAGACCAGCAGGCCGTCCGCGGCGAGCCGGTCCTCGACCGTCCAGGGTGCCGGGGCGAGCCGCTCGGGGCCGGGGCCGTCCCCGTACAGGCGGTCGGCGACGGCCTCCAGGGTGGCGTCGGCCAGGCCGGCGACCAGGACCGGGGCGTCGGTCCCGGCGGCGAGCCCGGTCAGCTCCTCCTGCCGGCGGCGGGCCAGCGCGGCCAGCCAGGGGTCGGGCGAGGAGACGGCGGCGTCGGGCAGGGCGCCGTGCACGACCACGGCGTCCGGCCGGTGCCCGTGCAGCGCGAGCCCGGCCCGGATCCGGCGCAGTTCCTCGTACGGGTGGCCGTCGGCCGGGACGACCAGGCGGACGCTGGTCCCGGGGTCGGTGATCGCGGCGCGGGACTCGGCGAGCGCCGCGGCGGCCTTGCCGCGGCCCTCGTACAGCCAGTCGGCGGGCATCGGGACCCCGGCCAGTCCGGCCAGCAGCGGTCGCAGCGCCCGGGCGGCCTGCCGCTGCTCGGGGACGAGCCGGTCCAGGTAGCGGGCCAGCTGCTCGGGCAGGGCGAGGGTGGCGATCAGCTCGGCGGGCGGCGGGGCGAGCACCACCAGGACGTCCTGGTCGGCGGCGGGCAGGGCGCGCAGCAGGGCGAGCCGGGCGATGCCGGGGAGGGCGGTGAGCTCCTCGGGGTCGAGCTGTTCGGCGCCGAGCAGGTCGAGGGCGGGCTTGAGCCGGCCGGTGAGCTCGCCGACGGCGTAGCGGAAGGCGGCCTGCTCGTCGATCCGGGAGACGGTCAGGCCCGGCGCGTAGCCGAGCGGTTCGGGCTCCAGCCGGGTGCCGAGGGCGGAGTCCAGCGCGCGGTGCGGGTCGTCGGCCGCCAGCAGCCAGGTTCGGTGGCCGCGCCGGGCGGCGTGCAGGGCGGTGGCGGCGGCCACCGCGGGCGCGCCCGCGTCGCCGCTGACCAGGATGGTGCGTGTCGCCGTCATGCCGTCGGCCCCCGTTCCGCGGTGTCAGCCCTCGACGCGCTTCTTCAGTCCGGCCAGGGCACGGTCGATGATGACCTTCTCGGCCTTGCGCTTGATCATGCCCAGCATCGGGATCTTGACGTCCACGGCGAGCTGGTAGGTCACCTCGGTGCGGCCGCCGGACAGCGGGGCGAGGGTGTAGGAGCCGTCCAGCGAGCGGAGCATCTGGCTGCGGACGAGGGTCCAGCTCACCTCGCGGTCGCCGTCCCAGGTGTAGGCGAGGACGTGCTCGTCGCGGATGGCGCCGGCGTCGAGCAGCAGTCGGACCTGGGTGGCGCGGCCGTCCTCGCCGGTCTCCAGGACCTCGATCTCCTTGACCTCGCCGGTCCAGGCCGGGTAGGCGGCGAAGTCGGCGATCACGGCCATGACCGTGGCCGGGGTCGCGTCGATGGTGATGCTCGACCTGGTGTGCTCCGCCATGGAATGGCCCTCCGCGTCGTCCCTACTGCCTGCCGGTCCGTCCGGGACGCGCTCGGCCCGGTCCGCCCGGAGCAGGCTATCGCGACCGGGGATCCCCTCGGCCGCGCGGTCGGTGCCCGGCGAGCGGCGGCGGGGCATGCTACCGGCCGGTCACCACGGGGCTACCGTAGGGTGCCATTCGAACGACCTGGTCACGGCCTGGTCGGACCAGGCCGGGTGTGACACTTCGAACACCGGGCCCGACCCCCCTGGCCGAAGCTGCCTACCGGGCAGTAACGTCCTGCCGTCCCGCAGCGTCGCGAACGAGGAGCAGTCTTGCTCGACTTCAGCCTTCCGGCCCTCTACCAGGTACCGAGCGGCGGTAACCTCTCCGACCTCGTGCACCAGAACGCCGAGCGGCACCCGGACGTCGCGGTCCTCAGCCGCAAGGTGGACGGCCAGTGGCAGGAGTTGACCGCCGCCCAGTTCCTGGTCGAGGTGCACGCCGCCGCGAAGGGCCTGATCGCCACCGGCATCCGCCCCGGCGACCGCGTGGGCATCATGTCCCGCACCCGGTACGAGTGGACGCTGCTGGACTTCGCGATCTGGTCGGCCGGTGCCGTCACCGTGCCGGTGTACGAGACCTCCTCCGCCGAGCAGGTCGAGTGGATCCTCGGCGACTCCGGCGCGGTCGCCGTGATCACCGAGACCGACCAGCACCGCACCGTGGTCGAGGAGGTCCGCGACCGCCTCCCGGAGCTGAAGCACACCTGGCAGATCGAGCAGGGCGGGATCGCCGCGCTGGCCGAGGCCGGCCGTGAGGTCTCCGACGAGACCGTCGCCGAGTACCGCTCGACCGCCACCTCCGACTCGATCGCGACCATCGTCTACACCTCGGGCACCACCGGCCGCCCGAAGGGCTGTCAGCTGACGCACGGCAACTTCATGGCCGAGTGCGGCAACATCGTCGATCGCCTGGCCCCGCTGTTCCGCACCGGCGAGAGCTCCGTCCTGCTCTTCCTGCCGCTGGCCCACGTGCTCGGCCGGATCGCCGAGATCTGCCCGGCGATGGCCCCGATGAAGCTCGGACACGTCTCCGACATCAAGGACGTCACCGCCGAGCTGGCCGCCTTCAAGCCCACCCTGATCCTGGGCGTGCCCAGAGTCTTCGAGAAGGTCTACAACACCGCCCGCGCCAAGGCCCAGGCCGACGGCAAGGGCAAGATCTTCGACAAGGCCGCCGAGACCGCGATCGCCTACAGCCGGGCACTGGACGCCGGCGGCGCGGGCCTGGTCCTGCGGCTCAAGCACGCGGTCTTCGACAAGCTGGTCTACAGCAAGCTGCGCGCCGCGCTCGGCGGCCGGGCCACCCACGCCATCTCCGGCGGCGCCCCGCTCGGCGAGCGCCTGGGCCACTTCTACCGGGGCATCGGCTTCACCGTCCTGGAGGGCTACGGCCTGACGGAGACCTGCGCGGCCACCACCTTCAACCCGTGGGACAAGCCGAAGATCGGTACGGTCGGCCAGCCGGTGCCCGGCGCTTCGGTCAGGATCGCCGAGGACGGCGAGGTGTTCTTCAAGGGCCCGCACGTCTTCACCGGCTACTGGAACAACCCGCAGGCCACCGCCGACACCCTCAAGGACGGCTGGATCGCCACCGGCGACATCGGCTCGCTGGACTCCGAGGGCTACCTGACCATCACCGGCCGCAAGAAGGAGATCATCGTCACGGCGGGCGGCAAGAACGTCGCCCCCGCGGTGATCGAGGACCGGATCCGGGCCCACGCCCTGGTCGGCGAGGTCATGGTGGTCGGCGACCGCAGGCCCTTCATCGCCTGCCTGGTCACCGTCGACCAGGACTTCTTCCCGAAGTGGAAGGAGCTCAACGGCAAGCCCGCCGCCGCCACCGTCGCCGACCTCGCCCAGGACCCGGACCTGCTGGCCGCCCTGCAGACCGCGGTGGACGACGGCAACGCGGCCGTCTCGCACGCCGAGGCGGTCAAGAAGTTCCGCGTGCTGAACACCGAGTTCTCCGAGGAGAGCGGCTACCTGACGCCCTCGCTGAAGCTCAAGCGCAACGTCGTCCTGCAGGACTTCGCGGCCGACATCGAGGCGATCTACCAGAAGTAACCGGAAGTCACCGGAAACGACGACGGCCCCGCCTCCCGGGAAGGAGGCGGGGCCGTCGTCGTGTCAGGCCGCCAGCAGCGAGGTCAGCCGCCCGGCCAGCAGGTCCCAGCGCCAGGAGCGCT
This sequence comes from Kitasatospora sp. NPDC097691, assembly GCF_040302665.1. NCBI lineage: Bacteria > Bacillati > Actinomycetota > Actinomycetes > Kitasatosporales > Streptomycetaceae > Kitasatospora > Kitasatospora sp. NPDC097691. The sequence goes on along the minus strand of NZ_JBEORY010000015.1, from coordinate 80,323 downwards.
CCACCCACCGCCGCCCGGCCTCGCCCATCCGCCGGCGCAGCTCCTCGTCGCGCAGCAGCCGCACGATCCGCTCGGCCGACGCCGCGGCCGAGCCGCCGGGCACCACGTACCCCGTCTCGCCCTCCAGCACCGCGTCAGGGGCGCCCCCGGAGTCCCCCGCGACCACCGGCAGGCCGGTCGCCGAGGCCTCCAGGTAGACGATGCCCAGGCCCTCGACGTCCAGCCCCCCGCGCCGGGTCCGGCAGGGCATCGCGAAGACGTCCCCGGCCCCGTAGTGGGCGGGCAGCTCCTCCCACGGCACCGAGCCGGTGAACCGCACCGAGTCCCGGACGCCCTTGGCGTCGGCCAGCTTCTCCAGGTCCGCCCGGTACGGGCCGCCGCCGACGATCAGCAGCACCGCGTCCGGCACGTCGGCCAGGATCTGCGGCATCGCCTCGATCAGGGTGTCCTGGCCCTTGCGCGGCACCAGGCGGGAGACGCAGACCACGACCGGCCGGTCCGCCAGTCCGAGCCGGCGGCGGACCTCGGCGCCCCCGGAGCCCGGGTGGAAGGTCGTCTCGTCCACGCCCGGCGGCAACTGCACCATCCGGGCCGCGGCCTGCGGCCCGACCGCGGCGGCGATCCGGGAGCGGGTGTACTCGCCCAGGTAGGTCAGCACGTCGGTGCCCGCGCCGATCCGGCGCAGCAGCTGCCGGGAGACCGGCAGCTGGGCCCAGGCGGCCTCGTGCCCGTGGGTCATGCCGAGCAGCCGTCCGGCGCCGGCCCGGCGCAGCGTGGGCGCCATCAGGCCGAGCGGGGCGGCGGCACCGAACCAGACCGAGTCGCACTTCTCGGCGCGCAGGATCTCGGCGGCCCGCCGGGTGACCCGGGGTGTGGGAACCATCACCTTCGTCCGGTCCCGGATCACCGGGAACGGCTGCTCGGAGTCAAAGCGCCGCACCTCGCTGCCGTCGCGCCAGGTCGAGGCGTACACCACGATGCTTCCTGCGGGCTGACGGACGGCCATGTTGTGCACGAAGGCCTGGATACCTCCCGGTCGGGGCGGGAAGTCATTGGTGACGATCAAGGTTCTGTGCATCAGGCCACGGCTCGCTCGGTCGGGGGGTGCTCGGTGTACCGCTGGGTGATCCGTACGATAGGTCAACACCATGGCCCGCCGGGAACGGAAGCGCGCACGGCAACCGTTTGACCGCCGGGTCAGTCCTAGTACCTAGGCCGCCGTGCGACGCGGCCCGGGCGTCCGTCAGTACGACGCCTCCGGTGAGGACGTCCGAGACGAACGAGGGAGCGCAGTGGAATTGGCCCCGGCCACCGAGCCCGGTTCTTCGCGCGGCCGCCTCGGCCGCCCGCTCGGGGCGCTGGCCGCGCTCGGCGCGACCTGGGTGGCCACCCGCACCGTGCTGGTACTGCTGATCACCGGCGTGCTGAAGTCCCCCGGCGGCGACGTCACCGCCGACGTGTGGATGATCTACCACGCCTGGTACGGCGTGCTGCAGACCGGCACCTTCCCGTTCGACGACGTGACCTGGCAGTACCCGCCGGGCGCCGCCCTGGTGATCCTGCTGCCGGGTCTGCTGCCCTGGTCGTACCTGGTCTCGTTCTGGGTGATCTGCGGGATCGCCGACGCCGCCGCGGCCGCGCTGCTGATCCGCACCGGCCTGCGCCGGGGCCGGGCGCTGACCGGCGCCTGGATGTGGGTGGTCGGCGTCCCGCTGCTCGGCCCGATGATCTACAACCGCTTCGACATGATCGTCACCGCGGTCGCCCTGGCCGGCCTGCTGGCGCTGATCCGCCGCCCGGCGGTCGGCGGGCTGCTGCTGGGCCTGGGCGGCATCGTGAAGGTCTGGCCGCTGCTCGGCCTGATCGGCACCCCCTCCGGCCGCCGGACCCGCCGCTCCTGGACGCTGGCGGGGGCCACCGCCGTCTCGATCGGCTTCCTGCTCGCGGCCGGCATGAACGGCGCCTTCGACTTCCTGGCCTTCCAGAAGGACCGCGGCATCGAGGTCGAGTCGGTCGGCGCGCTGCCGCTGCACGTCGCCCGGATCGCCGGGGGCTGGGACGGCCGGGTCACCATGAACTACGGCTCCCCCGAGATGCTCGGGCCGTGGGTCGGCGTGATCAGCAAGGTGATGATGGCCGGCACCGTGCTGGGCTTCCTCTGGCTGCTGCTGTGGCGCTTCACCTCCAAGCGCCGCAACGCGGCCACCATGTACGACGCGGCGCTGTGCGCGCTGCTGATCTTCGTGGTGACCAGCCGGGTGATCAGCCCGCAGTACCTGGTCTGGCTGGTCGGCGTCGCGGCGGTCTGCCTGACCGTGCGCGGCACCAGCCAGCGGCCGGTGGCGCTGCTGGTCCTGCTCGCCTGCCCGCTGACGCTGGTCGAGTTCCCGACCATGTTCACCCAGGTCCTGGCGAGCGACCCCGGCGCCGTCACGGTGCTGGCGCTGCGCAACCTGCTGCTGCTGGCCGCCACCGTGCTCTCCTGCGTCCGGCTCTGGCGCTCCACCCGCGGCGAGGCGCCGCTGCCCGCGACCGTGGTGCTGGACCGCGAGCCGGCCGCGCTGCCGGCCGCCGGCTACCCGGTGCGCCCGGGCATCGCGTACGAGCAGGACCTGCTGGACGGCATCGACCACCTGGGCACGCCGGCCGAGCCGCGGCGCTGACGCTGCCGCTGCGGCCCGCCGGCCTCAGTCCTTCAGCGCCGCCACCTCGTCCAGCCAGAGCCGGGTGAACTCGGCCAGGCCGACGCCCAGTTCGGCGCGCAGCAGCCGGTCCGTGCGGCGCTCGCGGTCCTCGCCCTGCCCGTCGTCCGCACCGACCGCCCGGTAGAAGGCGACCAGCCGCTGCGGCCCGTTGCGGCGGGCGATCAGCTCGCAGGCGAGCCAGGACTGCTCGTAGGCCTGGGCGATGCCGGTGGCGCCGGCGGCGAAGTCCCGGTCGGCGGGCAGTTCGGCGGGGAGTCTCCCGGCGGCGACGTCCCGGGCCAGCTCGGGGGCGATCTGCTGCGGGCTGCGGCCGCTGTCGCGGTAGGCGGTCCAGTCGGCGACGCCCTCGGAGAGCCACAGTGGTGTCCAGGCCCGGGTGTCGGACCTGGTCGCGACGTGGGTGGCCTCGTGCGTGACGACCACCTGCCGGCCGAAGTCGCTGAGCCGACCGTACGCCTCGGGGTTGACCAGCACCCGGTCCGCCGGGGTGTTCCGGGGCGCGCCGGGGGCGGCCACGGTGACCGCCGCCATGCCCGCCCAGCCGGCCGGGTCGCCCTCCAGCAGCCGGGCGAACCGCTCCTCGGTGGCGGGCAGTTCGAGCAGCAGCCGGCCGGGCCAGGCGTCTCCCCAGACCTCCGCGACGGCGGGCACCGCGCGGTCGGCCACCGCGACCAGCCCGGCCGGGTCGGGGCCGTCGGCCGAACCGAGCACCAGGCTGTGCGTGCCCGGCGCCGATCGCGCGGGGCCGAAGTCCCAGAGCGCCGGCAGCCCGTCGGCGCTCTCCTCGCTCTCGACCCGCCAGCCGTCCGCGGCTGCGGCCAGTTCGATCCGGCGCGGGTACACCACGGGGTGGTCGTCGTACCCGGCGATCCGCACCGCCAGGTCGGCCGCGGCGGTCAGCCGGTCGGGCCCGCCGCCCGCGGCGAGCACCAGGTTGCGGTACGCCGCCTCGGCCACCGGCAGCCCCGACCGGGCCGACAGCGTCCGCGCCCGCTCCGCCAACACGGCCGCCACCTCGGCGCGCCGGTCGGCGGCCGGCCGGGCCGGTGCCGCCGCCGGGGCGAGCGGCGGCAGCGACAGCTGGGCCAGCCCGCCGACGGCGAGCAGCAGCGCACCCCGCCGGGACAGCGCGCGGCGGGGTATGTGCACCGGAACGGGTCCGGCGGGGCCGGACTGCGACGCGCTCAGAGCCGGACCACCCCCGAGACCGGCATGGCGTTGACGCTCTCGTAGCGGACCTTGGCGCCCGGGTAGGGGGCGTGCACGATCACGCCACCGCCGGCGTACATGCCGACGTGGTGCATGTCCCGGTAGAAGATCACCAGGTCTCCCGGTCGCGCTTCGGAGAGGTTAATCCGCCGGCCGGCGTACGCCTGGGCCTGCGAGGTGCGCGGCAGGGTCACTCCGGCCTGCCGCCAGCTGTAGTACATCAGACCGGAGCAGTCGAACGCGCGGGGCCCGGTGGCTCCGTAGACGTACGGCGAGCCGATCATCCGCACCGCGGCGGCCAGCGCGGCCGCGCCGCGCTCGGAGGCGGGCGGGGCGGTGCCGAGGTCCAGCCGGTCGGTGCCGCGGGTGGCGCGCTGCTCGGCGTCCCGGGCGTCCTGGGCGGCCATCCTGGCCCGTTCGGCGGCTCCGAGGCCGTTGAGCAGCTTCTGTGCCCTGGCCAGCCGCTGCTGGATCTGCTGCTTGCCGTCGGCGAGCGAGCGGCGGGCCTGGTCCAGCTCAGCGAGCTTGCCGGTGGCCTCGGTCCGCCGCTGGTCGAGCCGGCGCTGGCGGATGACGAGCTCGTGCAGCGTCTCCTGCTGCCGCTGCGCCGCCTGGCCCATGGTGCGGGCGCGGGCGAGGTAGCCCTCCGGGTCGGAGGACAGCATCAGCTGCGCGGTCTGGGTCATCCCGCCGCCGCGGTACTCGGCCCCGGCCACGGTCGCCAGGTCGCCGCGCAGTTCGTTGAGCTGGTCCTGGGCGACGGCGATTTCGCCCTGCAGGATCGTGGTCTCCCCCTGGAGCCGGCGCTGGGCCTCCTGCGCGGCGTTGTACTGCTCGGACGCCTGCTCGGCCTCCTCGTAGAGCTGCTCGACCTGCGCCTGGACGTCCTTGCGGTCGGCCGGGTCCGGGCTGCCGGGGGCGGCGTGGGCGCCGCCGCCGGTCGCCACGCCCAGCGCGGTGGTGGCGGCCGCCGTCAGCACCAGCGCACGGGCGAGCAGTTGGGAACGGCGGTGCACGGGCATGGCGGCAGCGGCTCCAATCCTGCGGCGCGGCCCCCGCGGCCGCCCATGGCGGGCGGCCGTCGAGCGGGAGTCCGGTGGCAGACGTTAGCGAGTCCGGGCAAGCGAGTCCAAACCCCACCGGACCCGAATATTTGACCCGTAATCGGACATTGGCCCGAGCGGCCGCCAACGCCGCAGGCCCGGCCTTCCGTGGTGGAAGGCCGGGCCTGGGAGGAGCCGAGGTGGGGTCAGACCCGCACGATGCCGCTCAGCGGCATGTTGGTGACGGCCTCGTAGCGGACCGAGGCACCCGGCTTGGGAGCGTGCAGCACCTGGCCGTTGCCGGCGTAGATGCCGACGTGGTGGGCGTCCCCGTAGAAGATCAGCAGGTCGCCGGGCTGGGCCTGGGACAGGTCGGTGCCGATCCGGGTGCCGGCGTGGGCCTGCTCCTGCGAGGTGCGCGGCAGCGACACGCCGACCTGGTTGAACGCCCAGACCATCAGGCCGGAGCAGTCGAAGGAGCTCGGGCCGGTGGCGCCCCACACGTACGGGCTGCCGACCTTGGAGGCGGCGGCCGAGAGGGCCGCGCCGCCGCGCGAGCTGCCGGCGACGATCGGCTTGACCGGCGTGGACGACGGCGTGGAGATGTCGGTGCGGCTGTTGTCGCGCGAGGCGCGGTCGGCGTTCTGCTGCGCCTTCGCGGCGGCGTCGGCCTGGGCCTTGGCGTCGGCGGCGGCCTTCTCCTCGGCCGCGCGCAGCGCCTGGCGCTCCTGCTCGGTCAGGGTGTTGAGCAGGTCCTGGGCGGCCTTCAGCTTGGTCTGGACCTCGTCCTTGGAGGCCTTCAGCTGCTGAGTGGTCGACTCCAGCTCGGCGAGCTTGCCCTGGGCCTCGGTGCGGTCCTGGTCGAGCTTGCGCTGCTGCTCCTGGAGCTGCTTCAGCTGGTTCTTCTGGGTGTCACCGGCCTGGTTCAGCGCGCCGGCCTGGTTGAGGAAGCTGTCCGGGCTGGACGAGAACATCAGCTGGACGGTCGGGGATATGCCGCCGTTGCGGTACTGCTCCCCGGCGATCTCGGCGAGACCACCCTGCAGCTCGGTCACCTGGGCCTGCTGACGGGCCACCTGGTCCTGCAGACCGGCGACCTGCTTCTCCAGGGTCTGCTGCTTCTCCTGGGCGGCGTTGTACTGCTCGGTCGCCACCTCGGCCTGCTCGTTGAGCTGGTCGACCTGCTCCTTGACCTGGTCCTTGGTCGGCTGCGGGTCGGCGTGGGCACCGGACTGCGCGGAGAGGGCGACGGCAGCGGCGGCGACACCGGTCAGGATCGAGACCCGGGCGCGACTGGCTGGCTTGGGACGACGATGGGACGCCACGAAGGCGGGCTCCTTCTTCCTACGTCCGCCTACCGGGTGAGCTGACGGGTTCGGGCCGGAAGCATGCCCTACGACGCCTCACGGCCGTTCCAGCGGCCGACCTGGCGCCGATTCACCCCGGAGGAACGTGGTTCCCCGGCTCCGCTCCGCAGCGCCCCCGACCACTGGGCTCCCCTGTCGGGCAGTCGCTTCGACCTGCCCCGCTGCCTTGCGAACTCGACGGTAACCACCGCCGCCACCCTGGCTGGGTGATCGACAGTGCGGTGGTTCGGGGCACGACCCTAGTAACTGAACCGTGATCGGTTCAAATCCTTGTCAGAAAAAAGACGGAAGATTACCCAAGTTCTTTTGTGAAAATGACCGATGGTGATCGCGACCGCACGCAAGGCTGATCAGGTCTCACCCGTCCGCCGCGAAACGGTCGAAAACCCGAACGCCACCCCCGTCGGAGGTGGCGCGGATCACAGGGGCCGTCGGGGGCCCTCCGGCGTGTCGGGCCGTCAGACCCGGCGAATGGTGTTGATCGGCATCGCGTCGGCCTTCATCACCTTCACCACGTCACCGGTGTGCGGCGCGTGGACCACCATGCCGTTGCCGATGTACATCCCGACGTGGTGCATGTCGCCGCCGTAGATGACCAGGTCGCCGGGCTGGGCCGCGGCCAGTCCGGGCACCGCGGTGCCGTAGTGGCCCTGCTCCTGCGAGGTGCGCGGCAGCGAGACGCCGGCCTGGCCGTACGCCCAGAGCATCAGACCGGAGCAGTCGAAGGTGCTCGGGCCGGTGGCGCCCCACACGTACGGCGAGCCCTGCTTGCTCATCGCCTTGGCGACGGCCACCGCGGCGTACCCGCTGGCCGGCGGCAGGTTGCTCAGGTCGACCCGGTCGCTGCCGCGCGAGGCCCGGTCGTCCTGCGCCTGCTGGGCCTTCAGCGCGGTGCGCTCGGCGGCGCTGAGCGAGTTCAGCAGGTCCTGGGCGGCCTGCAGCTTGGTGTTGACGTCCGCCTTGGCCTGGTTCAGGTCCTTGGTGGTGCTGTCCAGCGAGGCCAGCACGGCGGCCGCCTCGGTCTTCTCCTGGTCCAGCCGGCGCTGCTCGTCCAGCAGCGACTTGAGCGCCTCGGCCTGGGTGGTGCTGGCCTGCTGGACGGTGGAGGCCTTGTCCAGGTAGCCGGACGGGTCGGAAGAGAGCATCAGCTGGACGGACGGGTCGATGCCGCCGCTGCGGTACTGGTCGCCCGCCACCTCGGCCAGGCCGCCCTGCAGCTGGGTCATCTGCTCCTGGCCGCGGGCCACCTGGTCCTGCAGCTGGTCGGCCTGCTTGCGCAGCTGGTCGGCCCGCTCCTTGGCGCCGTTGTACTTCTCCGCCGCCTGCTCCTGCTCCTCCTGGAGCTGGTCGATCTGCGCCTTGACGTCCGTCTTGTTCGGCTGCGGCGCGGCGTGCGCGGCCACCTGGGCGGAGAGGGCGACCGCGGTCGCAGCGGCAGCGGTGAGCACGGAGACCCGCGCGCGGCTCGGCTGCTTGGGACGGCGGTGGGAGGCCAAGGGACCGGCTCCTTCTTCCAACGGACTCACCCGATCGGATGAGATACCGGAAAATAGGTTTGACGCCAGACCCTAGTGCGGATCTATCCGCTTTGCCACTCCCCCGAAGGCGTGAACTCCGTTCCCCACACCGACTTCACCACACCCGCACACCGTCGCGGACACGACGCTGACCAGGTGTCATCCTACCGGGCCGACGCTCAGGGCCGCGCCAGCCGGTTCAGCAGCAGCACCGACGCCACCGGGCGCGCGCCCGCCTTCCGCACGCCCTCCGCGACCTCCCGGTCGGCGGAGACCACCACCACCGGACGGCCCTGCGGCTCCGCCCGCACCAGACGGCGGATCAGCTCGTCCGCGGTCTCCCCGGTCCGGCTGAACCGCACCCGGACCCCGCGCGGCGGCGCCATCATCACCGGAACGTCCAGGTCCTGCCCGTCGAACACACAGGTGACCTCCGCCTGGGTGCGCTGGGCCAGCATCGCCAACCCGCCCAGCAGCCGGATCCGCTGCTGCTCCAGCGGCAGCGTCGGATAGCCGGTCTTGGTCACGTTGTAACCGTCCACCACCAGGTGCACCTGCGGGATCGCCAGCAGCTGGTCCAGCAGCGCCGGGTCGTCCTCGGCCAGCCCCCGCCGCGCCACGTCGTGCGGCGAGGCCGCGCCCGGCACCACCGCCTCCACCAGGTCCGCCGGGCGGATCTGGGAGACCGGCAGCGCCAGCTCCCGCTGCAGGCCCTGGGCGGACTGCAGCACGGTGTCCAGCAGCAGCCGCAGCCGCATGTCCTCGACGCTGCGCCCCTCGCGGGCCGACCGGCGGCCCTGCTCGGCGGCGTTCTCCAGTTCGGACACCCGGTGCTTGAGCCGCCGCGCCTCGGTCTCGGCCGCGCCGCGCTCGGCCGCGCCCTGCGCCTTCGCGGCCTCCAGCTCCCCGGCCACCCGACGCGTCTCGGCCTGCGCCCGGCGGGTGTCGCTCTCCAGCGACCGCACCTTCTTGCGCAGCGACTCGGCCTCCCGCCGGACACCCTCGAACTCCGCGCGCTGCCGGTCCAGGTCCGCCCGCGCGGTGGCCCGCACCTCGGCCAGCTCGGCCTGCAGCTTCTCCACCAGCCGGGCCGCCTCCGCGGCCGCGTCCTCGGCGCCGGCCCGCTCGGCCTCCTCGCCGGCCTCGGCGACCAGCCGGCTCCAACCCGCCGAGCGCACCAGGTAGGCGGCGGCGGCGACATCCATCGGATCGGCGGCGCCGGGGACGCTTCCCGACTCCAGCGCCCTCACCAGGTCCGGCTGCCCCAGTCGCAGCCGCTCCGCTATCCGCACCCGGAAGGCCGGCTCCGCCTCCAGCGCGGCCGCCAGCGCGGTGGCCGCGTACTTGGCGCGCCGCGCGGGGGTGAACTTCACGTACTGACGCAGGCTCTGCGGGAGCTCGCCCGGCGGCAGTCCGCCCAGCGCGTCCGAGGCCAGCCCGACCACGCGTCGGCGCACCCCCTCGGGCAGCGGCCGGTCCAGCTTCTCGGCGCCACGCTCCGACGCGGACTCGGAGACATCGGAGGAGTCGGACGGGCCGGACTGATCGGACGGGTCGGACGAACCGATCTCCGCCTCGACGGCCTCGGGGCCGACGGCCGCCGCGTCGACGGCGCCGGGCACAGCGCCCTCCGCCGGCCCGGTCCCGGCGTCCGACACCTGCGCCTGCGCAGCGGGCCGAAGCCCCTGCGCTTCGCCGGGCTCCTTCGCTGCGTCCACCACGTCCTCGGCTCCGATCCTGTTTTCCGGCGGGGTACGGCCGCGACCCCCCGTCGTCACGCTCCGTGCGTCTTGTTCTTGTTCTGCATTGTCCGGCGTGGCGGACGGGCGCGCCGCGCACCGCCCGCCGCACCGGCGAGGATCAGCCCTGCTCGGCCGGGGCCTCCGCGCCCTCGGCGCCCGGACGGGCCACCAGCTCGACCTGGTCGACGGCGTTGCACCAGCGGCAGCGCACCGACTCGACGGTCTCGCTCAGCACCTCGGTCTCCTCGACCTTGGAGTCTCCGGCCAGGTCGAAGTGCAGGAACTCGGTCACCCGCGCGGTGCGGGTCACGTCGAACCGGGTGAGATTGCCACACAGCGTGCAGCGCCAGCGCGTCTCGGCGGTCAGGGCGGGGACGGTCATCGGGGGGTCCTCTCGGGTGGTCCCTGCGTGGGCCAGGCGCTCCCCCCGGAGCCCCGGCGTCGGCGGCGGGAGGCGGGAATGCCCGCCCCAAGCCTATTGCCTGGGGCAACCGTCGCGACCACCGGTCAGCGGAATAGCGGGGCTAGTCCACCTGCCGTAAACCGCCGTGTCACCTGCGGCGCCCGGAGGGATGCTTGGCCGCATGGCGCTCGCGGCCCCCGACCACACCGCCGCGCGGGGCGGCCGGCCGGAGGTGGCCGCCCCGGCGGTCACGTATGCGCTGATCGCCGTCAACACCCTGGTCTTCCTCCTCGGCCCGGCCGCCGGGCTCAATCCGCTGTACGGCACCGGCCGGACCCGGGTCTGCGCGGAGCAGCGGTACGAGCAGCGCTGGGGCGCCGTTCCGGCCGAACTGCTGACCGGACGGCCGCTCACCGCCGAACAGTTGACCGAGGCCCCCGACCCGGTTCCCGGCTGCCCGGCCGCCCCGACCCCGGGCAAGCACCCGGCCCTGTCCGCCCTCACCGGCCTCTTCCTGCACGCCGGCTGGCTGCACCTGCTGGGCAACCTGCTCTTCCTCCACGTCTTCGGCCCCACCGTCGAGCGGCGGCTGGGCCGGGCCCGGTACGCCGTCTTCTACCTCGCCGCCGGCAGCCTGGCCACGTACGGCTTCGCGCTCGCCGAGGCGCACTCGCCGGACTGCACCCGGGTGCTCATCGGAGCCTCCGGTGCGATCTCCGCCGTCCTGGGCGCCTACCTGCGCTTCCACCCGCGCGCCCGGGTGACCACCCTCGTCCCGCTGCTGTTCTTCCTGCCGCTGCGCTTCCCGGCCTGGCTGGTGCTCGGCCTCTGGTTCGCGCTGCAGTGGTGGTCGGTGCACTCGGCGGGCCCCGGGGTGGCCTACCTGGTCCACGTGATCGGCTTCTCGGCCGGCTTCCTCTACGCCTGCACCCTGGCCCGCAACCCCCCGCGACGGCCCGGCTGACGCCCGATACGCTGGCGGCACCCCACAAAGGAGCCCGAACAGTGATCACCGCCATCGTCCTGATCAAGACCAGTGTCGACCGCATCCCGGAGATCGCCGAAGCCATCGCCGCCATCGAGGGCGTCAGCGAGGTCTACTCGGTGACGGGCGGGTACGACCTGGTGGCGATGGTCCGGGTCCGCCGCCACGACGACCTGGCCGAGGTCATCCCCGGCCGGCTCAACAAGGTCCCGGGGGTGGCCCACACCGAGACCCAGATCGCCTTCCGCACCTACTCCCAGCACGATCTGGAAGCCGCCTTCGCCCTCGGCCTGGACGAGTAGCGGAGCGCCCGCGCTCAGCCCTCCCGACGCGTGTCCACGACGCAACGCCCGCCCTCGTTGCGGTAGTTCCACGCCGCGCCGTCCGTGACCAGCTCGCGGACGGCGGCGAGGAAGCGGTCGATGTGCTCGTCCGGAGTCCCGGCGCCGAAGCTGACCCGGATCGCGTTCAGGCTGCGCTCGCCCGGCAGCGAGGGGTCCGGAGCGCCACAGCTGGACTCGACGGCGGTGGCCTCGTCGTCCAGCAGGGTGCGCACCAGCGGGTGGGCGCAGAAGAGGCCGTCGCGGACCCCGATGCCGTACTCGGCGGACAGCGCGGCCGAGAAGTGCGAGCTGTTCCAGCCCCGGACGACGAAGGACAGCACGCCCACCCGGGCCGAGCCGGCGCCGAACAGGTTCAGCACCTTGACCTGCGGAACCTCCGCCAGCCCCGCGGTGAGCCGGTCGACCAACTGCCGCTCGCGGGCCTCCAGCGCGTCGAAGCCGGCCTCGCCCAGCGCACGGCAGGCCGAGGCGATCGCGTAGGCGCCGATGACGTTCGGCGAGCCGGCCTCGTGCCGGGCCGGTCCGGTCTGCCACTGCACGGCCACCGAGCCGTCCGCCTCCCGGGCCACCGTCCGGGTCGCCCCGCCGCCGGCCAGGTACGGCTCGGCCGCGTCCAGCCAGTCCGCCCGGCCGGCCAGCACCCCGGCGCCGAACGGCGCGTAGAGCTTGTGGCCGGAGAAGGCGATCCAGTCGACGTCCAGCTCGCGCACCGAGACCCGGTGGTGCGGGGCCAGCTGGGCGGCGTCCAGCACCACCCGGGCGCCGTGCCGGTGCGCCGTCCCGGTCAGCTCGGCGACCGGCCAGAGCTCGCCGGTCACGTTGGAGGCGCCGGTGACGCAGAGCAGCTTGGGGCCCTCTGGCGCCTCGGCGAGCGCGGTGTCCAGGGCGGCCACGGCCTCGGCCCGGGAGCGCGGCGCGCGCAGGTAGGTCACGTCCAGTCCGGCGTGCGCCCAGGGCAGCAGCGAGGCGTGGTGCTCGGTCTCGAAGGCGAACACCCGGGTGCCGGCCGGCACGGCGGCGGCCAGCAGGTTGAGCGAGTCGGTGGTGGCCCGGGTGAAGACCACCTGGTCGCCCTCGCGCAGGTCGAGGAACTCGGCGACGGTGCGGCGGCTCTGCTCGAAGAGGTCGGTGGACAGCTGCGAGAGATACCCGGCACCGCGGTGCACGCTGCCGTAGTACGGCGCGTAGGCGGCGACGTCGTCCCACACCCGCTGCAGCGCCGGCGCGCTGGCCGCGTAGTCGAGCGCCGCGTAGCCGACCTTCTCACCGCTGGCGAGCGGGACCCGGACGTCGGAGCCGAGCACGGCGAGCGGGGAGCAGATTTCGGTCGAAAGGGACATGAGGATGCACTCCTTCAAGGGCCTGGGACCCCGGGAGTGCCACTCGTCGGGTGTCCGCGCTTGTCGCACGGACGGTTTGCCGTGGCGACCCGGTCCTCACCCAGGGCACCCCGCCACGGACGGAGGGTTGCCGGACAGCAAGCTGGGGCTTGACGCTGTCACTCATGACCTGGCGCCGACTCTAGGGTCGGGTCCGGCGGGTGGTCAAACGGGCATCCACCATCCGGACAGCCGAGAAGCCCGCGCCGGTCGTTCCGGCACGGGCTCCCGACTACCGCTTCAGCTACGGCTGGTGGCCTCCGACCAACGCCGCAGCAGCTCCTGCGCGGTGCCCGAGTCGATGGCCTCCGCCGCCCGCGCCATGCCCGCCGCGAGCTGCTCCACCAGCGGCGCGTCGCCCAGGTCGAGCGCGACCAGCGCCGCCGCCGTGTTCAGCAGGACGGCGTCCCGCACCGGCCCGCGCTCCCCCGCCAGCAGACGGCGCGCAACCTCCGCGTTGTACGCCGGGTCCCCGCCGCGCAGCGACTCGATGCCGACCAGCTCGATGCCGACCTCCCGCGGGTCGAAGGAGGTCTCGGTGACCACCCCGTCGCGCACCACCCACACCCGCGAGGTGGTGGTGATGGTCAGCTCGTCCAGCCCGTCGTCGCCGCGGAAGACCAGCGCCGTCGAGCCGCGCCGGGCGAGCACCCCGGCGATCAGCCCGGCCAGCCGGGTGTCGAAGCAGCCGATGGCGTGGGAGGTGACCTTGGCCGGGTTGGTCAGCGGGCCGAGGATGTTGAAGGCGGTCGGCACCCCGAGGTCGCGCCGGGCGGTGGCGGCGTGCCGCATCGAGGGGTGGAACTTCGCCGCGAAACAGAAGGTGAGCCCGACCTCCTCGGCCACCTCGGCGACCCGCCGGGCGGAGAGGTCCAGCGCCACCCCGAGCTTCTCCAGCACGTCCGAGGACCCGCTGGAGGAGGAGGCGGCACGGTTGCCGTGCTTCACCACCTTGGCACCGGCCGCCGCCGCGACGATCGCCGACATCGTGGAGATGTTGACGGTCTTCGCCCGGTCGCCGCCGGTGCCGACGATGTCCACCGCCGGGCCGGCGATGTCCAGCGGCTCGGCGTGCGCGTACATCGCGTCCACCAGGCCGGTGACCTCGTCGACCGTCTCGCCCTTGAACCGCAGCGCGATCATGAAGCCGGCCACCTGGGCGGGGGAGGCCTCGCCGCTCATGATCCGGTCCATCGCCCACGCGGTGGAGGAGCGGTCGAGGTCCTCCCCCTTCAACAGCGCCGTCAGGAGATCCGGCCAGGAGCGGACCACCTGCGCGGGGTCGCTACCGCCGTTCGCAGGGTTCACGTTCACCATGGCTGACTCCAGCTGTCGTCTGTCCCCCCGCTCCGGGGGGCGTCCGTACGGATGGAGCCAGCCTATCGACCGGCGGGGCCCCCATGGCCCCGTCTTCTCTAGTACTGAGACGCCGCCGCTCAGCGGGCCGCCGGTGCCCGCTTGGCCACCCGCGCCCGCAGCAGGGTGGCGACCGCCTCGGCCAGCGCCACCGGGTCCACCGGGTGGGAGATCGCGGCGTCGGCCCGGCTCCAGGCGGCGAGCCAGGAGTCCTGCGGCCGGCCGATCAGCACCAGCACCGGCGGGCAGCCGTAGATCTCGTCCTTCAGCTGGCGCCCGAGCCCCAGCCCGCCGGCCGGGACCGCCTCGCCGTCCAGCACGCAGAGGTCCACGCCGCCCTTCTCCAGCGCCTTGAGCACCGCCGGGGTGGTCGCGCACTCCAGGTAGGACAGCTCCGGAAGATCCTCGGCGGGCCGACGGCCGAGCGCCGTCAGCACCTGCTCGCGGGTGTTGCGGTCGTCGCTGTAGACGAGGACGGTGAGCGTCTCATCGGTCGTGTACGCCATGGACCCTGCTCCCTCAAGTGTGATCCGGACCACGTTCGCCTGATCCGGATGCTACTCCCGATCACCCTCCGCCGAGTGCCCCTCGCGCACGTTCCTCCTCAAGCCGCCGCGCCCTGGTCTCACCCTCCTGGAGGACGGCCCGTCACCCGGACCCGCCCGGTCCACCCGTACGGCCGACCCCGGGCCCACTCCCCTACCTCCCGCGGCTGCTCCGACCGTGCAGCGACGCGCCGGGCAACGGGGTCGTAGAGTGCTCCGAGGAACCGTCAGAAAAGGGACACGCCGCTGCTCAGCCCCCGTCCGGCCACCATGTCGACCCCCAAGCGGGCATACCGCACGCACCGGACACTCCGAGGGACACCCCCCGGCGTGAAGACGGAATAAGGGACCGACATAATGTCCGTCGTGGCGACAGCAACAGCAGTAGAAACCGGGCACGCGCACGGATCGGTCAACCGGCCGAACATGGTCAGCGTCGGAACGATCGTCTGGCTCAGTTCCGAGTTGATGTTCTTCGCGGCCCTCTTCGCGATGTACTTCACGCTCCGCTCCGTGAAGGGAGCCGAGTTCTGGACCGAGAAGGCCCACGCCCTCAACGTGGCGTTCTCCTCGGTCAACACCACCGTCCTGGTGCTCTCCTCGCTCACCTGCCAGCTCGGCGTGTTCGCCGCCGAGCGCGGTGACGTGAAGAAGCTCCGCATGTGGTTCATCATCACGTTCGTCATGGGCGCGGTCTTCATCGGCGGCCAGGTCTACGAGTACACCGAGCTGGTCAAGAAGGATGGTCTGTCGCTGTCCTCCGACCCGTACGGCACGGTGTTCTACCTGACCACCGGCTTCCACGGCCTGCACGTGACGGGTGGTCTGATCGCCTTCCTGCTGGTCCTGGGACGGACGTACGCAGCCAAGCGCTTCACGCACGAGCAGGCCACCGCCGCGATCGTCGTGTCGTACTACTGGCACTTCGTCGACGTCGTGTGGATCGGCCTGTTCGCGACCATCTACCTGATCAAGTAACCAGCTGATCAGGTCGCTGGCCACCGGCTGCGGCCCCCGCCCTCACCGGCGACGGGCCGCTTCTGCCGGTGCCGACGCTCCCACCGACCGACCGCGCGCGCAGCCCTAGACAGGCAGCCTCGTGCCGGCCAGACCGGCCGCCGGGTGCACCCACCAGTCGACCAGATCCTGACACCGGGGTTATTCCGTGAAAAAGCTCTCCGCACGACGGCGCCACCCATTGGCGGCGCTGGTCGTCCTACTTCTCGCCCTGGCGGCAACCGGGGGGCTGTACGCCGCGTTCGCTCCCGCCGGCAAGGCGCAGGCCGACGTCGCCGCGCAGTCGCTCGCGATCGATGAGGGCAAGAAGCTCTTCGCCGTCGGTTGCTCCTCCTGCCACGGCCTGAACGGCCAGGGCAGCAGTGACGGTCCGAGCCTGGTCGGCGTCGGTTCCGCCGCCGTCGACTTCCAGGTCGGCACCGGTCGCATGCCGGCCCAGCAGCCCGGCGCCCAGGTGCCGCGCAAGAAGGCCATCTACACGCAGGCCGAGATCGACCAGCTCGCCGCCTACGTCGCCTCCCTCGGCCCCGGCCCGGTGATCCCGACGGAGGAGCAGTACACCTCGACCAACCCCGACGACATCTCCAAGGGTGGCGAGCTGTTCCGCACCAACTGCGCCCAGTGCCACAACTTCGCCGGCCAGGGTGGTGCCCTGACCAAGGGCAAGTACGCCCCGTCGCTGGAGGGCGTGGATCCCAAGCACATCTACGAGGCCATGCAGACCGGCCCGCAGAACATGCCGTCGTTCCCGGACACCACCATGCCCGAGGAGCAGAAGAAGCAGATCGTGGCCTTCGTCCGCCACACCACTAGCGACGAGCCCAACCCCGGCGGTCTCACGCTCGGCAGCCTCGGTCCGGTGACCGAGGGTCTGTTCGGCTGGATCTTCGGTCTTGGCACGCTCATCGCGGTCGCGATCTGGGTCGCCGCCCACACCACCAAGGCCAAGAAGTCATGAGCCACGACATGTCAGAAGAGAAGCTCCCGGAGTCCCACGGCTCCGCCGGCGAGGTGGCCGAGCACGGCAACCCGTTCGCCGACCCGGGCCTGCCCGCCCACGAGCCCCGCCGCACCGACATCGACGAGCAGGCGGCCCGGCGCGCCGAGCGCCAGGTCTCGCTGATGTTCGTGATCTCGATGATCGCCACCGTCGGCTTCATCGTCTCGTACGTGGCGATCGACCCGGACAAGATCGTCTACATCTTCCCGCTGGGCCACGTCAGCGCGATGAACTTCGCGCTGGGCCTGACCCTGGGTGTCGCCCTCTTCATGATCGGCGCGGGCGCGGTCCACTGGGCCCGCACCCTGATGTCGGACGTCGAGCTGCCGGCCGAGCGTCACCCGATCGAGGCCGACGACGAGGTCCGCGCGGACGTCATCGAGCAGTTCAAGACCGGCGCCGCCGAGTCCGGCTTCGGCCGCCGCAAGATGATCCGCAACACCCTCATCGGTTCGATGGCGCTGGTCCCGCTCTCCGGCGTGGTCCTGCTCCGCGACCTCGGCCCGCTCCCGGAGAAGAAGCTCCAGGAGACCGGCTGGAAGGAGGCGACGCCGGCCAAGCCGCTGCAGCTGGTCAACATGAACACCATGCTGCCGCTGAAGCCGCAGGACGTCGCCGTCGGCTCGCTGACCTTCGCCATGCCCGAGGGCCTGAGCACCCACGACGAGGACTTCCAGCAGCGGATCGCCAAGGACGCCCTGATGCTGGTGCGCATCGCGCCGGAGGACATCAAGGACGACACGTCCAAGGACCTGGGCTTCGAGGGCATCCTGGCCTACTCGAAGATCTGCACCCACGTCGGTTGCCCGATCAGCCTGTACGAGCAGCAGACCCACCACGCGCTCTGCCCCTGCCACCAGTCGACCTTCGACCTGGCGGACGGCGCGCGCGTCATCTTCGGCCCGGCCGGTCACCCGCTGCCGCAGCTGAAGATCACCACTGACGACAAGGGCAACCTGGTCGCCACCGGCGACTTCGCGGAGCCCGTCGGCCCGAGCTTCTGGGAGCGTGCTCGATGAGTAGCGCGAGCAGCACCACGACCGGTGCCGCCAAGCCGTCCAGCACGCGTGCCAAGCCCGCCAGCAAGTGGGAGGCCGCGGCTGACTGGACGGACGGCCGGCTGGGGATCTACTCCCTCGCCAAGGCCAACCTGCGGAAGATCTTCCCGGACCACTGGTCCTTCATGCTGGGCGAGATCTGCCTCTACTCGTTCGTCATCATCATCCTGACCGGCGTCTACCTGACGCTGTTCTTCAAGCCCTCCATGGGCGAGGTGATCTACAACGGGTCGTACGTCCCGCTCAAGGGCATCGGCATGTCCGAGGCCTACGCGTCGACGCTCGACATCAGCTTCGAGGTCCGCGGTGGCCTGCTGATCCGTCAGATCCACCACTGGGCCGCGCTGGTCTTCGTCGCCGCGATGCTCGTGCACATGATGCGCGTGTTCTTCACCGGCGCGTTCCGCAAGCCCCGCGAGGTCAACTGGGTCTTCGGCTTCCTGCTGCTGGTCCTGGGCATGTTCGACGGCTTCTTCGGCTACTCGCTGCCGGACGACCTGCTGTCGGGTACCGGTATCCGCTTCATGGAAGGCGCGATCCTCGCCGTCCCGCTGGTCGGCACCTACCTGCAGATGTTCCTGTACGGCGGCGAGTTCCCCGGGCACGACATCATCCCGCGGTTCTTCACCATCCACGTGCTGCTGATCCCGGGCATCATGCTCGGCCTGCTGGTGGCGCACCTGATCCTGGTCTTCTACCACAAGCACACCCAGTGGGCGGGCCCGGGCAAGACCGAGAAGAACGTCGTCGGCATGCCGCTGATGCCGGTCTACATGGCCAAGGCCGGTGGCTTCTTCTTCCTGGTGTTCGGTCTGATCGCCGCCATCTCGGCGATCGCCTCGATCAACCCGATCTGGGCCTACGGCCCGTACCGCCCGGACCAGGTGTCCACGGACGCCCAGCCCGACTGGTACATGGGCTTCTCCGAGGGTCTGATCCGTGTCATGCCGGGCTGGGAGATCAGCCTGTGGGGCCACACCCTGAACCTGGGTGTCTTCGTCCCGCTGATGATCTTCCCGCTGGTCCTGGTCGCGATCGCGGTCTACCCGTTCATCGAGGGCTGGATCACCGGCGACAAGCGCGAGCACCACATCCTGGACCGCCCGCGCAACGCCCCGGTCCGCACCGCCCTGGGTGCCGCCTGGATCAGCCTGTACCTGGTGCTGCTGGTCGGTGGTGGCAACGACCTGTTCGCCACCCACCTGCACCTGTCGATCAACTCGATCACCTACTTCGTCCGCGTCGGCTTCTTCGTCGTCCCGGTCATCACCTTCATCGTCACCAAGCGCTGGTGCCTCGGCCTGCAGCGCCGTGACAAGGAGAAGGTGCTGCACGGCCGCGAGACGGGCGTCATCAAGCGCCTGCCGCACGGCGAGTTCGTCGAGGTGCACGCGCAGCTGCCGCAGAAGGACCTGTTCAAGCTCACCGCGCACGAGCAGAACCAGCCGGTCGAGCTGCCGGCCCAGGCGGACGAGAACGGCGTGGCCCGCAAGGCCGGCGTCCTCACCCGCACCCGGGCCAAGCTGTCCCGCGGCTACTACGGCGAGGGCGGCCAGATCCCCAAGCCGACCGCCGAGGAGCACCACGAGATCACCAGCGGCCACGGCCACCACTGATCCCGTACCCGCGTCACCCCGAGGGCCGCTGACCAGAGTTCGTCTGGTCGGCGGCCCTCGGCCTTTCCGCATCTGCAGCCCCGCCCCGACCGCGTCTCCAGGAGCCTCCCGTGCAGCTCTCCGTCGACCCCGCCTCCGCCACTCCCCCGTACGAGCAGCTCCGCGCCCAGATCGCGGAGCGGGCCCGCACCGGGGAGCTGCCGACCGGGCTGAAGCTGCCCACCGTACGGGCCCTGGCCGAAGAGCTGGGGCTGGCCGCCGGCACCGTCGCCCGCGCGTACCGCGAGCTGGAGGCGGACGGCGTGGTGGAGACCCACGGCCGGCGCGGCACGCTGATCGCCGCCGCCGGGGACAGCGCGCACCGGCTGGCCGCCGCGGCCGCCACCGAGTACGCCGAGCGCGCGAGCCGCCTCGGGCTCTCCCACGCGGACGCCGTGGCCGCGGTGGTCACCGCGCTGGGGCTGGCCTACCCGGAGGCCTGACGGCCCGGCGGGCCCTGCGCCGGCCCCGCACGCCCCGGTCAGACCTCCGGGCGGATCATCCCCGAGGCGGGGGCCTGGCCGGCCGGTGCCGTGGTGCTGAGGGGCTGTCCGACGGCGCTGTGCTTGACCCAGTCCGTCCAGGTGACGTTCCAGTCCCCGAAGCCGTTGCCGAACGGCTCCATCGCGGCGCCGCGGCTGTTCACCACCGTCACCAGGTCCCCCACCCGGGTGTTCTCGTAGAACCACTTGGCGTTGTCGGTGCTCATGCCGGTACAGCCGTGGCTGACGTTCTCCACGCCCTGCGAGCCGACCGACCAGGGCGCCGCGTGCACGTACTCGCCGCTCCAGGTCACCCGGGTGGCCCACTTCACGTCGAGGTCGTACGACTCCGAGCTGCCGGCGGCTATGCCGATGGTCTCGCCGCTCATCCGGACGGACCGCTCCTGGCCGAGCACCACCTTGATGCCGTTGCGGGTGTCGAAGCCGGGCTTGCCGGTGGTGACCGGGATGGTCCGCAGGACCTCGCCGTCGCGCTTGATGGTGAGCTCGTGGGCGGCCGCGTCGACCACCGACTCGACCCGCTCCCCGATCCGCAGCTTCAGCGCGCTGCGGTCGCCGCCGTAGAGGCCGTCCGCGATCCGGCTGCCGGTGGCGTCGAAGGCCAGCGCGACGGTCGTCCCGGCCGGCCAGTAGTCCTCCGGCCGGAAGTGCAGGTTCTTGTCGTCCACCCAGTACCAGGCGCCGGTGACGGCGGGCTGCGACGTCACGGTCAGGCTCTGCTCGACCTCCTGGCGGGCCTGCGGGTCCTTCACCGCCTCGGAGAGCTGCACGGTGAGCGGCTGGCCGACCCCGTAGACGCCGGTGCCGGAGGAGTCCGGGCCGAGCTTGGCGGTGAGCAGGCGCTGGGCCGCGATGGTGCTGAAGCCGGCGGTGGTGTCGCCGCGGCCGCCCTTGCCGTCGTCGGCCGAGATGCGGACGGAGTACGTGGTGGCGGCCTTCAGCCGGCCGGTGGTCTGCCAGCTGCGCTGGTCGTCGGCGAGCTTGCCGGCGACCACCCGGCCGTCCGGGCCGACCACGGTGACGTCGGTGAGCCGGCTGCCCTGCACCGCCGTCACGGTGATCGGCTGGGAGGGATCGACCTTGCCGTCCGCCGAGAGGTGGACCAGTGGGGCCGCGTCGATCCGGTGAGGCCCGGTGGACTCGTCGTCACCGGACGAGCAGGCGGCCAGCGGGGCCAGTACTGCGAGGGCCAGCGAGATGCTGCCGATGCCTGCGATTCCGTGCCTGTCGGCCATGACCGCCTCCGGGGGTTCGCACGATTGATCAGATCGTAGGAACGCCTGCTGGCAGAGCGACATCCGAGGGACCCCTCGTTCACCCGGCTGAGTGAGGCCGTCACCCCGTGGACGCACCAGGGCCGGTCCTCCCGTGCGGGAGGACCGGCCCTGGTGTCGGATGCGGAACCCTACTGGTTCTGGTTCTCGCCCCGGTAGAACTCGAAGACCCATCCGAAGATGCCGATCAGGATGATCGGAGCGGCCCAGAACATCAGCCACCAGCCGAAGATCACGCCCAGGAAGGCGAGCGCGCCACCGAGCGCCAGCGACAGCGGCTGCCAGCTGTGCGGGGCGAAGAAGCCCAGCTCACCGGCGTCGTCCGCGACCTCGGCCTCGGGGTTGTCACCCGCGCCGCTGTCCACCCGGCGGGCGGTGAAGGCGAGGTAGTACCCGATGAAGGCGCACAGCGCGAAGGCCAGGAACAGCGCGGTGGTACCGGCGGCCTCCAGACCCGGGCCCTCGGCGTTGTTGGTCCACAGGCCGTACGTGATGGCCATCGCCAGCACGAAGACCGACAGGCCCAGGAAGATCTTTCCCTGTTCCTTCATCAGGCGTCACCCTCCTGCTTGCCCTTGCCCAGCTTCGGGGCGTCGTACTTCGCCGGGGTCACACCGGCGAGGTGCTTCGCCGGCTCACCGTGGTTCTCCAGGTAGTCCAGCGCGGCGATCTCCGGGTGGTGGAGGTCGAAGGCCGGGGATTCGGAGCGGATCCGCGGCAGGGTGAGGAAGTTGTGCCGCGGCGGCGGGCAGGAGGTCGCCCACTCCAGGGAGCGGCCGAAGCCCCACGGGTCGTCCACGGTGACCTTCTCGCCGTACTTGGCGGTCTTCCAGACGTTGTAGAGGAACGGCAGGATCGACAGGCCCAGCACGAAGGAGCCGATGGTCGAGACGGTGTTCAGGGTGGTGAAACCGTCCGCGGCCAGGTAGTCGGCGTAGCGGCGGGGCATGCCCTCCGCGCCGAGCCAGTGCTGCACCAGGAAGGTGGTGTGGAAGCCGAAGAACAGCGTCCAGAAGGTGATCCGGCCGAGGCGCTCGTCCAGCATCTTGCCGGTCATCTTCGGCCACCAGAAGTGGAAGCCGGCGAACATCGCGAACACGACGGTGCCGAAGACCACGTAGTGGAAGTGGGCGACGACGAAGTACGAGTCCGAGACGTGGAAGTCGATCGGCGGGGAGGCCAGCAGGACACCGGTCAGACCACCGAAGAGGAAGGTCACCAGGAAGCCGACCGTCCAGAGCATCGGGGTCTCGAAGCTCAGCGAGCCCTTCCACATGGTGCCGACCCAGTTGAAGAACTTCACACCGGTCGGGACCGCGATCAGGAAGGTCATGAAGGAGAAGAACGGCAGCAGTACCTGCCCGGTGACGTACATGTGGTGCGCCCACACCGTCACGGACAGACCGGCGATCGCGATGGTGGCCGCGATCAGACCGGAGTAACCGAACATCGGCTTGCGGCTGAAGACCGGGATGATCTCCGACACGATGCCGAAGAACGGCAGCGCGATGATGTACACCTCAGGGTGGCCGAAGAACCAGAACAGGTGCTGCCACAGCATCGCCCCGCCGTTGGCCGGGTCGAAGACGTGGGCACCGAACTTGCGGTCGGCCTCCAGGGCGAACAGCGCGGCGGCCAGGACCGGGAAGGCCAGCAGGACCAGCACCGAGGTCAGCAGGACGTTCCAGACGAAGATCGACATCCGGAACATCGTCATGCCCGGCGCGCGCATGCAGATGATCGTGGTGATGAAGTTGACCGCACCGAGGATCGTGCCGAAGCCGGAGAAGGCCAGACCCATGATCCACATGTCGCCGCCGACGCCGGGCGAGTGCACCGCGTCCGACAGCGGGGAGTAGGCGAACCAACCGAAGTCGGCGGCGCCGTTCGGGGTCACGAAGCCCGCGACCGCGATGGTCGAACCGAAGAGGTACAGCCAGTACGCGAACATGTTCAGACGCGGGAAGGCCACGTCCGGCGCGCCGATCTGCAGCGGCATGATCCAGTTCGCGAAGCCCGCGAACAGCGGCGTCGCGAACATCAGCAGCATGATCGTGCCGTGCATCGTGAACGCCTGGTTGAACTGCTCGTTCGACAGGATCTGGGTCCCGGGACGAGCCAGCTCGGCACGCATGACCAGGGCGAGGATGCCACCGATCAGGAAGAAGGCGAACGACGTGCCCAGGTACAGGGTGCCGATCGTCTTGTGGTCAGTGGTGGTCAGCCACTTGATGATGGTCGAACCCGGCTTCCGGGTCCGCTGCGCCCCGACCGTGACGGCATCGGCGCCCCCGCCGGCTGCGGCGGGCTCGTTGAGGATGGTCACTTCTCTTCACTTCCCATGCCGATGAGGCCGGAGGGCACCGCACCGTTCTGGCCCTTGGCGCGGAGCTCGGCCAGGTGCTTGTCGTAGTCGGCGCGGTCGACGACCTTGACGTTGAACAGCATGCGCGAGTGGTCGGTGCCGCAGAGCTCGGCACACTTGCCCATGTACTCGCCCTTGACGTTCGGGGTGACCTCGAACTTGTTCACCACGCCCGGCATGACGTCCATCTTCATCAGGAAGTTGACGGGCCAGAAGTCGTGGATGACGTCACGCGAGGTGAGACGGAACTGCACCGACTCATTGACCGGCAGCCAGAGCGTCGGAGCGCTCCCGGGGGTGCCGACCTCGAACGCGGCATCCTTGTTGGCCGGGTCGGGGGTCTCGGTGTTCTCGTAGTTGAACGCCCAGCTCCACTGGAAGCCCACCACGTTGACGTAGTGCTGCGGCTTCTCGGAGACGGAGGTCAACTTGGACTCGTCGCGGGCGACGAAGTAGAAGAGCACCGAGACGATGATGATGGGGACCGCGGTGTAGAGCGCCTCGATGGGCACGTTGTACCGGGTCTGCGGAGGGATCTCCACACCGGTGCGCTTGCGCCGGTGGAAGATCACGCTCCAGATGATCAGACCCCACATCAGTACGCCGACCACCAGCGCCGCGATCCAGGACCCCTGCCACATCCGGAGGACCAACGGCCCTTCCTCGGTGACGGGGCTCGGGAGGCCAAGCCTGGGGAGGTCGTTGGCCGAGCAGCCGGTGGCGGTCGCGATGACGAGGCCCAGTGCCAGCGCCTGAGGCAGCTTCCGCCGCATCGTGCGCCGCGGCGAGCGGTCGGAGCCGTTGGGACTCACGTAGCGCCTTCCCGAAGTCTCGCCCGCCTTCGCGTCGCCCCGGGGAGGATTGTGAGCCTCCCCGGCGACCCGTCCACGGGCACGGTTTGAATGCTTATGCGGGCCAAACCCTACTCCAGCCTTATGCGCTCCTGACGGGCAGCCCCCGGTAACGCGCCGCCCGGTCGCCCGATCAGGCCCGGCAAGGGCTACGCCGCAGGTCATCGTAGGCATTCGAGGTCCGTACGCCCGATCG
This sequence comes from Kitasatospora sp. NPDC097691, assembly GCF_040302665.1. Taxonomy (NCBI): domain Bacteria; kingdom Bacillati; phylum Actinomycetota; class Actinomycetes; order Kitasatosporales; family Streptomycetaceae; genus Kitasatospora; species Kitasatospora sp. NPDC097691. The sequence goes on along the minus strand of NZ_JBEORY010000015.1, from coordinate 55,809 downwards.
GGGGATGACCTCGAACAACATCCGTGACGACCCGTCGGACACGGACGAAGCGGACATTCGGGGTGATCGACTGACGGCGGGTGAGCCGTGCGACGGGACCGGAACGCGCGTCGGGTGTGTCGTTAAATGTGACCGTGTACTTCGACGCGGCCTCGACGGCCCCCCTGCACCCCGTCGCGCGGCAGGCACTGACCGCCGCCCTGGACGAGGGCTGGGCCGATCCGGCCCGGCTGTACCGCTCCGGCCGACAGGCCCGGATGCTGCTGGACGCCGCCCGCGAGACCGTCGCCGCGGTCCTGGGCGCGCGGGCCGACGAGATCGCCTTCACCGCGAGCGGGACGCAGGCCGTCCAGCTCGGCCTGCTCGGCGCCCTCGCCGGGAACCGGCGACGCGGCGGCCGGCTGGTGCACTCCGCGGTGGAGCACTCCAGCGTGCTGCACGTCGCCGAGCGCCACTCGGCGGGCGGGGGCGAGGTCTCGGTCGTACCGGTGGACCGGGGCGGCCGGGTCGACCCGGCGGCCTTCGGTGCGCTGCTGCGCCCGGACACCGCGCTGGCCGCGCTGCAGAGCGCCAACCACGAGGTGGGGACGGTCCAGCCGGTCGGCGAGGTCGCCGAGCTGTGCGCCGCGGCCGGCGTCCCGCTGCTGGTCGACGCCGCGCAGAGCGCCGGGCGGGTGGACGTCCCGGCGGGCTGGTCGCTGCTGACCGCGAGCGCGCACAAGTGGGGCGGCCCGCCCGGGGTCGGGGTGCTGGCGGTGCGCAAGGGCGTGCGGTACTCCTCACCGCTGCCGGCCGACGAGCGCGAGGGCGGCCGGGTGCCCGGTTACGTCAACGTCCCGGCGATCGTGGCCGCGGCCGCCTCGCTGCGCGCCGTACGGGCCGGGGCCGAGCAGGAGAACGCCCGGCTGCACGCGCTGGTGGAGCGGATCCGGGCCCGGGTGCCGCAGTTGGTGCCCGAGGTGGAGGTGGTCGGCGACCCGGTGCGGCGGCTGCCGCACATCGTCACCTTCTCCTGCCTGTACGTGGACGGCGAGGTGCTGCTCACCGAGCTCGACCGGGCGGGCTTCGCGGTCTCCTCCGGCTCCTCCTGCACCTCTTCCACGCTGACGCCCAGCCATGTGCTGGCGGCGATGGGGGTGCTCACCGAGGGGAACGTCCGGGTCTCGCTGCCGTACGGGACGGCCGAGGCGGACGTGGAGCGCTTCCTCGCGGTGCTGCCGGATCTGGTGGCCGGCGTCCGGGCGCCGCTCGGGCTGGACCTCCCGGCGCCGGCGGCGGCCACGGAGGAGGGTTCCGCCCTGCTCGTCGTCGACGCCCTGGGCAAGCGGTGCCCGCTGCCGGTGATCGAGCTGGCGAAGCGGATCGGCGAGGTGCCGCAGGGCGGCACGGTCGCCGTACTGGCCGACGACGAGGCGGCCCGGCTGGACATCCCGGCCTGGTGCGAGATGCGCGGGCACGAGTACGCGGGCGAGGCCCCGGCCGCCGACTACGGCGGCGACCGGGGCTCGGCCTACCTCGTGATCCGGCGGACTACTTGACCAGGTGCGCGCGGACCTCGGCGGCCGCCTCGGCGCCGTAGGTGTCCTCGAAGCGCTTCAGGAAGGCGGCCGGGCGCAGCTCGTACTCCTGGGTGCCGACGGTCTCGATGACCAGGGTGGCGAGCATGCAGCCGAGCTGGGCGGAGCGCTCCAGGTCGAGGTCCCAGGACAGGCCGGTGAGGAAGCCGGCCCGGAAGGCGTCGCCGACACCGGTCGGGTCGACCTTGGCCTCCTCCTGGGCGCAGCCGACCACGATCGGGGCCTCGCCCTTGCGCTCGATCCGGACGCCCTTGCTGCCGAGGGTGGTGACCCGGGTGCCGACGCGGGTGAGCAGCTCCTCGGAGTCCCAGCCGGTCTTGGTCTCGATCAGCGCGGCCTCGTACTCGTTGGTGAAGAGGTACGCGGCGCCGTCCACGATCTCGCGGATGTCGTCGCCCTCCAGGCGGGCCAGCTGCTGGGAGGGGTCGGCGGCGAAGGCGTAACCGCGGGTGCGGCACTCCTGGGTGTGGCGGACCATGCCCTGCGGGTCGTCGGCGCCGATCAGGACGAGGTCCAGGCCGCCGACGCGGTCGGCGATCGGCTTCAGCTCGATGTTGCGGGCCTCGGCCATGGCGCCGGTGTAGAAGGACGCGATCTGGTTGTGGTCCTGGTCCGTGGTGCACATGAAGCGGGCCGTGTGCCGGGTCTCGGAGATGTGGACGGAGTCGCAGTCCACGTTGTTGCGCTCCAGCCAGCTGCGGTACTCGGCGAAGTCCGCGCCGGCGGCGCCGACCAGGATCGGGCGCAGCCCGAGCACACCCATGCCGAAGGCGATGTTCGGGGCGACCCCGCCGCGGCGGATGTCCAGGGTGTCGACCAGGAAGGACAGCGACACCGTGTGCAGCTGCTCGGCGACGAGCTGGTCGGCGAACCGGCCGGGGAACGTCATCAGGTGGTCGGTGGCGATCGAGCCGGCGACGGCGATACGCACGGAAGGTCTCCTCAGGGTGGCTTCAGGGCCAGCGGACAGGCGCGGACGAACCCACCCACGGTACCGGGCCCGGGGACGGGAACCGGCAAGAGTCCCGCAAGTTGCCGCCCCTCACGGCCATGGTGGCACCCGTTGCCGTCGAACGTGTACTACCTCCGGGTAGCACTGGTGGGCGGGACGAGGCCCGGCCTAGGGTCGGCCTCAGGAGGCCCGCCGTGCGGGTGGGCCCCGATGTCGACCGTGGCGGTGCGGCCACGGCACTGGATCGGAGCGATGCCCGATGAAGACCGACCACTCCCCGTTGCCCGGCCTGCGGGCCGAGGACGGCGAGACCCTCGACGCCCTGGTGGACTCCTCCCGGCGGCTGCGCCGGTTCTGGCCGCTGCTGACGCCCGGCCCGCAGACCACCGCCCCCGCCCCCGTCGGCTTCCGGGTCCCGTCCGGGGCGCAGCGGGTGGTCGCCGGGATGGCCGAGTACGGCGTCTGAGCCGCTCCCGGACCGACACGGAACCGGATCCGCCCGGGGCACGTCACATCCGCGCGGAGCGGCCGAGGAGGCGGCACCGCTGAGCTCTCGGGAGGATGTGCAGATGGTTCTGGAGACGATGCCGCGGCGGGGTCGGCGGACGGCGGCCCTGGCGGCCCTGGCGCTGGCGGCGGTGGTGACGGTGGCCGGGTGCAACGGGGACGGCAAGCCCGCCTCGGACTCGGCGAGTGCCTCGGCCGGCGGCTCGGCCTCGGCGAGCGCCTCCCCGCAGGCCCCGACGCCCTCCGGCGGCGCGTCCGCCGCTCCGACGGGGAGCCCCTCGGACGCCGGCAAGCCGGCGCAGCCGCCGACCGACTTCTCCCCCACCCTGGCCTCGCCCGCTCCGGGGCAGCCGACGCCGGGCACTCCCCCGGTCAACGGGATCGCGCCTGGCGAGCCGAACCCGAACGGCTCGGGCTCGCCCGCGCGTCCGCCGGTGGCCTACCGGGTGGACGGCACCACCAAGCTGACCGTCTACTTCTTCGGCGGGGTCTGCACGAAGTACGCGCTGAAGGCGGACGAGTCGCAGCCGGGCCGGGTGGACGTCCTGGTCGTGACGGGCCCGCCCACCGTGGGCCCCGGGCAGGTCTGCAACGCGTTGGCCAAGCGGCAGTCGGTGTCGGCCGATCTGCGCTCGCCGCTGGCCGGGCGGACGGTGGTCGACAAGACCAGCGGCCAGGAGGTGCCGCTGGATGCCGACCCGCACGCCGGGCCGGACCCGGTGACCCCGGACGTCGCCGGCCAGTAGCAGCCGATGGGCCGGCCGCCGGGATCCCCGCGGTTCCCCGGCCGCGCTCGGCGAACGCGGGAACGCGGGAACGCGGGAACGCGGGAACGCGGGAACGCGGGAACGCGGGAACGAAAAAGGCGGCCCCGGGAGCACCCGGGGCCGCCTTTCGCAGCAGGCTTAGCTGAACGAGTCGCCGCAGGCGCAGGAGCCCGTGGCGTTCGGGTTGTCGATCGTGAAGCCCTGCTTCTCGATGGTGTCGACGAAGTCGACGGTGGCGCCGCCCAGGTACGGGGCGCTCATCCGGTCGGTGACGACCTTGACGCCGTTGAAGTCCTTGAGCACGTCGCCGTCGAGCGAGCGCTCGTCGAAGAACAGCTGGTAACGCAGGCCGGAGCAGCCACCGGGCTGGACGGCGACGCGCAGCGCGAGGTCCTCGCGGCCTTCCTGCTCCAGCAGGGCCTTGACCTTGGCCGCGGCGGCATCGGTAAGGAGGATGCCACTCTCGACGGTGGTCTCGTCCTGGACGGTCATCTGCTTTCTCCCGGTCTTGACGACGGTCTGCCGCCAGTGCCAACCAACGGCCGTCCGGTTTCATTTCCCGGGCGGCGAAGGATTTCTTCGGCCTGATGTGCGGCTGGTTTCCGTGGGCCGGGTGTACCACCCGCGTCCCCTACGCTCCCCATGCTCGCACAACCCGGGAGGACCGGGCACCGCCCGAGCCTCCGGATCCGGGTGAACCGGCCCCGCGGCGGACCGCCGGACGCCAGGATGGTGCCATGATCCTTCGCCCGGTCAAGGACACCGCCGCGGACGCGGAGGCCGTCCAGGAGCTGGCCGCCGCCGCGTTCGACGACCCCGCCACGGCCGGGCCCGCGCCGCTGCGGGCGGCCACGGCGAGGCACCTGGCGCGCACCGATCCCGGCGGCTGCTGGCTGGCGTCGATCGGCGGGGAGCCGGTCGGGGTGGTGCTGTCGACGCGCCGGGAGGGCCTGTGGACGCCCTCCCTGTACGCGGTGCGGCCGTCCGCGCAGGGCAAGGGCGTCGGGCGGCTGCTGCTGGAGCGTGCGGCGACGCACGCGCGGGGCTGCCTGCGCGGGATGGTCTGCGCCCCGGACTCCCCCGCGGCGGCGCGCCGCTACCGGCTGGCCGGGTTCACCCTGCACCCGGCGATGCGGCTGGCCGGGCGGGTGGACCGGAACGGGCTGATCGACCCCGGGGACATCCCGGTGCACCCCGGCAACGCCACCCACCTGCACCTGCTGGACTCGGTGGACCGACGGCTGCGCGGGTCCGCGCACGGGCCCGACCACGAGCTGATGCTGGGCCACTTCGAGGAGCTGCTGATCGCCGACGCGCTGGCCGGCAGCGGCTACTGCTACCGGGACGGCGGCGCGGTGCGGCTGCTGGCCGCCACCAGCAAGCGGATCGCCGCCCGGCTGCTGCGCGAGGCGCTGGCCCGGGTGCCGGACGGGGTCGAGGCGCGGGTGGAGTACCTGACCGCGGAGCAGGAGTGGGCGCTGGACGTCGGGCTGGAGGTCGGGCTGACCCCGCGGGCCGGCGGGTTCGTCGGGGTGCGCGGGATGCGGCCGCCGATGCCGTACCTGCCGAGCGGGGCGTTCCTGTAGGCGCCGTCCCGCGCCGGGACGGCGGACGGCCCCACCGGGAGCCGGTGGGGCCGTACGACGGGAGCCTCGATCAGGCCATGGTGTCCAGGATCTCCCGGACCATCTCCATGGTGGTGCCCGGGTGCAGGAAGGCGAAGCGGGCGACCGTCTCGCCGTCCCAGCCGGTGGGGGTGACGAAGCCGACCTGGTCCGCGAGCAGCTGCTGCGACCAGCGGTAGTAGTCGTCGTTGGTCCAGCCCTTGCGCTTGAAGCAGACCGCCGAGAGCTGCGGGTCGAACAGCAGCTCCAGGTGGTCGGTCTCGCGGATCAGCTGCGCGGTCTCCCGGGCGAGCGTGAGGCCGGCCTCGATGGCGTCGGTGTAGGCCTGGACGCCGTGCACGGCCAGCGAGAACCAGAGCGGCAGGCCGCGGGCGCGCCGGGTCAGGTGGTAGGCGTAGTCGGTGGGGTTCCACTCGTCGCCCTCGGTGTGCAGGACGTCCAGGTACGAGGCGTCCTGGGTGTGCACGGCGCGGGCGAGCTGCGGGTTGCGGTAGATCAGCGCGGCGCAGTCGAACGGGGCGAAGAGCCACTTGTGCGGGTCGACCACGAAGGAGTCGGCGTGCTCGATGCCGTTGTAGCGCTCGCGCACCGACGGGGCGAAGAGGCCGGCGCCGCCGTAGGCGCCGTCGACGTGGAACCACATCTCGCGCTCGCGGGCGACCTCGGACAGGCCGGCCAGGTCGTCGATGATGCCCTCGTTGGTGGTGCCGCCGGTGCCGACGACCGCGATCACCGTCTCCGGGTTCGGGTCGGCGGCCAGCGCGGCGCGCAGCGCCTCGCCGGTGAACTGCCGGTTCACGGTCGGGACCTTGAAGGCCTCGACGCCGATGATGTTGAAGGTGTTCTTGACCGAGGAGTGCACCTGGTCGGCGACGGCTATCCGCAGCCGCGCCTCCGGGCCGACGCCGAGGCGGCGGCGGGCGGTGTCGCGGGCGACCACGAGGGCGGAGAGGTTGCCCGCCGAGCCGCCGGAGACGAAGGTGCCGCCGGCCGTGCCGGGCATGCCCGCGCGGTCGGCGATCAGGCGCAGCACCTGGTTCTCGGCGGCGATCGCGCCGGCCGCCTCCAGCCAGGAGATGCCCTGCAGCGAGGCGCAGGAGACCACCATGTCGAACAGCAGCGCGGCCTTGGTCGGGGCGCACGGGATGAAGGACAGGTAGCGCGGGCTGTCCGCGGAGATGACCGCGCGGGACAGCTCGTGGTCGTACAGCTTGAGCACGTCGGCCGGGTTGTTGCCGTCCTGGTTCAGCAGGCCGGACAGCTGGGCGCGCAGGTGCTCGCCGTCGCCGGGGTGGTCGAGCGGGACGGGGTCGTACTGCAGCCGCTCCCGCATGTAGTCGAAAACCAGGTCGACCAGTTCGTTGTCGGGCCGGTGCATGCGGTCGGGGGCTGCGGACACGGCGGGTCCCTCTCGGCTGTGGGGTGTCGGGGGGTGAGGATCCGGGCCGGTCGGCGGGGGGCTTCACCGCGACGACCGGACGTGATCAGCGTAGGCAGCCGGAGTGCTTCGCCGCGCGTCGGAACGCGGCTGGTCAGGCAGGTTTCGAGCGTCTTCGGGCCGGTCCGCGCAGGATTCCTGCGTACCGCCCGGGGCGTCAGCCGATCAGCTGGGAGAGGACCACCGAGGAGCGGCTGCGCTGGACTCCGGGCTCGCGCCGGATCCGCTCGATGACGGCTTCCAGATGGCGCATGTCGGCCGCCCGCAGGTGCACCAGGGCGTCCGGGTCGCCGGTGACCGTCCAGGCGGCGACGACCTCGGGGAACTGGCGGAGGCTGGCGAGGATCTCCTCGGGGGCGGTGCGTTCGCGGCAGTAGACCTCGACGAAGGCCTCGGTCTGCCACCCGAGGACGGCGGGGTCGAGCACCACGGTGAAGCCCCGCACCACGCCGCGCGCCCGCAGCCGGTCGATCCGGCGGCGCACGGCGGTGGCGGAGAGGTTCACCTGCAGGCCGATCTCGGCGTACGAGGCGCGACCGTCGCTGCCGAGCCGGGCGAGCAGGAGCCGGTCGGTCTCGTCCAGGTCGGCCCCGACCACCTCGTGCGCTCGGCTGCTGGTCATCGGTGCGGGGCTCCACGGGTCGTGCGAGGGTTCGGCTGCCCGTCGCGGCGGCGGCTGACATTGCCGAAACGGTTCGCCACCCATTCTGGCGGATGACCCGTACGAGTTCACCGCCGACGGAGGACGGGCCGCAGGCCGTCAGTCCACCAGGAGGACGATCTTGCCCCGGGTGCGGCCCTCGGCACTGAGCGCCTGGGCGGAGGCGGCCTGGGCCAGCGGGAAGGTGGAGGCGACGGTCACGGTGAGCCGGCCGTCGTCGGCGAGCGCGGCCAGCTCGGCGAGGCCGTCGGCGTCCGGGCGGACCCAGACGTACCGGCCGCCGAGGGCCTTGACCCCGAAGTCGGCGATCGAGGCGATCCGGCCCGGGTCGGCGACCAGGCCCGCGGAGAGCTGGACGGCGCCGCGGCCGACCAGGTCGAGGGCCGCGTCCACGCCGTCGGGGGCCAGCGCGCGCACCCGGTCGGCCAGCCCCTCGCCGTAGTCGACCGGCTCGGCGCCGAGGCCGCGCAGGTAGTCGTGGTTGCGCTCGGCCGCGGTGCCGATCACCCGGGCGCCGGCGGCCCGGGCCAGCTGCACCGCGAGGTGGCCGACCCCGCCCGCCGCGGCGTGCACCAGGACGGTCTCCCCCTCGGCGAGGCGCAGCGCCCTGAGGCTCTGCAGCGCGGTGAGCCCGGCCAGCGGCAGTCCGCCGGCCTGCGCCCAGTCCAGCGCGGCCGGCTTGCGGGCGAGGGTACGGACCGGGGCGGAGACCAGCTCGGCGTAGGTGCCGTGCTCGACGGTGTCCTTGCGGACGTAGCCGTACACCTCGTCGCCCGGGGCGAACTCGGTGACGCCGCCGCCGACCGCGCGGACCACGCCGGCCGCGTCCCAGCCCATGACCAGCGGGAAGTGCGCGTCGAGCAGGCCGTCCAGGGCGCCGTCCCGGACCTTCCAGTCCACCGGGTTCACCCCGGCCGCCCGGACCTCCACCAGGACCGAGTCCGGGCCGACCTTGGGGTCGGGCAGGTCGGTGTACTCGACCACCTCGGGGCCGCCGTAGCGATGGATCGCGATTGCTTTCATGGCTCAGCCATACCCGGGGGCTTCGAAATATCGATTCGGCTACGCCAGGACCCCCCAAAACGGTCAACCCACCTCGCCAGGGGCCGATTCGGCGAGCGGTTCTCGTCACATCGACAGGATGGCCATCGTCACTCTGACACGAACCGGTTATCATAGATAGCGTCAGTTAGACGAAAAGGCTTCACCGCTCGATCGGCCGCACAGAAGGGCACTCGCCCGTGACCACCACCATCACCGAGACCTCCGGCGTCGACCCCACTCCGACGCCGCTCGCTCTGCTGCTGCTCGGCCGCGAGGCCGACCCGAACAGCGAGCGCGGCGTCGAGTGCCCCGGTGACCTCCCCCCGGCCTCGGACCCGAACCTCGTCGAGCGCGCCCGGGCGGCCAAGGCCACGCTCGGCGACCGCGTGTTCATCCTCGGCCACCACTACCAGCGCGACGAGGTGATCGAGTTCGCCGACGTCACCGGCGACTCCTTCAAGCTCGCCCGCGACGCGGCGGCCCGTCCCGAGGCCGAGTACATCGTGTTCTGCGGTGTGCACTTCATGGCCGAGTCCGCGGACATCCTCACCACCGAGGCCCAGCAGGTCGTCCTGCCGGACCTCGCGGCCGGCTGCTCGATGGCCGACATGGCCACCGCCGAGCAGGTCGCCGAGTGCTGGGACGTGCTGACCGACGCCGGCATAGCCGACGTGACCGTCCCGGTCTCGTACATGAACTCCTCCGCCGACATCAAGGCCTTCACCGGCAAGCACGGCGGCACCATCTGCACCTCCTCCAACGCCAAGCGCGCGCTGGAGTGGGCGTTCGAGCAGGGCCAGAAGGTGCTCTTCCTGCCCGACCAGCACCTCGGCCGCAACACCGCGGTGCGCGACATGGGCTTCTCGCTGGACGACTGCGTCCTGTACAACCCGCACAAGCCGAACGGCGGCCTGACCGCCGAGGAGCTGCGGAACGCGAAGATGATCCTCTGGCGCGGCCACTGCTCGGTGCACGGCCGGTTCAGCCTGGACTCGGTGAACGACGTCCGCGAGCGGATCCCCGGCGTGACCGTCCTGGTGCACCCCGAGTGCAAGCACGAGGTCGTCGCGGCCGCCGACATGGTGGGCTCGACCGAGTACATCATCAAGGCGCTGGACGCCGCCGAGCCGGGCTCCAAGTGGGCCATCGGCACCGAGCTGAACCTGGTCCGCCGCCTGGCCAAGGCGCACCCGGACAAGGAGATCACCTTCCTGGACCGCACGGTCTGCTTCTGCTCGACCATGAACCGGATCGACCTGCCGCACCTGGTCTGGGCGCTGGAGTCGCTGGTCGAGGGCCGGGTGCCGAACGTGATCACCGTCGACCCGGAGACCGAGAAGCACGCCAAGGCGGCGCTGGACCGGATGCTGGCCCTGCCGTAGCCGGGCCGCCCGTCCCCGCCCCCGGGCGGGGACGGGCGGACGGCAGAAGGGCGGGCCCCCTCCCACCGGAGGGGGCCCGCCCTTCTGTCTGGCAGCAGCCGCAGGGTTACTCGGGGAAGCCCGGGATCACACCTTCGCCGTCGGCCATCAGCAGATCGCGGACCTCGTTGATCGTCGCGTCGGCACTCGGCAGGATCAGCTCGGACGGCTCCAGCGAATCCAGCGGCACCGGGGTGCCGTACTGCTTCACCGCGTCCAGCAGCTTGCCGTAAGCCCGGCGGAAGAGCTCCTCGTCCCCCGAGTCCACTGCGGTGACGAGCTCGGCGTCGAACTCGTTGAGCAGGTTCAGGTGAGCCTCGCCCACCTCGAACTGCCCTTCACCCATGACCCTCATGATCATGCCGTGCGTCTCCCTGGTTCGTGGGGTCGAGCTCAGATCACTTGTTGTAGTTGATGCGCGGGGTGTCCTGCTGCTGCGGCTGGGCCTCCGGCTTGCCCTGCTCGATCGCGGCCGGGCCCGCGGCGGGACCGCCGGTCAGCTCGGCCTTCATCCGGGCCAGCTCCAGCTCGACGTCGGACCCGCCGGCGACGCGCTCCAGCTCGGCCTCGATGTCGTCCTTGCGGCCGAGACCGCTGGCGTCGTCGAGCGCGCCGGAAGCGAGCAGTTCGTCGATCGCACCGGCCCGGGCCTGCATCTGGGCGGTCTTGTCCTCGGCCCGCTGGATGGCCAGGCCGACATCACCCATCTCCTCCGAGATCCCGGAGAAGGACTCGGCGATGCGGGTCTGCGCCTGGGCGGCGGTGTAGGTCGCCTTGATGGTCTCCTTCTTGGTGCGGAAGGCGTCCACCTTGGCCTGCAGCCGCTGGGAGGCGAGGGTGAGCTTCTCCTCCTCGGCCTGGAGCTGCTGGTACTGCGTCTCCAGATCGGTGATCTGGGACTGCATGTTGGCCTTGCGGGTCAGCGCCTCGCGGGCAAGGTCCTCACGGCCGAGGGACAGCGCCTTGCGGCCCTGGTCCTCGTACTTGGCCGACTGCTGCTGGAGCTGGGTCAGCTGGAGTTCGAGGCGCTTGCGCGAGGTCGCGACGTCCGCGACACCACGACGTACCTTCTGCAGCAATTCGAGCTGCTTCTGGTACGAGTAATCGAGCGTCTCACGCGGATCCTCCGCCCGATCCAAGGCCTTGTTCGCCTTGGAGCGGAAGATCAGCCCCATACGCTTCATGATTCCGTCGCTCATGGGCCTCGGGTGCCCCCTTCTCCGGCCTGCGGTCTCTATCTCGTTACCAGACACGACGAGTGTATGTGCAGCGAGCCCGTCGCCGCAGTGCACCTGCCTGCAACAAGACTGCTACAGCCACCAGTGACGTTTCCTCCTCCCCCGGGTGGATCCGCCTCTCATCCCCCCCATAGTCCATCCGACTGATCCCCTACGGGAAGTCCCCGGGAAACCCGGTTCGGGCCGCTGCCTCGCGGTATCGATATGCGTTCGGTTCCGAGGGCACCCGTGGAACCGGCTCCGCACCCCGTACGCTGGTGGTGTGTTCCGACGCCGTTCAGATGATGCCGCCGCCTCCGCCACCGTGCTGGAGAAGCAGGACGAGACGACCCAGGCCCGCCACCCCGAGGCGAAGAAGGGCCGCCCCACCCCCAAGCGCAACGAGGCCGAGGCCCACCGGCGCACCCGGGTGACGGTGCCCAAGGACCGCAAGGAGGCCAGCCGCCAGGCCCGCGACCGCATGCGGACCGAGCGCGAGAAGCAGCGCCAGGCGCTGATGAACGGCGACGAGCGGCACCTGCCGCAGCGTGACAAGCTCCCCGGGCGCAAGTTCGCCCGCGACTACGTCGACGCCCGCTGGTCGCTCGCCGAGTTCTTCCTCCCGGCCGCCGTCGTCATCCTGGTGCTCAGCATCATCAAGGTCTCGCAGATCCAGCTGCTCTCCACGCTGCTGTTCCTGCTGTTCTTCGTCTTCGTGATCCTGGACTTCGTCCGCCTCGGCTTCGGCCTGCGCAAGCAGCTCGCCGAGCGCTTCCCGAACGAGAGCACCCGCGGCGCCGTCACCTACGGCATCATGCGCACCCTGCAGATGCGCCGTCTGCGACTGCCCAAGCCGCAGGTGCGGCGCGGGGAGAAGCCCTGACCGCCGAGCCGGTCGACTCGGGCTGGGCCCCGCCCTCCTGGGAGGGGCCCGGCCTGTACGCGCTTCCGGGGCAGGGCCACGGCGGCCACGACCGGCTGGCCCAGGAGCGACGGCTGCCCTCGCGCAGCGGGTCCTTCGCCGGCGGCACCGCCGCCTGGCTGGAACGGCTCGGCGGACTGCGCAACTACGTGCGTCAGGAGCTCGTCTCCCGCCAGCTCGCCGAGCAGCTGACCGGCCGCAGCGAGCAGCGCGTCCTGGACATCGGCTGCGGCCAGGGCACCCAGGCCCTGCGGCTGGCCCGGGCCGGCCACTACGTCACCGGGATCGACTCGGACCCGGTCGCGCTCGGTGTCGCCCAGGGGGCGCTCGCCGAGGAGCCCGCCGAGGTCCGCGGCCGGATGCAGCTGCTCGGCGGCGACGGCCACCAGTGCGGGCGCTGGTTCGGCCCGCGCAGCTTCGACGTCGTGCTCTGCCACGGCGTCCTGATGTACCTGCCCGACCCGGACCCGATGATCGCCTCGCTGGCCCGGCTGCTCGCGCCCGGCGGACTGCTCTCGCTGCTGGTCCGCAACCGCGACGCGCTCGCCCTGCGGCCCGCCGCCGCCGGCGACTGGCGGGCCGCACTGCACGCCTTCGAGAGCGACCGGTACTACAACCGGCTCGGGCTGGCCGCCCGCGCCGACCGGCTCGCCGACCTCTCCGTCACCCTCTCCGAGGTGTCGGTGCCGGTCCGGCACTGGTACGGCGTGCGGGTCTTCACCGACAACGCCCCGGACGACGCGGCCCCGCCGGTGGACGGGCGGCAGCTGGCCCAGCTGCTGGAAGCCGAGGACCGGGCCGGCCGCACCGACCCCTACCGGCAGGTCGCCGCGCTGCTGCACGTGATCGGGGCGAAGTAGCGCCCCGCGGGGCTCACCCCTCGTGCAGGCTCATCGCGTAGACGACCCGGTCGTCCTCCAGGAGCACCGCGGTGTCGACGCCGTCCTCCGCCAGCTGCTTCCAGGACTCCCCGATCCAGGTCTCCGCGTCCCCCTGGCCGGCGAACTCCTCCTGGCTCCCGCCGGGCGTCACCGCGCTGCCGTCCGCCTTCTCGTACCGCCACGTCCACGCCATGTCCGGCTCCTCCCACTGACGACACTGCCCGTGCTGACTGCTGTGTTGCTGCGCACCTTAGCCTGCCCGGCCCGATCTTCCGTATGCCTCGTCCGGCAGGATGGGCGGCATGGCGACCCTCCCCCCGCTCCCCCGCACCCTGCTGCTCGGCGGCGCCCGCTCCGGCAAGTCCACCCGCGCCGAGCAGCTGCTCGCCGACCGCCCGGACGTCCTGTACGTGGCCACCGGCGGCACCCGGGACGGCGACGGCGAGTGGGCCCAGCGGGTCGCGCTGCACCGCGAGCGCCGGCCGGCGAGCTGGCGCACCGCCGAAACCTGCGACCTGGAGGCCGTACTCGCCGACACCGCCGACCCGGCGCCGGTGCTGATCGACTGCCTGGCGCTGTGGCTGACGTCCGTGATGGACGAGTGCGACGCCTGGGACGACGAGGCCTGGGCGGACCGGGGCGAGGCCGCGGTGCAGCGGCGCTGCGAGACCCTGGCGCAGGCCTGGGCGGCCACCGGGCGCACGGTCGTCGCGGTGAGCAACGAGGTCGGCATGGGTGTCGTCCCGGCCACCGCCGCCGGCCGGCGCTTCCGCGACACCCTGGGCCGGCTCAACATGGCCGTGGCCGACGCCTCGGAGCGGGTCCTGCTGGTCGTGGCCGGGCAGGTGCTGACGGTCAAGCCAGCCGCGGGCTGAACATCCGCGGCGTGTAGCCTTCCGGACGATGGACACGACCGTGGATCTCGATACGTTCTCCTCGCTCGTCGAGCGCCCCGACGAGAGCGCCCGGCGGGCCGCAGACGAGCGCTGGCAGGCGGCCGACCGCCCGCGCGGCGGGCTCGGCAAGCTGGAGGAGCTGGGCAGCTGGCTCGCCTCCGTACAGGGACGCTCCCCGGTACGGCCGGTCACGGCGCCCAAGGTGCTGCTGTTCGCCGCCGACCACGGAGTGGCGGCGCTCGGAGTCTCCCGGATGCCCGCCGAGGGCGGCACCGCGGCCCGGGTGCGCGCCGTCCTGGACGGCACCGCGCCGGTCGCCAGGCTGGCCGCGCGCTACGGCGCCGGGGTGCGGGTCGTCGACGTCGCGGTGGACACCGACCCGGCCGACTTCCCGGACGAGGTGGTCGCCCACCGGATCCGGCGCGGCTCCGGACGGATCGACGTCGAGGACGCGCTCACCCCGGAGGAGACCGCCCGGGCCTTCCGGGCCGGTATGGCCGTGGCCGACGAGGAGGCCGACGCCGGCACCGACCTGGTGCTGCTCGGCGACCTCGGCGTCGGCTCCACCACGGTGGCCGGCGTCCTGGTCGGCGCACTGTGCGGGACGGACGCGGCGGCGGTGACCGGGCGCGGCTCGGGGATCGACGACCGGGTGTGGATGGTCAAGTGCGCCACCATCCGGGACTCGCTGCGGCGGGCCCGGCCGGTCCTCGGTGACCAGCTGGCGCTGCTCGGCGCCACCGGCGGGGCCGACTTCGCGGCGATCACCGGCTTCCTGCTGCAGGCGGCCGTGCGGCGGCTGCCGGTGGTGCTGGACGGTGTGGTGACGGCGGCCTGCGCACTGGTCGCGCAGCGGATCGCCTTCCGGGCGCCCGAGTGGTGGCGGGCCGGGCAGTCCAGCGGCGAGCCCGCGCAGGCGAAGGCCTACGACCGACTGACCCTCACGCCGCTGCAGGACCAGGGGATCACCATGGGCGAAGGCGTCGGCGCGCTGCTCGCGCTGCCGCTGCTGCAGGCGGCGGGGGACGCGCTCGCGGACGAGGCGCCGAAGCCGTACGTTCCGGCGGCGCCGAAGGAGCCCCAGGAGCCTCCGAAGCTGCCCTCGGCGGCGGACCTGCTGCGACGGCTCTAGACGCGGGAGCACGTGCGACCGGCCGTCCACGCACGGGTGGCGGCGCTGCCCATCCGCTTCGCACCGTCCTCCGCGCCCCTTCACGGGGGCGCGGAGGCTTTCTCACGTTCAAGGAGGGGCGATGACGGACCCCGGTGGTCGGGCCACGTGGGGGGACGGGCTGCGGTTCGGGTTCGGGACCCTGTCCGTACTACGGGTGCGGGTGGAGCGGTGGGACCGGGCGGCGGGCGCGCGGGCGATGGTGACGGCCCCGGTGGTGGGCCTGGTGCTGGGGCTCCTGGCGGCCGGGGCCGGGGCGCTGGTGGCCTGGCGGGCGGGCGGGCCGCTCGGCGCGGTCACGGCGGTGGGGGCGCTCGCCGCCCTGACCCGGGGGCTTCACCTGGACGGTCTCGCGGACGTCGCCGACGGGCTGGGCAGCGGCAAGCCGGCCGAGGACGCGCTGCGCATCATGAAGCAGTCCGACATCGGCCCGTTCGGCGTGCTGACCCTCGTCCTGGTGCTGCTGGCCCAGGTCGCCGCACTGGCCGGAGAGTTCGGGCACTCGACCCTGCGCGGCGCCCTCGCGGTGCTCGCCTCGGCGACGGCCGCCCGGTGCGCGCTCGCCTGGGGCTGCCTGCGGTCGGTGCCGGCCGCCCGGCCGGGTGGGCTGGGCGCGATGGTGGCGAGCACCGTGACGCCCGCCGCTGCGGTCGCCGGGACGGCCGGTGCGGCGCTCGTACTGTCCGCGCTCGGACTGTTCGACGGATGGTCAACCCTCCGCCTCCCGCTGGCCCTTGTGTTCGGGGTGGGCTGCGCCCGACTGCTGCTGGGGCGGTGCGTGCGGCGGTTCGGCGGGATCACCGGGGACGTGCTCGGGGCGATGGCGGAGACCGCCGCGACGGGCACGCTGTTCGCCCTGGCGTTGCTCGGCTGACACCGGACGGCGCGTGATCCCACCATGCGGACTACCATGCGTGGAGCACCGCAGCCCTGCACCGTGGCAGGTCCTGCCCGCCCGGCGCGTACCGAGGAGCCGGGGCCTCTGGTGTGCGCGTCCGCTCCGGCGGGTGCGCGCAGCCAGGGGGCCCGGACCCGCAGGCCCCGTCGGCGGACGGCCTGCGACGGCGGGCTGCGCCGGTGCGGCAGTCTCGCCGTGACCGGCCGTGGACCGCGAAAGAACAGGACGCATTACGTGACTGCATTGTCTGTGAGCACCTCCTCCGCCGCCTCGCTGCGCGCGGACGCCCTGGTGGTCGGTGTCGCCAAGGGCCCGAAGGGCATCGTGCCGGCCCCCGGTGCCGAGGCCGTGAACGAGGCGTTCGAGGGCAAGCTGGCCGAGGTCCTCACCACCCTGGGCGCGACCGGCGCCGAGGGCGAGGCCGTGAAGGTCCCCTCCCCCGCCGGCCTGAAGGCCGCGCTCGTGCTCGCGGTCGGCCTCGGCGAGGCCGTCGAGGAGGGCTACGAGCCGGAGGCGCTGCGCCGCGCCGCCGGTGTCGCCGCCCGCACCCTGGCCGGTGCCAAGAAGGTCGCGCTGGCCCTGCCGGCCGAGTCCGCCGCGGAGGTCGAGGCGGTCGCGCTGGGCGGCCTGCTCGGCTCGTACGCCTTCGGCACGTACAAGGGCAACGGCAACGGCAAGGAGCCGGTCGGCGAGCTGGTCGTGCTGGCCGCCCGCAAGGGCAGCAAGGACGCCAAGGCCGCCGTGGAGCGGGCCGCCGCGATCGGCGAGGAGATGAACCGCGCCCGCGACCTGGTCAACACCGCGCCGAACGACCTGAACCCGAAGAGCTTCGCCGCGATCGCCCAGGCCGCCGGCAAGGAGCACGGCCTCAAGGTCGAGGTGCTGGACGAGAAGGCGCTGACCAAGGGCGGCTTCGGCGGTCTGCTGGGCGTCGGCAACGGCTCGGCGAACCCGCCCCGCCTGGTGAAGGTGGCCTACACCCACCCGAAGGCCAAGGCGACCCTGGCGTTCGTCGGCAAGGGCATCACCTACGACTCGGGCGGCATCTCGCTGAAGCCGGCCGGCCACAACGAGACCATGAAGTGCGACATGGCCGGCGCCGCCGCCGTGTTCGCCGCCGTGGTGGCCGCCAAGCGCCTGGGCCTGGTCGTCAACGTGACCGCCTGGCTGGCGCTGGCCGAGAACATGCCGTCCGGCTCCGCCACCCGCCCCGGCGACGTGCTGCGGATGTACGGCGGCAAGACCGTCGAGGTGCTGAACACGGACGCCGAGGGCCGCCTGGTGCTGGCCGACGCCATCGTGCGGGCCGGCGAGGAGAACCCGGACGTCATCGTCGACGTGGCCACCCTGACCGGCGCCATGGTGCTGGCCCTGGGCAACCGCACCTTCGGCGTGATGTCCAACAACGACGAGCTGCGCGACGACCTGCACGCCCTCGCGGGCGAGGTGGGCGAGCAGTCCTGGCCGATGCCGCTGCCCGCCGACCTGCGCAAGGGCATGACCGAGTCGACCATCGCCGACCTGGCCAACATGGGCGAGCGGATGGGCGGCGGCCTGGTGGCCGGCCTGTTCCTGAAGGAGTTCGTGGCCGAGGGCATCGACTGGGCGCACCTGGACATCGCCGGCCCGGCGTTCCACGAGGGCGCTCCGTTCGGCTACACCCCGAAGGGCGGCACCGCCAGCGCGGTGCGCACCCTGGTCCGCTTCGCCGAGCGGACGGCGAACGGCAAGGCCTGATCAGGCACCCGCTGCGACGGGGCCCGGCGCGTGTGCGCCGGGCCCCGTCGGCGTTTCCCGTCGGGCTCCGCGTGCGTTCGCGTCGGGCCCCGTCGGCGTTCCGGCCGGGCCTGTCGGCGCCGCTGCCGGGTTACCTGCGAGTAGGCCGGAACGGCACGGCGCACGCCTGTTCGCTGCGGGCGAAACTTTGTTCCACAGTGCGGAAGAGACTGCGGCGAACACCGCGGAAGGCGCCCGTCCGGCGGCTGTCAGTACCGCGCTGAGCTGCAATGATGCCCATCCGTGGGGGGTATTCCCGCCCCGGTGACCACTCTGTGGGACACCCCTGGGGCGGACCCGGACATCAGCCACCGCGAACAAGTGCGAAGATGTATTTCCGGCACGACTGGGCGCCCCACAAAGGCTTCCGACCCACCGGACCGTACCGGCCCGGCGACCCACCCCATTGCATGGAGGACGTGACGTGGCGAACGACGCCAGCACCGTTTTCGACGTAGTCATTCTCGGAGGCGGAAGCGGCGGTTACGCCGCGGCGCTCCGCGCCGCTCAGCTGGGCCTGAGCGTTGCCCTGGTCGAGAAGGGTGAGCTGGGCGGCACCTGCCTGCACCGCGGCTGCATCCCGACCAAGGCGCTGCTGCACGCCGCGGAGATCGCGGACGAGACGAAGGAGGCCGCCGAGTTCGGCGTGCTGGCCACCTTCCAGGGCATCGACATCAACGGCGTCCACAAGTACAAGGACGACGTCATCGCCGGCCTGTACAAGGGTCTGCAGGGCCTGGTGGCGTCCCGCAAGGTCACCTTCATCCAGGGCGAGGGCAAGCTCTCCTCGCAGACCTCGGTTGACGTCAACGGCCAGCGCATCGAAGGCCGCCACATCGTCCTGGCCACCGGTTCCGTGCCGCGCTCGATCCCGGGCCTGGAGATCGACGGCAACCGCGTGATCTCCTCGGACCACGCCCTCAAGCTCGACCGCATCCCGAAGTCGGCCGTCATCCTCGGCGGCGGCGTGATCGGCGTCGAGTTCGCCTCGGTCTGGAAGTCCTTCGGCGTCGAGGTCACCATCGTCGAGGCGCTGCCGCACCTCGTCCCGCTGGAGGACGAGAACTCCTCCAAGCTGCTGGAGCGCGCGTTCCGCAAGCGCGGCATCAAGTTCGAGCTGAAGGCCCGCTTCTCGGGCGTCGAGTACACCGAGACCGGTGTCCGCGTCTCCACCGAGAACGGCAAGCAGATCGACGCCGACCTGCTGCTCGTCGCCATCGGCCGCGGCCCGGTCTCGGCCGGCCTCGGCTACGAGGAGAACGGCGTCGCGATGGACCGCGGCTACGTCCTGGTCGACGAGTACATGCGCACCAACGTGCCCACCATCTCCGCCGTCGGCGACCTCGCCCCGACCCTGCAGCTGGCCCACGTCGGCTTCGCCGAGGGCATCCTGGTCGCCGAGCGCCTGGCCGGCCTCAAGCCGGTGCCGATCGACTACGACGGCGTCCCGCGCGTGACCTACTCCAACCCCGAGGTGGCCTCCGTCGGCATCTCCGAGGCCAAGGCCGTCGAGCTGTACGGCAAGGAGAAGGTCGTCACCCTCAAGTACAACCTGGCCGGCAACGGCAAGAGCAAGATCCTGAAGACCGCCGGCGAGATCAAGCTCGTCCAGGTCAAGGACGGCGCCGTGGTCGGCGTCCACATGGTCGGCGCCCGCATGGGCGAGCAGGTCGGCGAAGCCCAGCTGATCTACAACTGGGAGGCCCTGCCGGCCGAGGTCGCGCAGCTCATCCACGCGCACCCGACCCAGTCCGAGGCCCTGGGCGAGGCGCACCTGGCGCTGGCCGGCAAGGCGCTGCACGCGCACGACTGATCGCGCCCCACCCCCCTTTTCCGGTACTTGCCCGCAAGTACTTCCCGCACGCAAGACTTGATAGGAGTCGCTGAAACCATGGCGGTCTCAGTAACACTGCCCGCGCTGGGCGAGAGCGTTTCCGAGGGCACCGTCACCCGTTGGCTGAAGGCCGAGGGTGAGCGTGTCGAGGTCGACGAGCCGCTGCTCGAAGTCTCCACCGACAAGGTCGACACCGAGATCCCGGCCCCGGCTTCCGGCATCCTCTCCTCGATCAAGGTCGGCGAGGACGAGACCGTCGAGGTCGGCGCCGAGCTGGCGATCATCGACGACGGCTCCGGCGCCCCGGCTGCCGCTCCGGCCCCGGCCGCCGCGGCCGCCCCCGCTGCTCCGGCCCCGGTGGCCGAGGCTCCGGTCGCCGCCCCGGCCCCGGTCGCCGAGGCCCCCGCCGCTGCTCCGGCTGCTCCGGCTGCTCCGGCTGCCGACGCCACCCCGGTGCTGCTGCCCGCGCTGGGCGAGTCCGTCACCGAGGGCACCGTCACCCGTTGGCTGAAGGCCGAGGGTGAGACGGTCGAGGTCGACGAGCCGCTGCTCGAGGTCTCCACCGACAAGGTCGACACCGAGATCCCGTCGCCGGTCGCCGGCACCCTGGTGAAGATCCTGGTCGGCGAGGACGAGACCGCCGAGGTCGGCGCCCAGCTCGCGCTGATCGGCGCCGCGGGTGCCGTCGCCGCCGCTCCGGCTCCGGTTGCCGCTCCGGCCCCGGTCGCCCCGGCCGCTCCGGCTCCGGCTCCGGTTGCCGCCCCGGCTCCGGTTGCCGCCCCGGCTCCGGTCGCCCCGGCTGCCCCGGCTCCGGCTCCGGTTGCCGCTCCGGCCCCGGTCGCCCCGGCCGCGCCGGCCCCGGCTCCGGTTGCCGCTCCGGCCCCGGCTGCCCCGGCTGCCCCGGTTGCCGACAGCGGTGACGCCTACGTCACCCCGCTGGTGCGCAAGCTCGCCGCCGAGCACGGCGTCGCGCTGTCCTCCGTCGCCGGTACCGGCGTCGGTGGCCGCATCCGCAAGCAGGACGTCATCGCCGCCGCGGAGGCCGCCAAGGCCGCTCCGGCCCCCGTCGCCGCTGCCGCCCCGGCCGCCGCGCCGAAGGCCGCCGCCGCGCCGTCCGCCCTGCGCGGCCAGACGGTCAAGATGACCCGCATGCGCAAGGTCATCGGCGACAACATGATGAAGGCCCTGCACGAGCAGGCGCAGCTGACCAGCGTGGTCGAGGTGGACGTCACCAAGATCATGTCGCTGCGCGGCAAGGCCAAGGACTCCTTCCTCGCCCGCGAGGGCGTGAAGCTGTCCCCGATGCCGTTCTTCGTCAAGGCCGCCGCCCAGGCGCTGAAGGCCCACGCGGTCATCAACGCCCGGATCAACGACGCCGAGGGCACCATCACCTACTTCGACACCGAGAACATCGGTATCGCGGTGGACTCCGAGAAGGGTCTGATGACCCCGGTCATCAAGGGTGCGGGCGACCTCAACATCGCCGGCATCTCGAAGAAGACCGCCGAGCTGGCCGGCAAGGTCCGCGACAGCAAGATCACCCCGGACGAGCTGTCCGGCGCCACCTTCACCATCAGCAACACCGGCTCGCGCGGTGCGCTGTTCGACACCGTGATCGTGCCGCCGAACCAGGCCGCCATCCTGGGCATCGGCGCGACCGTCAAGCGCCCGGTGGTCATCGAGGCCGACGGCGGCACCGCCATCGGCATCCGCGACATGACCTACCTGTCGCTCTCCTACGACCACCGCCTGGTGGACGGCGCCGACGCCGCCCGCTACCTGGTCGCGGTCAAGGAGATCCTGGAGGCCGGCGAGTTCGAGGTCGAGCTCGGCCTCTGACCCTCCACGGTCCCTGCGGAACCCCGCGTCGTCCCCGGACGGCGCGGGGTTCCGCCGCTCCCGGCGCCGATCCGCCGTCCCCGGCCCCGATCCGCCGTTCCCGGTTCGACCCGAGCCGCGCCGGGCCGGGTCATGGCATGCGCGGACGCGGGCGAACGGGGATGCTTGAGCGGTGATGGACGAGACGGACTTCTGGCAGATCATCGACGAGACCCGGGACGACGCCGACGGCGATCCCGACGAGCAGGCCGACCGGCTGGTGGAGCGGCTCGTCCGGCTGACCCCGGACGACGTGATCGACTTCGCCCGGCTCTTCGAGGCCCGGTTCCAGCGCGCCTACCACTACGACGTGTGGGGCGCCGCCTACCTGCTGCTGGACGGCGCCTCCGAGGACACCTTCGACTTCTTCCGCTGCTGGCTGATCGCCCAGGGCCGGGACGTCTTCGAGGGCGGGCTGGCCGAGCCGGACGACCTGGCGGACCTACTGCCCGAGTTCGACGAGGAGGAGGACGGCGAGGCCGAGGACATCGGCTACGCCGCCGACGAGGCGTACGAGCGGCTGACCGGGCTGCCGCTCCCCGAGGTGGGCGGACGGCAGCCCGGACGCCCGTCCGGTGCGGCGCTGGACTTCGACGACCCGGACGTCATGGCGAAGCGCTTCCCCAAGTTGTGGGAGCGGTACGGGGATTGAGCCGGCCTGTATGGGGGGCCGGCCCGGCGCACGCTGCGCGGGGCCGGCCCGGTGCTCAGGTGGAGCTGCCGGACGAGCTGTCCTGCTTGACGCCGTTGAGGATCTGGTCCAGCACCGAGGCGTCCGGCGCGGCCGGGGCATCGTCCACGCCGCCCTCGAAGACCACGTAGCCGCCGCCCTTGGCCGGGACGGCGGCCAGCAGGACGTAGCCCTGGGTGCCGTCCGAGGTGCGGACGTGCCAGCGCGTGGCGTAGCCGAGCACGCCGGCCACGCTGACGTAGCCGGAGCCGGCGTCGGTGTGCGAGGTGATCCCGGTGAAGATCTGCCCGGCGTAGGTGGGCATCGTGGCATCGGCGGCGGCCTTGGGGGTCGCGCCCTGGACGGTGTCCTTCTCGATCGAGAACTGACCGCGGATGCAGGAGTTGCCGTCCGGGCAGGTGTAGCGGCCGCTGCCGAGGAAGACCGTCGAGTGCGTGGAGTTCGTCCCCGCGTCCCAGCCGTCGAACACCGGGACCGTGATCGCGTGCTGCGGGTCCGGGACGGTGGTCTTGAGGGCCGGCGCGGGCTTGGGTGCCGTCGGGCTGGTGGTGGGCCGCGTCGGTGTGGGGCTCGGCGAGGGGCTGTCGCTCTGGGTGACGGTGACGGTGGGATTCGGGGTCGGGTCCGCGTTGGGGTTGCCGCCGCCGCTGAGCATGATCCCGGCGACGATCCCGCCCACGACCAGCACGGCGAGGGAGACGCCGATGATCATGCCGGACTTGTTCTTGACGGGCGGCGGCGGGTAGCCCGGCCCTGGGTAGCCGTAGCCCGCGCCCTGGGCGGCGGGGTAGCCGGCCTGGCCCGGGTAGGCACCCTGACCCGGGTAGGCACCCTGGCCCCCGTGGGCGCCCTGGCCCGGGTAGCCGTAACCGGGCGTCGGGGCACCGTCCTGGCCCGGGTAGCCGTAGGACGGGGCCTGGGCGCCGTCCGGGTAGCCGTAGCCGGGCTTCCGGTCGGAGGGCGGCCAGGTCTGCGTCGGGGCGTCGGCGAGCTGTCCGGCGCCGCCCTGGAGCGGCCTGACCTCACTGGTCCAGGCGTTGCCGTCCCACCAGCGCTCGTGACCGGGGGTGCCGTCCGCACCCGGGACCGGGTACCACCCGGGAGGCGTCGAGTTGCTCACGGGCGTACGGTACCCGGCGTGGCGGCGGTCCAGACAGGGTGGGAGTGTCACGACTCTGCACCGCGCCCCGCACTGCTCGCGCGCCGCTTCCGCACGCCGGTCGGGCCCTGCAGATCGCCGGTCGGGCCCTGCCGATCGCCGGTCGGGCCGCCGCCGATCGCCGGGATTCCGGGCTCAGCCGGCCAGTCGGCGGGCCATCCAGATGTCGTCCACGTAGGTGCCGTCGATCAGGAACTCCTCGGCCAGCGAGCCCTCGACGACGAAGCCGCAGCTCTCGTAGAGGCGGCGGGCCGGGGCGTTCCAGCCGAGCACCCGCAGGGTCATCTTCCGGGCGCCCCCGGCCCGCGCCGCGTCGCAGGCCGCCTCGACCAGGCGGCGGCCGATGCCCCGGCCGCGGGCCGTGCCGTCGACACCCAGGCCCTGGATCTGGCGGACGTGGCGGTTGCTGGCCAGCGGGGTCGACGGGACCTGGCGGACGTACCCGACGATCCGGCCGTCCAGGACGGCCAGCAGGAACTGCTCGGGGGTGCGGCGCTCGTCGAAGAGCCCGTCCGTGGCGGGCGGTTCCGGCGAGACGTCGGACAGGGTGGACCAGGCGCCGCGGTTGAGAACGGCGAGTTCACGCTCGTCCTCGGGCTGCGCCGGACGGATGATCAGATCGTCGTCGTGCATGCGCGTCATGCTAGTGAGGCGCGTGCGAACCTGACAGGCGTTCGGGACGGTCGGGGCGCCCCGGATGGCCGGGGCCTTCGGGGCGGCCCGGGCGGTCGGGGTGCTCGGGAACTGCGAGGATGGGCGCATGCGCATCGCTGTCACAGGCTCCACGGGATTGATCGGTTCGGCGCTCGTCCGCTCCCTGCTGGCGGACGGCCACGAGGTGGTCCGGCTGGTCCGGCACCGGTCCAGGACGGGCCCGCAGCCCGACGGCAGCACGGCCATCGGCTGGAACCCGCTGCTCGGCGAGGTCCAGCGGGACGGGCTGGACGGCGTCCAGGCGGTGGTGCACCTGGCCGGTGCCGGGGTCGGCGACCACCGCTGGACGGACGCGTACAAGCGGGAGATCCGGGAGAGCCGCGTCTACGGCACCGAGACGCTGGCCGCCGCGCTGGCCGAGATGAAGGAGCCGCCCCGGGTCTTCGTGAGCGCCTCCGCGGTCGGCTGGTACGGGCAGACCGGCGACCGGGTGATCGACGAGGACTCCCCCGCCGGCGACGACTTCCTCGCCGAGGTCTGCCTGGAGTGGGAGGCCGCCGCCAGGCCCGCCGAGCGCGCCGGGATCCGGGTCGTCCACCCGCGCACCGGGATGGTGCTCTCCACGACCGGCGGGGCGGGCGGGCGGCTCTTCCCCCTGTTCAAGCTGGGCCTGGGCGGGCGGCTCGGCAACGGGCAGCAGTACTGGAGCTTCATCTCGCTGCACGACGAGGTGGCCGCGCTGCGTTTCCTGATCGACCACGACGACCTCTCCGGCGCCTTCAACCTGACGGCGCCGAACCCGGCGACCAACGCCGAACTGACCACCGCGCTCGGGCGGGCGCTGCGGCGACCGACGCCGTTCCCGGTGCCGGAGGCGGTGCTCAAGGTGGTGCTGGGCGAGCTGGCGGTCGAGGTGGTCGGCAGCCACCGCGTGGTGCCGCGACGACTGTCGGACGCGGGCTTCCGCTTCACGCACCCGGACGTCTACTCGGCGGTCCTCGCGGCGCTGTGACGTACGCGCGCCGGGCCCCGTGCGTACCCCCGACTACGGCATCCACCCTGGCCAGGGGCATATGCCGAGCGGGGGTCGGACGGGGCTCCGGGAGGGGGCGCACGGGAGCACACGGCGGGCGCGTCGCACGCCCCCGGTGACCGTACGCGCCCGCCGACCCCCGAACCCGCCGCCACGGCGCACTGTCCGTGACCGCGCCCCTGCCCGGCGCCGCACAACCCCGACCCACCCTCGAATCCGGCTCGATGCGCTTGTCTGATGCTCACACTGACTGGGCATCACCCTCCTCGGACCGTGTCCCGGCACCCCGCTGCCTGCGTCGGCCGGAGCCCCGGGACCAGGGAGGGAGCACGCCAGTGCCCACGTACGACTTCACTCGCCGCGCCCGTCGGCCGTCCGACCCGGACGTCGTCGTGATCGGCGCCGGCCTCGCGGGCCTGGCCGCCGCCCGCGAGCTCACCGGCCGCGGCCTCACCGTTCGGCTCCTGGAGAGCAGCGACCGGATCGGCGGCCGGATGGCCACCCGCGAGCTGGACGGATTCCGGCTCGACGACGGCAGTCACCTGCTGAACACGGCCTTCCCCGAGCTGCGCCGCACGCTCGACCTCGACCGCCTCGACCTGCGCCCGCTCGCGCCCGGCGTACTCGTGCACAGTGGCGGCCGCCGGTACCGCGCCGGGGACCCGCAGCTCACCGCCGCCCGTCAGGCCGCCACCCGGGCCCCGCTCGGCAGCCCGCTGGACAAGGCCCGGCTGGGCAGCTGGCTCGGCCGGCTCGCCACCACCCCGATCAGCCGGCTGCAGGCCCGACCGGAGACCACCGCCGCCCGCGCGCTGGCCGGCCACGGACTCGCGCCGCGCACCGTCGACGGCTTCCTGCGCCCGCTGCTCAGCGCCCTGCTCAGCGATCCGGCGCTCGGCACCAGCAGCCGGGTCGCCGACCTGGTGCTGCGCTCGTACGCGCGCGGGCGGCTCTGTCTGCCCGCCGCCGGGATCGCGGCGGTACCGGCTCAGCTGGCCGCAGCCCTGCCCGCCGGCACCGTCCGCACCGGGGTCGAGGTCACCTCGATCACCGCGGACGGCGTGGAGACCGTCGGCCACGGCCGGATCGGCGCCCAGGCCGTCGTCGTCGCCACCGACGCCCGCTCCGCCGCCGAACTGCTGCCCGGCCTGCGGCTGCCGGCCTTCCACCCCGTCACGACCTTCTACCACGCGGCCGACCGCGCCCCGGTGGGCGAGGCCGTGCTGCTGCTCGACGGTGACCGGCCGAACGGACACCCGCCGCTGGTCTCGCACTCGCTGGTGCTCAGCGAGCTGCACCCGTCCTACGCCCCGGCCGGCCAGGCGCTGGTCGCCACCACCGTGCTCGGGCGGCGCGCCTTCGACGCGGGCGGCCCGGCCGGGCTGGAACCGGCCGTCCGGGCCCGGCTCGCCGAGCTGTACGGCACCTCCACGACGGGCTGGCAGTTCCTCAGCGTGCGGCACGTCCCGGACGCGCTGCCCGCGATGCCGCCGCCGCACAACACCCGGCGCCCGGTGCGCCTGCTGGCCGGGCTGTACGTCGCGGGGGACCACCGGGACACCAGCACCGTGCAGGGCGCGCTGGTCTCCGGGCGGCGGGCGGCACAGGCGGTGCTGCGCGACCTCGGTGTCCCGGCCGACGTGCGGGAGGCGGAGGCGGCGGCCTGAGGAGCCCGTCCGATTCCGGAGTCGAGCGTCCACGACGGTCCTCGGCGGCCCTCGGGTTCCTCGGGTTCCTCGGCGGTCCTCGGGTGCCCGGGGGTGGACGGACACGCCGGCGGCCTGCCGGGGCGCCGGAGCGGCGGCGTGCCGGGAAGCCGAGGGCCCGGGCCGAGGGCTGGTGACGGCCCGGCCGGGCCCCGACGTCGGCTCGGCCCGGGCCTCTGCTCGCCCCCGGACGGTCAGATCACCCCCGATTGGCGGGCCGTCTCCTCGAAGGCGCGGGCGACCGGGCTGCCGCGGTACGGGGTGAGCCGGCGGTGGAAGTCCCGGACGTACTCCAGCGAGCGGGCCGAGCGCATCTCCCCCGCCGCCCGTAGCGCGTCGGTCGCCATGGTGCAGGCCTCGTCGAGGTCCCCCATGCCGAGCCGGGCGGTGGCCAGCACCAGCCGGCAGAAGATCCGGCTGCGCGCGTAGGCGGGCGAGCGCAGCCGCAGGGACTTCTCGGCGTGCTGCGCGGCGGTGCGCCACTGCTGCAGGTCGCGGTAGCAGTGGGCGAACTCGTCGGAGAGCTGCGCCTCGTCGAAGTACCGCGCCCAGGCGGGTAGTTCGTCACCGGTACGGGCCGCCGCCAGGGACCGCTCGGCACGGACCAGCGCGGTGGTGCAGGAGCGGACGTCACCCAGAAGGCCGTGCCCGCGCGCCTCGGCGGCGTGCATCAGCGACTGCACCACCGGCGGGACGGCGGTGCCCACGCCCTGCTGGGCGACCCGGGCGAGCTGGACCGCCTCCCGGCCGTGGCCGAGGTGGACGGCCTGCTGGCTCATCGTCACCAGCACGTAGCCGCCGAGCGCGCGGTCCCCCGCGGCCTGGGACAGCCGCAGTGCCTGGACGAAGTAGCGCTGGGCGAGGCCGTGTGCGGCGATGTCGAAGGACGTCCAGCCGGCCAGCCGGGTGAGGTCGGCGACGGCACCGAACAGGGCCCGGCCGATCTGCTCGCCGTAGCGGCCGCGCAGCATCGGCTCGGCCTCGCTCTCCAGGTAGCGGACCAGCGCCTGGCGGGCGTGCCCGCCGCCGTAGGCGTGGTCGAGCGCGCGGAAGAGGTCGCCGACGGCGCGGATGGCGGCGATGTCGCCGCGGCCGACCCGCAGGGCGGGGCGGGACTCGCGCGCCGGGTCGGTGTACGGCGGCTCGACGGCGACCGGCGGGCGGCGGCTCTGGGTGGGCACCCGGCCGATGGTGGGGGCGGTACCGGTCGTGCCGGCCGTGCTGCGCGCGGTGGGCGCGCCGGTGAGCCCGGCGGCGGGGCCGCGTGCCGGGCTCACCGGGGACGCGCCGGGTGCGCCCTGCGCGGGGGCGCCGTTGATGGCGGCGGAGGCGGTACCGGCGGCCGGTGGTCCGGTGGCGGTGTCCGGGCGGGCCAGCGTGGAGCCGTCCCGGGCGACGCGCTCGTCGGTGCGGCCGATCAGCCAGTCCCGGCTGGGCACGACCAGGCCGGCCGGGGTGAAGGCGATCCGGCGCAGCTCGGACTGCGGGCCGTTGTCCTTGCGCCACATGCTCGCCACGATGTCCACCGCCTCCTGCGGGGTCTCGGCGAACTCCAGGCCGGCGTAGACCGGGGCGCAGGCGTCCAGTCCCAGGTCCTGGGCGGTGAGGCGACGGCCCAGGCGGCGGGTGAAGACCTCGGCGATCAGGGCCGGGGTGGCGCCGCGGGGTTGCTGCCCGCGCAGCCAGCGGGTGACCGAGGTCTTGTCGTAGCGCAGGTCGAGGCCGTGCTCCAGGCCGAGCTGGTCGACCCGGCGGGCCAGCCCGGCGTGCGAGAAGCCGGCCTCCTCGATCAACGCGGCGAGCTGGCCGTTCTGCGGGGCCGGGCCGGAGTGGCCGGAGCCCCGCGCGGGAGCACCGGGGGTCTCGTGCCGGTCGGGTGTGGCCTGCGCGGGCAGCCGCAGCTCGTCGGCGGTCGAGGCGTCGGCGGTCAGCGTGTCGCCCGTGAGGGCGTTCGGGGCCAGGGCGTCGGGGGCGTCCGGAAGGCTCCGACCGACCGGCCCTCGGTGGTGGCCGAGCGGGTCGAGCGGTCCGTACGCCGGGCTGTCGGTTGCAGGCCGTTGGGGCATGTCTGTCAACACCTCTCGGACGTCGCACCGGGCTCTACCAGCACTTCGGCGGCCTGGGGCGGCGCCCCCTGTCGGGAATCGGCGTGAATGTAGCGAGCATTCGGGCGCTATGGGTGGATCTGACCGAGCAATCCTCCGAACGGGTGAAGCAACCGCGCCCATTGTGGGGAAGCGCGGTCACCATGGGTTTGGCTTTCCGGGGTCGAACCGTCGATCGAGGGTCGTAGTGGTTGCCGCCACAGCGCGGCAGGCTGCTGTGGTGACCCGCCACATGGGAGCCGGGGCAACCGATTCCTACCGTTCTCGGCCATGGACACCACTACAGCCCGCCCGCTCGACGGCCGTACGGCCCTGGTCACCGGGGCCGCCTCGGGCATCGGCCGGGCCTGCGCCGAGGCCTTCGCCGGGGCCGGCGCCCGGGTCTACGTCGTCGATCTCGCGGCCGGTCCGGCCGAGGAGCTCGCCGAGCGGATCGGCGGGCAAGCGATCGTCACCGACCTCGCCGACCCCGAGGCCGTGGACGCCCTGCCGGACGACGCCGACATCGTGGTCAACAACGCCGGGCTCCAGCACGTCGCGCCGGTGCACGAGTTCCCACCCGACCGCTTCACGCTCATCCAGCGGGTGATGGTCGAGGCCCCGTTCCGCATCCTGCGCCGGACCCTGCCGCACATGTACGAGCGCGAGTGGGGACGGATCGTCAACATCTCCTCCGTCCACGGCCTGCGCGCCAGCGCCTTCAAGTCCGCGTACGTCACCGCGAAGCACGCCCTGGAAGGCCTGAGCAAGACGGTCGCCCTGGAGGGCGCCCCGCACGGCGTCACCAGCAACTGCATCAACCCCGGTTACGTCCGGACTCCCCTGGTGGAGAAGCAGATCGCCGCCCAGGCCCTCGCGCACGGCATCCGCGAGGACGAGGTCGTCGAGCGGATCATGCTCGACCGCACCGCCGTGAAGCGCCTCATCGAACCCGACGAGGTCGCCCAACTCGCCCTGTGGCTCTGCTCTCCCACCGCCTCCTACATCACCGGCGCCAGCCTCCCCGTCGACGGCGGCTGGACGGCGCACTGACGTCGGTCCCCCCGACTCCCCGCAGGTGGTGCACCCGTCGGCCCGTGCCCCGGCGCGGCCGGGGCACGGGCCGACGTCATGAGGTCCACGAGTGGACCGATCGAGGCCGGACGAGGGGTGAGGGTTATGGGGGTGGCGGTCATATCCACCCTCGGGACTATGTGGGTCGGCCACATAGTCCCGAGGGCCGGCGGTTCCTACCTTGTGGCGACATCGTCTCCCCCGGCCCTGGAAGTGGTGGCACATGAACGGCTCTGCAAGCGGTACGGCTGCACGCAGTTCACTCCCGAGAGTGGTGGCGGCCAGCCTGATCGGCACGACCATCGAGTGGTACGACTATTTCTTGTACGGAACAGCTGCGGCGCTGGTGTTCGGGAAGGTGTTCTTCCCGCACAGCGATCCGCTGACGGGGACGCTGCTGTCGTTCCTCACCTACGCGATCGGGTTCGCGGCGCGGCCGGTCGGCGCCCTGGTGTTCGGGCACTTCGGGGACCGGGTGGGGCGCAAGCGGCTGCTGGTGGTGAGCCTGCTGTTGATGGGCGGGTCGACGACGGCGATCGGGCTGCTGCCGACGTACGACTCGGTCGGGGTCACGGCGCCGGTGCTGCTGACGGCACTGCGGCTGGTGCAGGGGTTCGCGCTCGGCGGTGAGTGGGGCGGGGCCGTGCTGCTGGTGTCGGAGCACGGGGACCAACGGCGGCGCGGCTTCTGGGCGTCCTGGCCACAGGGCGGGGCGCCGGCCGGGAACCTGCTGGCGGCGGGGGTGCTGTCGCTGATGACCTCGCTGCAGTCCGACGCGGCGTTCCTGTCGTGGGGCTGGCGGGTGCCATTCCTGCTGTCGGCGGTGCTGGTCGGGGTCGGGATGTGGATCCGGCTCGCGGTGGACGAGTCGCCGCTGTTCAAGGCCGCGCTGGCGGCGCAGCGGAACCGGGCGACCGTCGAACAGCCGCCGCTGGTCAGCGTGTTGAAGCACCACTGGCGGGAGGTGCTGGTGGCCATGGGGGCGCGGATGGCGGAGAACATCTCGTACTACGTGATGACGACGTTCGTGCTGACCTACGCGGTCACCCACGCGCACTTCGGCAAGCAGAGCGCGCTGAACGCCGTACTGATCGCCTCCGCGGTCCAGTTCGCACTGATCCCGCTGTTCGGCGCACTGTCCGACCGGGTCGGGCGCAAGCCGGTGTACCTGGTGGGCGCGGTCGGGGTCGGCATCTGGGCGTTCGTGTTCTTCGGGATGGTGGACACCCGGTCGTTTGGTTCGCTGGTGCTCGCGGTGACCGTCGGCCTGGTCTTCCACAGCGCGATGTACGCGCCCCAGGCGGCCTTCTTCTCCGAGCTGTTCGCCACCCGGATGCGCTACTCGGGCGCCTCGATCGGGGCCCAGTTCGCCTCCGTGGCGGCCGGCGCCCCGGCGCCGCTGATCGCCACCGCGCTGCTGAAGGACTACGGCAGCTCGACCCCGATCTCGGTGTACGTCGCCATCGCGGCGGCGGTCACCGTACTGGCGGTGCTCTGCGGACGGGAGACCAGGGGACGGGACCTCGCCGAGATCGACGAACAGGCGGGCCAGGAGGCCCAGTCGGCGGACGCCGATACGGTCGGAAAGCCCGCCGTGGCCTGAGGACCGAGCCGCTACCATCGCGACTTCCCGGGATCGACGAACCGACGCCGATTGGCGGCACGCACCATGAACCACCCTCACGAAAGCGCCGCACCCGCGCTGCGGCGACTGCTCGACCTGCTCGCCTCGGGCGCCGCCACCGAGGACTTCGCCGACGTGTTGGCCGACGCCCGCCGCCGCGGGGCGTCGGCCGACACCCTCGCCGCGATCGACGACGCCACCTGGCAGGCCCTGCGGGTCCACCGCACCCTGCGTCAACACCGGCGCCGCGAAGCAGAGTTGACCGCACTGTTCGACACCGCCGGGGACCTCGCCGCCTCCCGGGAGCTGGACACCGTGCTCCAGGCCATCGTCCGCCGGGCCCGGATGCTGCTCGGCACCGACACCGCGTACCTGACCCTGCCGGACGAGGCCGCGGGCGACACCTACATGAGGGTCACCGACGGCTCCGTCTCCGTCCTGTTCCAGACGCTGCGGCTCAGCCTCGGCGACGGCCTGGGCGGGCTGGTCGCGCAGACCGCCCGCCCGTACGCGACCCCCGACTACCGGACCGACGAACGCTTCCACCACACCGGCACGATCGACGCGGGCGTCCTGGACGAGGGCCTGGTGGCGATCATCGGGGTGCCGCTGCTGCTCGGCGGTCAGGTCATCGGGGTGCTGTTCGCCGCCGACCGCTCGCCCCGCGCCTTCTCCCCCGACGAGGTCGCGCTGCTCTGCACGCTCGCCGCGCACGCCGCGATCGCCCTGGACACCGCCAAGTCGCTGGCCGACACCCGGGCCGCGCTCGCCGAGCTGAACGCCGCCAACGAGCTGGTCCGGGCCCACTCCGCCGCCGTCCAGCGCGCCGAGCAGGCGCACGACCGGCTCACCGACCTGGTGCTGCGCGGCGCCGAGGTGCCGGACGTCGCCGCCGCCGTCGCGGCCCTGCTGGGCGGGGAGATAGCGGTCCTCGACGCCGAGGGCGAGCCGCTGGCCGGACGGTCCGCCCCCGCCGCCGAGCTGACCGCAGCGGTCGGCGCCTCCCGCGCCGAGGGGCGGTCCGTGCGGCACGGCGAGCAGTGGGTCTGCGCGGTGCTGGCCGGGCACGACGCGCTCGGCACCATGGTGCTGCGCGGACGGCCCGACCTCGACGACGCCGACCGGCGCCTCTTCGAACGGGCCAGCGTGGTGACCGCGCTGCTCCTGCTGCTGCGCCGCTCGGTGGCCGAGACCGAGAACCGGGTCCGCGGCGAACTGCTCACCGACCTGCTCACCGCCCCCGAACGCGACCCGGCCGGACTCACCGCGCGCGGCCGTCGGCTCGGCGTGGACCTCGCCCGGCCGCACCTGGTGCTGGTGGCGGAACCGGCCGAGCCGACCGGCACCGACCGCGGACGGCTGGCGGGCGCGGCCCGGCGCTACCTGTTCGGCTCCCGGGGCGTCAGCGCCGAGCACGGCGAGGCGGTGGTACTGCTGGCGCCCGTCGAGGCCGGCACCGGCGAGGACCCCGAGGACACCGCCCGGCAGGCCGCCGAACGGCTGGCCCGGCTGGCCGGCTTCCCGGTCACCGTCGGCGCGGGCCGCCCGGCCGCCGGTCCGGCCGCACTGGCCGCCGCGTACACCGAGGGCCTGCGCTGCGTACGGGCACTGCGGGTGCTCGGCCGCGCCGGGGAGGGCGCCTCGGCCCGCACGCTCGGCTTCCTCGGGGTGCTGCTCGGCGACGGCCACGACGTGGACGGCTTCGTCGGCGCGACCCTCGGCCCGCTGCTCGCGTACGACTCCCGGCGCGGCACCGAGCTGGTCCGCACCCTGCGCGCCTACTTCGACTGCGGCGGCAGCCTCACCCGGGCCAAGGACGAGCTGCACGTCCACGTCAACACGGTGGTCCAGCGGCTGGACCGGGTCGAGGCACTGCTCGGGCGGGACTGGAACCACCCAGAGCGGTCGCTGGAGCTCCAGCTCGCACTGCGCCTGCAGCTGCTCGCGGGGGCCTGAGCAGGGGCCTGAGCAGGGGCCTGGGCAGGGGCCCGAGCGGGCGGCGGAGCAGGGGCCTGGGCAGGGGCCCGAGCGGGCGGCGGAGCAGGGCCGGGGCGGGGCGTGGCCGACGCCGGGCGGGGTGCCGGGCGGGGCGCGAGCGGGGACAAGGCGGCTGGTCGAACCCGATCGGGCTGGGCGTACAGTGGCGAGGTTGGTCTCGAACGCCTGGCAAGGAGCGGCAGCGGTGAGCGAGAACGTGCGTTTTGTTCACATGGGCATAGGTGAGCGCACCGTGCCCTACCAGGAAGCGTGGCAGGAGCAGCAGCGGCTGCACGCCCTGCGGGTCGCGGACGAGATCCCCGACACCGTCCTGCTCCTGGAGCACCAGTCCGTGTACACCATGGGCAAGCGCACCAACCCCGCCGACCTGCCGCTCGACGGCACCCCGGTAGTCGAGGTCAACCGGGGCGGCGAGATCACCTGGCACGGCCCCGGCCAGCTGGTCGGCTACCCGATCGTCAAGCTGCCGGACCCGATCGACGTCATCGCCTACGTCCGCCGGCTGGAGGAGGCGCTGATCCGCGCCGCCGCCGACTTCGGCGTCGGGACCACCCGGGTCGAGGGCCGCAGCGGGGTCTGGGTGCTGGGCGAGTCCCTCCCGGACGCCGTGGTCGACCCGGCCCAGGTGGTGGACCTCGGCAAGCTGACCCTGCGGATGGGCCTGCCGCTGGGCATCGACCCGCGCCTGGCCGGCCCCGAGTACGCGCCCTCCAACGCCGGGCAGCGCGGTGACGACCGCAAGCTCGCCGCCATCGGCGTGCGGGTCGCCCGCGGGGTGACGATGCACGGCTTCGCACTCAACTGCGACCCGGACATGACCTGGTTCGACAAGATCGTGCCGTGCGGCATCCGCGACGCGGGTGTGGCCTCGCTCACCGGCGAGCTGAAGCGCGACCTCACCGTCGCCGAGGCGGCGCCGACGGTCGAGCGGCACCTCGCGGAGCTCTTCGCCGAGCTGCCGGAGCCGGCGCTCAGCCGCTGAGTCCCGGAGCCGGCGCTCGGCCGCCGACCCGGCCCGCCCGGTTTCCGCCCACGCCCGGCGGCCGAAAAGCCGTCGAGCACTGGGAATCTACTCACCGGTAGCCGTGTTGCCCTGCGATTGCAGGGCGCCAGGCCCGGCGAAGGCCGTACAACCACAGGCGTACCCTGGGGGTACCCCGTCTAGTTCTAGGAGTCGCACGTGTCCGCTGTCGCGCCCGACGGCAGGAAGCTTCTCCGCCTGGAGGTCCGCAACAGCGAGACCCCCATCGAGCGGAAGCCCGAGTGGATCAAGACCCGCGCGAAGATGGGCCCGGAGTACAACGCCCTGCAGTCGCTGGTGAAGAAGGAGGGGCTGCACACGGTCTGCCAGGAGGCCGGCTGCCCCAACATCTTCGAGTGCTGGGAGGACCGCGAGGCGACCTTCCTCATCGGCGGTGACCAGTGCACCCGCCGCTGCGACTTCTGCCAGATCGACACCGGCAAGCCCGCCGAGTTCGACCGCGACGAGCCGCGCCGGGTCGCCGAGTCCATCGTCACCATGGACCTCAACTACGCCACCATCACCGGCGTCGCCCGCGACGACCTGGAGGACGGCGGCGCCTGGCTGTACGCCGAGACCGTGCGCCAGGTGCACGCGATGACCGCCGACCGCGAGGCCGGCCGCACCGGCGTCGAGCTGCTCATCCCCGACTTCAACGCGGTGCCCGAGCAGCTGGCCGAGGTCTTCTCCTCCCGCCCCGAGGTGCTCGCGCACAACGTCGAGACGGTGCCGCGGATCTTCAAGCGGATCCGCCCGGCGTTCCGCTACGAGCGCTCGCTGGACGTCATCACCCAGGCCCGCGCGGCCGGACTGGTGACCAAGTCCAACCTGATCCTGGGCATGGGCGAGACCCGCGAGGAGGTCAGCCAGGCGCTCGCCGACCTGGTCGGCGCCGGCTGCGAGCTCATCACCATCACCCAGTACCTGCGCCCCTCGCTGCGCCACCACCCGGTGGAGCGCTGGGTGAAGCCGCACGAGTTCGTCGAGCTCCAGCAGGAGGCCGAGGAGCTGGGCTTCGCCGGCGTCATGTCGGGTCCGCTGGTCCGGTCGTCGTACCGGGCCGGCCGGCTGTACCGCCAGGCGCTGGAGCGGCGCGAACAGGCCGCGGTCTGACGGATCCCCGGCGGGTTTGAGCCATTGGAGGGGCGGAGCTGCGGCTCCGCCCCTCCGGGTTTCACCACGCTTTGACTGCCTGGTCACGGGCTGGTAACACGGGGTGGGGACGATGGACGCCCAGTGAGCGTTCGATTCTTCTCAGCCACGAGAGGAGCTGTTCGACATGGAGATGCGGATCCGGTCGGTGGGGGCGGCGCTGCGGTTCGCCGAGAGCGTCCTGCTGGCGCCCGGCCAGCGGCACGCGCGACGCAACGCGTGGGCGGCGGTGTGCGAGAACCGCCGGTACGCGGCGGACCGCCGCCACGACGCCGTCACGGTGGAAACGACGGGGGCCCGAGCCGTCCGGCGGTGAGCCCGGCGGCGCCTCCCACGACGGTGCGGCCGCCGGCCGTGACGTCCCGCGTCGACGGGGCCCCGGGCGTCGCTGTGCGCGACGGTGTAAGGGCACTCGGGTCACGGTTCGGGCGAACGGGTACCCGGGCTTGGATATCCCGCACCAGTGCCACGTACCATGAGCGTTATGGCGAGGGAAACATCCGAGAACCCCGGGCGACTGAAGCAGATCCGCCTGGCGTACACCATGACCAAGAAGGTCGACACCAAGATCGGCCTGATCATCGCCGGCGTCGGCCTGCTGACCTTCGGCGTGTTCCTCGCCATCGGCTTCGCAATCGACCACCCCGTCTACCTGGGCATCCTGGGCTTCATCGTGGCCGTGCTGGCCATGGCGATCGTCTTCGGGCGCCGGGCCGAGCGCGCCGCGTTCGGACAGATGGAGGGGCAGCCGGGCGCCGTCGCTGCGGTGCTGAACAACATCCGGCGCGGCTGGAGCTCCAGCACCACCCCGGTCGCGGTCACCCGTAACCAGGACGCGGTCTACCGCGCCGTGGGCCGGGCCGGCATCGCGCTGATCGGTGAGGGCAACCCGAACCGGGTGCGCCAGCTGCTGGCCTCCGAGAAGAAGAAGATGGCCCGTGTGGTCGGCGACGTGCCGGTGCACGACATCGTGGTGGGCAACGGCGAGGGTGAGATCCCGCTGAAGAAGCTGCAGGTCCACCTCATGCGCCTGCCCCGCGCGATCACCGCCGCCCAGGTCACCGAGACCAACGACCGCCTGCGCGCGCTGGGCGACCTGCTCTCCAAGGCGCCGATCCCCAAGGGCCCGATGCCCAAGGGTGCCCGGATGCCCAAGGGCGGCCAGGCCCGCTGACCCCTCCCCGCCCCTGACGACACGAGAACGGCCCCGCCGCGGAACTCCGCGGCGGGGCCGTTTCGACGTTTCGACGTTTCGACGTTCGAGGCTTCGGGCGTCGCGACTCGGTCTCCTTCGCGACTTCGCGACTTCGCCGCGTCGTGACTTCGGAGCGGAGCCGGATCGAGCTAGATCCGGACCTCGACCGTGCCGACCGCCTTGTCGTGCAGGCCCCGGGTGTCGCGGTCCCAGACCAGCGGGGGCACCACCAGGCAGAGCAGCAGGGTGCGCAGCAGGACCTGCGGGATGGTCGCGCGGCCGCCGTCCAGGCGGACCACCCGGAGACCGAACAGTCGCTTGCCGACCGTCGTACCGGTGGTGGACAGCAGCAGGGCCACGACGACGAAGTACAGCGGGCTGGTCCACAGGTTGGCCTCGGTCACGTCGCCGCGGGCGATCAGGCCGTACGAGATCAGGGCGACCAGCCAGCCGTCCACGAGCAGGGCGCCGATCCGGCGACCGGGGCCGGCGAGCGAGCCGGAGCCCTCCTCGGGCAGCCCGAGGCGTTCGCCGCGGTAGCCGAAGTCGGCGCCCATCTTCTCGGCGACCGCCTTGGGGCCGTCGATCCACGATCCCAACGCTTCTCTGGTGTCCACGAATCCACACTAACCGGGCTGACGGCGCGCACCGTCACCGGCACCCCTCCGGGCGGGGAGCTGCCCCCGACCGGGTGAATCCGACTCGCAGGGCGTTTCCGGACGGACTTCCCAGTGGTCCAGACCACTTGCGGAGAGGCGCCCAGGTCGGCGGGGTGATTTGCCCCGTCCCGTACGTCTTTGCCACCCGTCCGGGGGGTGTGGTTAACATCGAGGAAACGAGCGGGTCACCGACTGGAAACGACCCATTCCTAGGGTGAGCCCAATTCGCACGCCGAGGAGGATGGATGTTCAACAACGCCGCCGAAGTGAAGCAGTTCATCCAGGACAACGATGTGAAGTTCGTCGATGTCCGATTCTGCGACCTGCCGGGCGTCTTGCAGCACTTCTCCGTACCTGCGGCGACCTTCGATCCGTCCGAGATCCTGATGTTCGACGGCTCGTCGATCCGCGGCTTCCAGGCCATCCACGAGTCCGACATGGCCCTGGTCCCGGACCTCGCCACAGCCCGGCTCGACCCCTTCCGGGCCGAGAAGCACCTCAACATCAACTTCTTCATCCAGGACCCGGTCACCGGCGAGGCCTACAGCCGCGACCCGCGCAACGTCGCCAAGAAGGCGGAGGCCTACCTCGCCTCCTCCGGCATCGCCGACACCGCGTTCTTCGGGCCCGAGGCCGAGTTCTACGTGTTCGACTCGGTCCGCTTCGAGACCAGCGCCAACGCGTCCTTCTACCACATCGACTCGGAGGCCGGCGCCTGGAACAGCGGCGCCGCCGAGGGCGACGCGCGCGGCTACAAGGTCAAGTACAAGGGCGGCTACTTCCCCGTCCCGCCGGTCGACCACTTCGCCGACCTGCGCGCCGAGATGTCGCTGGAACTGGCCAAGGCCGGACTCGAGGTCGAGCGCCAGCACCACGAGGTCGGCACGGCCGGCCAGGCGGAGATCAACTACAAGTTCAACACCCTGCTGCACGCCGCCGACGACCTGATGCTGTTCAAGTACATCATCAAGAACGTCGCCTGGCGGAACGGCAAGACCGCCACCTTCATGCCGAAGCCGATCTTCGGCGACAACGGCTCGGGCATGCACGTCCACCAGTCGCTGTGGAGCGACGGGACGCCGCTCTTCTACGACGAGCAGGGCTACGCCGGGCTCTCCGACACCGCCCGCTACTACATCGGCGGCCTGCTCCGGCACGCCCCCTCGCTGCTGGCGTTCACCAACCCCTCGGTGAACTCCTACCACCGCCTGGTGCCGGGCTTCGAGGCCCCGGTCAACCTGGTCTACTCCCAGCGCAACCGCTCGGCCGCGATCCGCATCCCGATCACCGGCTCCAACGCCAAGGCCAAGCGCATCGAGTTCCGCGCACCGGACCCGTCCTCCAACCCGTACCTGGCCTTCTCCGCCATGCTGATGGCCGGCCTCGACGGCATCCGCAACAAGATCGAGCCGCTGGAGCCGGTCGACAAGGACCTCTACGAGCTGGCCCCCGAGGAGCACGCCAACGTCCCGCAGGTGCCCTCCTCCCTCCCGGCCGTCCTGGAGGCCCTGGAGGCCGACCACGAGTACCTGCTCGCGGG
Source organism: Kitasatospora sp. NPDC097691 (assembly GCF_040302665.1). Taxonomy (NCBI): domain Bacteria; kingdom Bacillati; phylum Actinomycetota; class Actinomycetes; order Kitasatosporales; family Streptomycetaceae; genus Kitasatospora; species Kitasatospora sp. NPDC097691. The sequence goes on along the minus strand of NZ_JBEORY010000015.1, from coordinate 16,754 downwards.
CAACGTCTTCACCCCGGACCTGATCGAGACCTGGATCGACTTCAAGCGCACCAACGAGATCGCCCCGATCGCACTGCGGCCGCACCCGCACGAGTTCGAGCTGTACTACGACCTGTAGGACACCTCTGACCTGCGGAAAATGCAGGTCGGTCTCTCATCGTTTCCGCAGGTCAGCACCTCGCTGACCTGCGGAAACGCCGGCCGACGGGATGCAGCCGATACCTGGCTTCTCCGTGGTGGGCACCGGATGTGCAGCCAGATCGAACTCGCCTGTCGACCTCATGCAACATCGCTGCCAGGAATCGCGCTGGGTTTACGTCGAACCCTCGATTGCGGATAGTTACTTCCTCAGATGGTGGCCCGGACGGGGACGACTGGACCAGCAGGCCCTGGCCGGATCACCAAGGGCCCGGGAACGCTGAGATCTTCGGAGACCGCCACCTGCCAAGCTCCATCGTGAGCGCCGCCGGAAGCGCTGGCGCGGCTGGTTCTGGCCACCGAACGGGGTCGGCTGCCGTACCGTGGCCGAGGCACCCGGTGGAGGACACGTTGAGCACAGCAGCGCACCATGCCGAGGAACTCATCCCGAGGCCTACGAAGACGCCGACGGCCCTGAAGGCCGCCTTGGCGGTCGTGGCACCGAACCTCCTGCCGAGGATTCAGGCAGACCTGGAGAAAGCCTTCAACCGAGCCGCCGAGTTGGACAGCCTCACCCCTGTCCACGCCTTCCTGATGCACCGGTCCGCGATGGTCGAGATCGAGCGCTTCCCTGAGACGGCGCGGAAGTACCACCGGAGTCTGTACCTGGCACAACAAGCGGACACTCCGGAGGAAGCCCGCGACCACCTGACGGTCTCGAGCGAGATCCTCCGCGCCGCGACGCAGGCAGTCCGAGGATGAGCTGGTCCTGGGAGTAGCACCCAGATGCCGACTACGTGGCCGCCGGCGCTCCCGCCGAATTCCTGGCCGAGGTGGCGAAGCGAGCCGATGAACTGGTGAGAATGGCCGAAGCTCTCCACCTGGACGGAACGACGTTCGAGTGAGCCGGGCCGAGCATGGAGGCGGTGGACGTTCCTGGCGGGATGTTCCACTACTTCATCGCCCCGCGGCTCGAGCGGGTGTTCGTCGTCCAGGTCACCACACTCTGACACGCGATGACACCTCCTCGGCTCGGCATCGGGGTCTGTCTCTCTCCTTACAGAGGGTGACAGACCCCGATTACGTCATCCCCTCTACTCAGGGCATCACCCCATGTCGCCAGTCGCATGGATAGCCCTGCCCTGGAACTGGGCGGGGCCGCCAGTCGCAGTTCGCTGCCCTGTCGGGTGTCAGATCCTTCATCGTCGGGGGGAAGAGTCCCCCGTCCGTCACGGCCGGGGGCTGCACCGAAGCAGCAGCGTGATCGCGGCATGCTGCCGAACGGATGAGATCACTCGGGGTGGCGTGCCTGGCGCGATCTTCGCTGGAGAGCCGACATCTAGTTTGTGCGGGGACGGAGCGGCACCCGCCGGCTTCGTATCGTGCTCGGCCTTCCCCGGCCTGTCATCGATGGAGGTTCTGATGTGGGGAATCCGGCATCGCCCCGGCGGCGGGGCGAGTCCACGTCCATGGCAGTCGAGACCCGCGCTGCGGATCGTGGTGGCCGCTTCGGCGGCCATCCTTGCGATCTTCGGGTCAGCCCTCCCTGCGTTCGCGCAGACCTCACCGCTTCAGCTGACCAAGACTCCTGACGCGGCGTCCGTAGCGGCACCTGGCCAGATCGGCTACACGCTGACGTTGACCAACACCGCTCGCACCGCCATGTACTCGATCGCCCTTACCGACCAGCTGCCGACCACCGCCGGCACCAGCTGGACGATGAGTCCGCCGGTGCTCGGCTGCAGGATCTCGACCGGCAGGCTCAGCTGCGGCTTCCTCCGGCTGGCCGGCGGTTCTCAGGTGCGGGTGCACATCACCTCACCTACCACGAGAGCCACGTGCGGCACGGTCTCGAACTCAGCCTCGGCGCGCGCCGCCACCGCACCACGCCCGGTGAGCTCCGGGACCTCCTCGATCACCGTGACCTGCCCGCCGTCCGGGGATGTGGCGCTGACGGAGTCGGCGAGCCCGTCCACGGTGCCGGTGAACGGAACGGTGACGTACTCGTTCACGGTCAAGAACAACGGCCCGGATCCGGTGGCGCACCCGGTGGTGACGGACACCCTGCCGGTGGGCGCGACGTTCGTGGACTTCGGCCCCGGCACACCGACCGGGTGCTCATGGAACTCGGTCCCGCGGCAGTACACGTGCGACGTGGGTGCGTTGGCCTCGGGTGCGTCCACGACGGTGACGGCCGAATTCAGCTACGCGAACACCGGCTCGTACACGGACGCGGCGAGCGTCCAGTCGGAGCTCCCGGACCCGAACACCGCCAACAACTCGGCGACGGCGACGGTCACGGTCCGCGCACTCTCCGGGGACGTGGCGCTGACCGAGTCGGCGAGCCCGTCCACGGTGCCGGTGAACGGAACGGTGACGTACTCGTTCACGGTCAAGAACAACGGCCCGGATCCGGTCGCGCACCCGGTGGTCACGGACACCCTGCCGGTGGGCGCGACGTTCGTGGACTTCGGCCCCGGCACACCGACCGGGTGCTCATGGAACTCGGTCCCGCGGCAGTACACGTGCGACGTGGGTGCGTTGGCCTCAGGTGCGTCCACGACGGTGACGGCCGAATTCAGCTACGCGAACACCGGCTCGTACACGGACGCGGCGAGCGTCCAGTCGGAGCTCCCGGACCCGAACACCGCCAACAACTCGGCGACGGCGACGGTCACGGTGACTTAGCGGGAGCATCGGCACCTCCTCGGCCGCCCCAGCGTCATCGGCCCAGCCGATGACGGTGGGGCGCCAACGATGGCTTGACTCAAGCGAGGGCTACAGCTGCCTGCCACTGGCCGCCTCACCCGAGCGGGGCCCGTGTGCACCGGTTGTGCAGCGCCCCTCCCGGAGGCTACATAAGCGCAGGTCAGAGGCATGTTCGAGCTGCACTACGACCTGTAGGGCCCCTCTGACCTGCGCGGACGCGCAGGCCGGACGGCATCCGGGGAGGAGCTGAACGTCGGCTCCTCCCCGGATCTGCGCGTGGGTGCCGGGGCTACGGGTCGTCCGGGGTGAGGGCGAGGACGGCGAGGTCGTCGGCGAGCAGGCCGGCGTACCGGTGGACGTCCTCGGCCAGGAAGGAGACCAGCCGGTCGGGCGCGGTGGTGCCGAGGGCGGCGAGGCGCGGGGCCAGCGGGTAGAAGGCGCCGTCGGCGTCCCGGGCCTCGCTGACGCCGTCGGTGTAGAGCAGCACGGTGTGGCCCGCCGGCAGGGCGACGGCGGTCGGCTTGCCCCGCTCCTCGGCGGGCCCGAGGTGGCCGAGGCCCAGCGGGAGTTCGTCCGCGCAGGGCACCGGGCAGATGGTGCCGCCGGTCAGCAGCAGCGGGGTGGTGTGGCCGCGGTTGACGATCTCCACGCAGTCGGAGCCCGGCCGGTACTGCAGCAGGACGGCCGTGGCGAACAGCTCGTCGTCACCGCGGTCGGCGGCGTCGCGCAGGACGGCGCGGTCCAGCTGGTCGGCCAGCTCGACCAGCCCCGGGGTGTCGTACGCCGCCGCCCGGAACGCGCCCAGGACGTCGGCGACCGTCCGGACCGCGCCGAGGCCCTTGCCGCGGACGTCGCCGAGCAGCACCCGCACGCCGAAGCGGGTGTCGCACACCTCGTACAGGTCGCCGCCGACGAGCACGTCGGCCTGGGCCGGGCGGTAGAGGCCGGCCACCCGCAGCCCGCCGGCCCGTTCGGGCACCGGCCGCAGCACGGTGCGCTGCAGGGTCTCGGCGACCGTCCGGGCCTGCAGCAGGTTGCGGTTCTGCCGGGTGCGCTGCCACGACAGGGCGGTGCCCATCACTCCGGAGAGCAGGGTGGCGATGTAGACCCAGACGTGGTGCTGCTCGTTGATGTGGCCCGCGCGCAGGGCCAGGACCAGCTGGAGCGCCAGGGATCCGACGGTGGCGGTGGCGGTCAGCACCGGGCCGTAGCTGAACGCGGCCACCACGGGCAGCGCGGTCAGCAGGAAGCCGGCGGCGACGGCGTCCGGGACGACGGCCTCGGCGGTCAGGTCCAGCGCCAGCAGGACGAGCGGGAGCCACGGGACCCATCGCGGCACCCGGGGCTCCAGCGCGGCACGGCGCGACGGGCGGGGTGCTGTGGGCACGGCGGGACCTCCAGGCCGACGGCCGCTCCCGGACGACTGGTCCGGAATATGCGGTTTCGTCCCTCCATGCTCTCCCACGAACGGCCGAGCCACGAACGGCCGAACGTCCCGTCCTCCCGAGCCGAACGGAAGCGGAGGACGGAAGGAGACGGGAGGAGACGGGAAGGGACGGGAAGGGACGGGACGGCAGCGGAGGGCGGGGGCCGGGCACTCGCCGACCGATCAGCGCACGGTCACCGGCAGCGTCTCATAGCCCCGCAGGACCAGGCGGTCCCGCCGGGTGGCGACGCCGCCCGGGGTAGCCGGGGGAAGCGGTCGAGCAGGGCCGGCACCGCGACCTCCGCCTCCAGCCGGGCCAGCCGGGAGCCCAGGCAGAAGTGCTGACCGCCGCCGAAGCTGAGCGGCCGGCTGTCGGTGCGGGTCGGGTCGAACACCTCCGGGCGCTCGTAGCGGGCCGGGTCCCGGTTGGCCGCGCCGATCAGCAGCGTCACCGTGCCGCCGAGCGGGGTGGGCAGCCCGTCGACGCTCAGGCCCTCCTCCAGCGCGACCCGTTCGGTGACCTGCACCGGGGAGTCGAAGCGCAGCACCTCGTCGGCGAAGCCGGCCGGGGTGACCGCGCCGTTGCGCAGCCCGGCGGCCGCACCGGGGTGGCGGAACAGCAGGGACAGGCCGTTGCCGAGCAGGTTGGTGGTGGTCTCGAAGCCCGCCACCAGCAGCAGGACCAGGTTGGCCGGCAGCTCCTCGGCGGAGAGCCGCACGCTGTCCTCGGCGGCGATCCGGGCCAGGTCGCTGACCAGGTCGTCCTGCGGGCGGGCCAGCCGCTCGGCGGCCAGCTCGGTGAAGTACCCGGACAGCTCGTCCGCGGCCCGGTCCGCCTCGGTCAGTTCGCCGAGGTCCCCGCTGATCTCCAGGACGGCGGTGAGGTCGGAGGCGAGGGCCCGGAAGCGGTAGCGGTCCCGCTCGGGGACGCCGAGCAGCTCGCAGATCACCCCGACCGGCAGCCGGAAGGCGAAGGCGTCCATGAAGTCCACCGGCGATCCGTCGGCGCCCTGCTCGGCCATCCCGTCGAGCAGCCGGGTCACCGCGGCCTCCACCGCCGGGCGCAGCGCGGCGACCCGGCGGGCGGTGAACACCGAGGCGATCAGCAAGCGGACCGAGGGACTCCGAAATCACCCGTCCTGGTCCGTGAACCACGGGTGGGCGCGCGGGAGTTCCCGCCCGGGACGGTCCGGTTCCCGAGCGGTGCGTGCCGCGGCCGGTCCCCGGGCCGGGCGGGGCGGCTCGGTAGGCTGGCCGACATGGAGATCTGGATCAACCCGCGCTGCAGCAAGTGCCGGACGGCGCTCGGCGAGCTGGACGAGGCCGGCGTCGAGTACACGGTGCGGCGCTACCTGGACGAGCCGCCGACCGCGGCCGAACTGGAGCAGGTGCTGGAGCGCCTGGGCCTGGAGCCGTGGGACATCACCCGCACCGACGAGCAGGCCGCGAAGGACCTGGGCATGAAGGACTGGCCCCGGGAGGCGGGCGACCGGGCCCGCTGGATCGCGGCGATGGCCGAGCACCCGATCCTGATCCAGCGCCCGATCATCACCGCGGACGACGGGCACGCCGTGGTGGTCCGCACCCCCGAGGCCCTCAAGTCCGTCCTGCCCTGAGGCGGCCCGTCGGACGCCGGCCGGTCAGTGGAGCTGGATCGTGTCCACCGGCCGGCCGGGGTGCCAGTTGTGGACCAGCAGGTGCTCGCCTTCGAGGGCGGTGTGCACCACCTGGTCCAGCTCCAGCCGGAAGGCGTGGAACGGAGTGGGCGGCGCCTCGGGCAGATCGGCTGCGAACGCGGCGAGTTCCGTCTCGTCGGTGATCTCGACCGCCCGGCCGGAGACCTTGGAGTCCCCGCCGGCCATGGTCTCGTCCCCCGGGTGCGCGTGCAGCGCGAAGCGGGCGTCGCGCTGGAGGTCGCGCGCCTTGACCGCCCCGTACATCGACCCGATCCACAGGTCGTCGCCGACGAAGGCGACCTCCGTCCCGCTGACCCGGGGCGAACCGTCCTTGCGCAGCGTCGCCATGACGTGGTGCTTGTTGGCCTCGAAGCGGGCCCTCACCAGGGGCGCCAGATCCGGGGCCTGCTCCTCGAAATCCTGCCAGGTAGCCATGCCGCCAGTCTGGCACCCGGCACTGACAACCGCCGTCCGCGCGGCACCGGCCCGGTGGGGGCGCCTCCGGACACCGCCACGAGCCGGGGTCACGAGCCCTGTCACGGGCCGGGGTCACAGGCCGGGGTCACGGGCCACTGTCACAGGCCGGTGCCACACTGGCGGGGTGACCACCACGACCACGTACATCGCGTTCCTGCGGGCCATCAACGTCGGCGGCCGGACGGTGACGATGGAGCGGCTGCGGACGCTCTTCGCCGAGCTGGGCCTGGAGAACGTCCGCTCGTACATCCAGAGCGGCAACGTCTTCTTCACCACCGAAGGGTCCGCCGGCCGGTCCGACCGCGCCGCGCTGACCGGGCGGATCGAGGAGCACCTGGAGCGTTCGCTCGGCTACCCGGTGCCGGTGATGCTGCGGACGGTGGAGGAGGTCGCCGAACTGCTCGCCGCCGAGCCGTTCCGGGGCGTCGAGGCGACACCGGACGTCCGGCTGGTGGTCGCCTTCCTCTCCGAGCCGCTGCCCGCCGAACTCGCCCGTCCGCACCGCTCGCCGAAGGGCGACTTCGAGGTGCTCGGGGCCGATCCGGGGGCCGCCTACGTCGTGATCCACCTGCAGAACGGCAAGTGGGTCACCAAGGACATGTTCGGCAAGGGGTACCGGGGTTCGGTCACCTCCCGGTTCCTGCACACCACCGAGAAGATCCTGGGGGCCGCCCGCAAGGGCTGACGGCCCGTACGGCCTGCGGGGACGGCGCGGAACCGCGTGGCCTGGCGAGGCGTCTGGACTGCCGTGACGTACGAACCACGTGCCCGTGCAGGGCGTGATCTGGACAGCCCGAGCCGGCCGAGCCGACAATTTGGCCATGACGCCTCCTGACCTCCCCACCGGCCGGATCCGGCCCTCCGACGCCGAACGGGAGCTGGCGCTCGGGGCACTGAAGGACGGCGCGGGCAGCGGGCGGCTCTCGCACGACACCTTCCTCGGCCGGATGGACATCGTCCTGCAGGCCACCAGCCGCAGCGAGTTGGACGCGGCGGTGGACGGACTGCCGACCGGCGGGCCGGTCGAACGCCTCGTGCTGCGCACGGTCGGCCGGGTCTCCGGCTTCGGCGGGCGGATCAACCGGGCCTGGCGCACCGAGCGGCTGCCCGGACTGAGCCTGCCGCAGGCCGGCGCCGGGCTGCTGACCATCGGCCGGATCCCCGGCTCGGGGCTGCGGCTGCACGACGCCTCGGTCTCCCGGCACCACGCCGAACTCCGGCACGAGGGCGGCGGCTGGGTGCTGTACGACCTGGGCTCGACCAACGGCACGCACGTCAACGGGCGCCGGATCGCGGGTGGTGTCCGGGTCCAGCCGGGCGACCAGGTGCGGTTCGGGAACCTGGAGTTCCGGCTCGCCGCGCTCTGAGACACCCGCCCGGAGCGGCCGGCGAGCCGCTCAGTGCGGGAACTGCCGGGGCGGCCGCTGCCGCGGCAGCTCGTCCTGGAACTCCGCGATGATCGTGGCTATCTGACGCATCACCACGGTGCGCTCCAGCCGGTCCAGGTAGCGGTTCTCCGCGGCCAGCGCCTCGACCGTGACGCCGAAGTACATCGCCATCAGCGGATTGACGAACAGCTCGCTGCCCTTGGTCCGCTCGGTGAACCGGACGTCGCCGAACTCGCCGCGCAGGGCCGCCGCCACCGAGCCGTTGACGATGCTGGGGTGCTCGGGGAAGGCCGCCCGGGCGTGCTCGACGGCGTCCAGGTAGAGCACCGCCTCCCGGCTGTCGCGCGGGATGGAGAAGGCGCCGAGGTAGCCTCCGGCCCGGTCCAGCGCGGCGAGGTTCTCCAGCACCAGCGTGTGGTTGACGCCGTGGTGGGCGTCGATGCCGAAGCCCAGGCAGGCGACCAGCCGCTCGGGCACCTCCCGGAGCCCGGCGACCGCCGCCAGGCTGGCCATGTCCTCCTCGGGGGTGCCGAGTCCGACGTCGTCGCCGCGCATCAGGATGTCGGTGCCACCGTCCACCAGCAGGACGGCGTCGATGCCCAGCAGGGCGACGAGCGCGCGGTAGCCGTCACGCAGCGGCTGCACGCCCACCGACGGGAAGGCCCACACGGTGTCGGGCATGCCGTGGAGGTTCAGCCAGCGGGCCAGCGTGCGCTCCGGGAAGTAGCCCGCGGGGGCCGGGGTGTCCGGCCGGATCCGGGCCACGTCGGGCTCCGCCCAGACGTCGAGGGGCAGTCCGTAGAGATGGGTGAAGGAGAGGTTGGCCAGGTGCACCTCCTTGCCCGCGGCGCGCAGGGCGAGGGCGATCGGCAGCCCGGCGTACACGTCGAACCCGCCGCCGGCGCCGGCGATCAGGATCCGTTCGGCGGCCAGTAGCCGGGTGAGCAGCGGGGGTTGCAGCAGAGAGGTCACCGGCGGACGGTAGCACCGGGTGACTTCGGTGGCCTCGGTGGCTTCGGCGGTACCGGCAGCCTCGGCAGTCTCGGTGGCGACAGGGAGCCGGGTGGCCGGCGTCGGGTGCGGGCGGGGGGGCGCCGGGGAGGCGTCAGTCGCGCTCGATGTGGACCTCGGCGGTGTGGTCACCCTTGTCCGCCTTGCGGATGGTGACCCGGACGGTGCCGACGGTGGTCTCGGAGTCCTTGTCGACGGTCTTCTTGCTGTCGCCGATCGTCACCTCGGCCGAGCTGTCGGTGATGTGGCCGACCGTCATCTTCATCGGGTTGTCGCCGCCGAAGACCTTCACGGTCTTGGAGGCGTCCGCACCGTCGGTCTTGATGCCGACGGTGCACTTGTGGTCGTCCAGGCAGAGCGCCACGCCGCCCTCACAGGCGGTCAGTCCGGCGCCGAGGGTCAGGACGGCGCCCGCGGCGAGGATCGCCGAACCGAGCCGGAAGCGGGTCCGGAGGCTGGTGCGGTGGGCCTTGACGGTGCTGCTCGCTGTGGTCATGTCCTCGACGGTAGCGGGCCGGACACAGCCCGCCATCAGCCGTCGGCGGGAGGCCCGCCCTGGTGCAGCCCGGATCGGCCGGGCGGCCGAACCCCGACGGCGGTGGGTCGAATCCCCTAGGGGTCAAGGGAGTTGATCATCGGACCGACTTCCCGACGCTTCGTCAGCATATGCCACCGGCTCATGCCACGCGCGTAGATCGACGGCCCGCGAAAAGGCCCAGTGGTCAGTCGGCAATGATCCCCAGGCCGCTCTCCGGCCCGTCACCCGGCCCCCACAGCGGCGCGGTGCAGCGCTGGTAGGTGGCCTGCCAGTGCGGCCAGTTGCGGGCCACGTCGTCGTCGCACTCGGCCAGCAGCCGCTCCACCGCGGCCGGCTCCACTCCCTCCAGCAGCCAGGCCAGCGCGTCCGCCGTGCCCGGACCGTCCGCCGCACGCAGCAGGTCCAGCAGTTCGCCCAGCCCGCCGAGCCGGGAACCGTCGGCGACCACCCGCTCCATCCGGGGCAGCAACTGGCGCTCCTCGATCCGCAGATGGGTCTCCAGCCGGGCCGCCAGGTCCTCCATCGCGTACGCCACCGGCCAGGCGCTGCCGGTGTCCCGGCTGGCGATCCGGACCAGGGTGGTGACCCGGGTGAACGAGTGGTCCAGGTTGTGGTGGTCGGCCTCGAGCCAGTTGAGCAGCAGCCGCAGCTCCGGCGCGAAGCGGCGCACGATCGGCCAGAGCCGGGTGTCCTGCTGCTCGTGGTGGCAGGTCAGCATCGCCGTCATGAAGTTCCAGTGCCGCAGCAGCGCCTCGCCCTTGTGCTCCTCGTCGGGCTGGAGCAGTCGCAGTGCGTTGGGCAGCCGGGCGAGGTCCCGGCGCAGCGCGGCGTGCACCAGGCGCAGGCCGGCGAACCGCACGGTGGCCGGGTCGTCGTCCGCGGTCCGCCCGCGCGCGTCCGCGCCCCGGGGATCGGCGCCGGGCTGACCCTGCGCGGGCACGGCGGGGGCGGGCTGGGGCAGCAGGTGGATCGGCATGGCACTCTCTTCACGGCTTGGGGCAGGACGGGTGGTGGCGGCCGGTGAGGACCACCCCAGCCAAGGTGCCCGCAGTCGATCAGAAGCGAATCAATGTCCGATTGACGCGCAGGTCAGCGCGTTTACGGGGGCGGACGCAACGCACCGCGGCGCCCGACCCGTGTACCCGGGAGAGGGTGCGCGCACCGCGTGCCGGGGAGTCCAGGGGAACAGCGAGGCCGCATGTCACCGGAGCAGGAGCAGTCGTTCGACGAGTTCGTGGCGAGCCGGTACGCCGCGCTGCGCCGCACCGGCTACCTGCTCTGCGGCGACTGGCACCTCGCCGAGGACCTCGCGCAGACCACGCTGGTGAAGCTGTACTCGCGCTGGAACCGGCTGCGCGACCCGGAGGCCGCGGCCGGGTACGCCCGGACGACGCTGGTCCGCAGCTACATCGATCTCCGACGGCTGCGCCGCTCGCACGAGGTGCCCGCCTGGGAGCTGCCGGAACCGCCGGCGGTCGGACCGCGGGCCGCCGCCCCGGCGGACCCGGAGCGGCGGCTGGCCCTGCTGGCCGCGCTCGCCCAGGTCTCCCCCGCCTACCGGGCGACGCTGGTACTTCGGTTCTGGGAGGACCAGTCGGTCGAGGCGACGGCGGAGGCCCTGCGGCAGAGCACCGGCACCGTGAAGTCCAACACCAGCCGGGGACTGGCCCAACTGCGGCTGATCCTCGGCGACTCGCTGCTGGAGATCGCGGCGAGCTGAGCGCGGCCCGGCCCGCGGGCCGGGCGGGGCGGACCCGGCCGAACGCGCGAGCCGGGCCGCCGGAACCGGTCACCCGGGCGGAACGGGCCGCCCGGGACGAGCGAGAGACGAGAGGAGAGCGGTTTTGAACCGGGACGATCCGGCGTTCGACGCCGACGACATGGGCGCGCTGTTCCGAGAGGTCCTGGACCAGCCGGAGCCGGCGGTTCCCCCGGGCCTGCTGCCGGAGGTCCGCCGCTCGGGCACGCGGATGCGCCGCCGGCGCCACCTGCTGGCGACGGTCGCCACCGCGCTCGCGGTGGGCCTGCTGGCCACGGCGGGCTGGGCGGTGCACGGGAGGGCCCCGGTGGCGGGGGTCGGCCGGGGGCTGGCCCCGGCGGCGAGCGGGCCCGTCCTGCCGTCCGCGACGCCGAGCCGGCCCGACGCGCCGCCCCCGGCGGCCACCGGGACGCGCGACACGACCGCACCGGGCGCCGCCGGGGACACCGCGGCCGCACCGGGCGCGCCCTCGGAGGTCACGACCGCGGGCGGGACGGCCCCACCGGGCGCGTCCGCGGTCGGCAGCGCACGCCTGCTCGCCCTGGTGCGCGACCACCCGCCCCAGGACATCGGCGGGGTCGCCAGGGGCACCACGGCGGACGCCTTCGTGCTGACCAGGAAGGACGGCGGCACGGTCACGATGAGCCGGAGCCTGGACGGGCCCTCCGAACCGCGCGGCGGCACCACCTCGCCGTGCGAGTCCCGCACCACCGCCTGGGGTCCGATGAGCCCGGACGGCCGGGACTGCGTCGGCACGAAGCTGGCGGACGGCTCGGTGGTCTGGATGCTGCACCCGCTGACGGTCGTCCCGCGCGGACAGGAGGCCGAGATCCGGGTCGTGACCCCGAACGGCCTGGTGTACATCCTGCTGTTCGCCCGGGCCGAGGCGCGGGCGCAGCCCGACGACGTGACCGTGCCGCTGCTGGGACTGATGCAACTGGCCGAGCAACCGGGGTTCCTGGAAGCGGTCCGGGACGGCTGGGCGGACCCTGCCCTCGGTTCCAAGCCCCCCGTGCCGTCCAAACCCTCCGGGCCGTCCACGAACCCGTCGCCGTCCGCGGCCGTCCGGCCGTCCACGACCTCCCGGTCGTCCGCGGTCCCCTGACCGCCCACGGTCGCCGGGGGCCACGGGGACCGGCCGCCGTGGTGGGCGACGGACCGGCGTCAGTCGGCCGCCGGCCCCGACAGGTTCTTGGTCAGCCACTCCAGGGTGTCCGGGATCATCTTCTTGAAGTCCGAGGTGAGGTGCTTGCCCCCGGGCTGCTCGTAGTACGTGATGCCCACCGGCGGGGCGGCCTTGGCCACCCAGGACTTGACCACCTTGGTCTCGTACGGGTTGGCCCCGCCCGCGGTGACCAGCATCTTCACGTCGGCCTTGCCCTCGGCGACCAGCACATCGGGGTTGTTGGCCGCGCGCTCGGTGTCGTGGCCCTTCCACAGGAGCGAGTCCGGGACGAAGTAGCCGTCGATCGGCACCGCGGCCTTGTAGACGTCCGGGTACTGCAGGGCGAGCTTGGCGCTGCAGAAGCCGCCGGTGGAGGCGCCCATCACGCCCCAGCCGTCGCGACCCTGCACGGTGCGGAAGTTGGCACGGACGAAGTCCGGGATGTCCTGGGCCATCCAGGTGCCCATCTTGGGCTGGCCCGGGATGTCGGAGCAGTCCAGCGCGTTCTTCTCGTCGCCGTTGAAGTTCTGCACCGGCATGATCATGATGAACGGGTGGGACTTGCCCGCCTTGACCAGCCGCTCGTTCTCCTCCTGGATCGGCAGCTGGTTGTCGGTCCAGGTGTTGTAGCCGTTGCTCTGGCCGCCCGCGAAGAGGGTGAGCACCGGGAAGCCGGTCTTGGCGAACTTGGGGTCGTTGTACTCGGGCGGCAGCCAGACCCAGACCTTGCCGGCGACACCGGACTTCGCGCCGGTCACGGTGGTCATGAAGATCGGCCCGGCGGCGGTGTCCCGGGCCTTGGCGAGGTTGGCGTTCGGGCCGGTCGGCATCAGCACCTTGCCGCTGCCGGCCCCGGGCGTCGGGGTGCCCGAGCCGGTGCCGCCGCCGGTCGGGGTGCCCGTGGTGCTGCCGGTCGCGGCCGGGGTGCCGTCCGACTTGGCACTGTCGCCCTTCCCACCGCCGGAACTCCCGCAGGCCGCGAGCGAGGCGGCCAGGGCGAGCACGGCGGCGCCGGACAGGACGGCACGGGAACGGGACGACTGCCTAAGCACGGTGAGGACTCTCCGACCGATGTCGCGCCCGGTCCGTCTGACCGGGCGGCGGCCCCCCGGTGGGGCCGGACAGACCCGAGGACACCACGCTGGTACGGCCCCCGGGTGATGGCGTGCCGTCCCTCGCGGGGGCCCGCCTTCCTGCGATCTTATGACGTGGCCCGTGGCGGGCCGGTTGCGCGTCGGCCACCGGAAATCCAATGTTTGTTCGCGATCAGGTAAAGGCCTTCGGCACCCCCGTCGGACGGCGGGGGCCGGACGACGGGATTCACCGATCGCAGGTCACACCCGGCGCCGGTTTTTGGGTGCTTTCGACCAGTGACAGCCGCCCGGGGCAGGCGGAACGATCTCTCCGGGGGCCGACCGGGACCGCCCCCGGCCCTGCCACCGCCACCACAACCACAACCACAACCACCGAGGAGGGCGCCATGCCCCAGCAGATCGCCGTCGTCACCGGAGCCGGGAGCGGCGTCGGCCGGGCCGTGGCGGTCGAGCTGGCCGCGGCCGGCTGGCTGCCGGTGCTGGCCGGCCGACGGGCCGAACCGCTGCAGGAGACCGCCCGGCTCTGCGGCGCCCCGGCCGACGTGGTGCCGACCGACGTCACCGACCCGGCCGCCGTGGACGCGCTGTTCGCCGCGGCCGCCGAGCGCCACGGCCGGGTGGACCTGCTCTTCAACAACGCCGGCAGCTTCGGCCCGGCCGTCCCGGTGGAGGAGCTCGAGGTCGAGGCCTGGCGGGCGGTCGTCGACCTGAACCTGACCGGCGCCTTCCTCTGCGCCCGGGCGGCGTTCCGGCAGATGAAGGCCCAGGACCCGCAGGGCGGCCGGATCATCAACAACGGCTCGATCTCGGCGCACGTCCCGCGCCCGCACTCGATCGCCTACACCGCGACCAAGCACGCGGTCACCGGCCTGACCAAGTCGCTGTCCCTGGACGGCCGCCCCCACCGGATCGCCTGCGGACAGATCGACATCGGCAACGCGGCGACCGACATGACGGCGGCGATGAGCGCGGGTGTGCGGCAGGCGGACGGCCGGATCGCCCCCGAGCCGACCATGGACGTGGCCGACGTCGCACGGACCGTACGGCACATGGCCGCTCTGCCGCTGGAGGCCAATGTGCAGTTCGCCACCGTGATGGCGACCGCGATGCCGTACATCGGGCGCGGCTGAAACCGGAGCCCGAACCCGGAGCCGCCCCGGTCCCGACCCCGGGTCCCGGCCCCACACGGCCCCGGCCCCCACACGGCGGGAACCCCGTCAGGCGGCGCTGACGGGGTTCCCGAGGAGGCGGGGCGGGCCTACGGCCGCCAGGTGTCGTTCAGCGTGACGGTCCCGCCCGCGGGCACGGTCGCCGTCCGGTTGGCGCCGGACTCCCAGGTCACCGCACCGTTCGCGTCCTTGCGGACGTACTTGTACTGGAAGGAGGTGCCGGCCGGCAGCGAGAGCGCGAGCGACCAGAGCGGGTAGCCGGCGGCCGAGAGCGGCAGCGCCTTCGCCGGGTCCCAGCCGCCGAGCGCCGCGACGTCGCCGACCACGTAGACGTTCTGCCCGTACGCGGTGGTCGCGTTGACGTTGAACGAGGCGCCGGAGACGGTCGCGCCCGGCTGGACGTACAGCGCGACCGCGTCGCCCGCGCCGACCGTCGCGGTGAACTGCCCGTTGGCGCCGACCTGGTAGGTCGGGCCGGTGCAGCCGCCGCCCGGCTGCGGGTCGCCGTGCTGGACGTCGCAGTAGGTGCCGGCCGGCAGCCCGGTCTGGAAGGCCCGGGTGATCGCGCCGCTCTCGTGGTTGATCGCGACGTAGCCCTTGTTGCCGCGGCCGAAGGCGATCGCGTTGTTGCCGTCGGACCACCAGTCGGTCACCCCGGTGCCCGCCACGGCGTTGCGGAAGCCGACCATGTTGGCGACCTGGCGCCAGGCGTGGGTGCAGTTCCAGCCGTCCTGGTAGCAGGCGTTGACGGTGCCGCCGTTCGGCGGGCCGTCGTCCTTGTTGGTGAAGGAGTAGCCGGAGTAGATGTTCGGCGAGCCGTACGTGGAGGCCAGCAGGAAGACGTTGGCCAGCGTGTAGGTGTTGCCGTAGGTGTAGTTGAGGGTCGAGCCGTTGCGCTCGGTGTCCCAGTTGTCGATGAAGCTGCGCGCCTGGTCGCTCGGCAGGTAGCCCCAGGAGGCGCCCCAGCCGCTGAGGTTGGCGAGCTTGTCGGCGGTGAACATCCGCTTGAGGTCGGTGCCGACCCGGAACTCGTCCACGTCGCCGTTGCCGGTGTACTCGGTGGGCTGGATCGGCTCGCCGGCGCCGTAGATGACCTCCTGCACCCAGTAGGCCTTGGGGTTGGCCGTCCTGGCCTTGATCGCGGCGAGGTCGGCGGCGGCGATGTGCTTGGCGGCGTCGATCCGGTAGCCGTCGACGCCGAGCGAGCCGAGGTCGTCCAGGTAGTGCGCGATGGTGGTCTGGACGTACGGGCTGCCGGTGTCCAGGTCGGCGAGGTCGACCAGCTCGCAGTTCTGCACGTTCGAGCGGTCCTGGTAGTTGCTGATCGCCTGGCGGCAGGAGTGGAAGTCCTGGTCCTGGTAGGTGCCGGGGTAGTTGTACTTGCTGTACGCGGTGCCGCCGGTGCCGGTGCCGGAGCC
Organism: Kitasatospora sp. NPDC097691; assembly: GCF_040302665.1. Classification (NCBI taxonomy): domain Bacteria; kingdom Bacillati; phylum Actinomycetota; class Actinomycetes; order Kitasatosporales; family Streptomycetaceae; genus Kitasatospora; species Kitasatospora sp. NPDC097691. Next base: position 786 of record NZ_JBEORY010000015.1, on the reverse strand, counting down.
GGCCGACATGTGGTTGACCACCGCGTCGGCGATCACCTTGACCCCGGCCGCGTGGCAGGTGTCGACCATGTTCTTGAAGGAGGTGCGGTCGCCGAGCCGGCCGGCGATCCGGTAGCCGACCGGCTGGTAGGAGGTCCACCACTGCGGGCCCTGGATGTGCTCCTGCGGCGGGGAGACCTCGACGAAGCCGTAGCCCTTCGGGCCGAGGGTCGAGGTGCAGGCCTGGGCGACCGAGTCGAAGCGCCACTCGAAGAGGGTGGCGGTGACGTCCTTGCCGTTGTTCGCGGGCGGGGAGGCCTGGGCGGCGGGCGCGCCGAGCGCGGTGCCCAGCGAGAGCGCGAGCGCCGCCGAGGCGGCGAGCGCGCCGGCCGTGCGGGCGGGTCTGCGGGTGGGGGCGGTGGTGACCACGTCGTCTCCTGGGGGTGGCTGGGGTGGGGCAGCCGGAGGTGAAGCCTGCAGGAAGTTTCTGTAACTTGCCGGAAACTTGCAGCGCTGAACCTAGGGTCACCGGGAGACACCGTCAAGGCCCCTGGAAGATACGTTTCTGCATCGCCGGAGCCGAACCCGTCACGACCGGCCCCGACCGGCCCCGACCGGCGCCGGCAGACGACAAGGGCCCGGCAGCCGTAGCCGCCGGGCCCCTCACCTGTCCTGGTTCACCGACCCCTCAGGAGCCGGTCCGGGTTCAGCCGGTCTGGACGGAGGTGTCGTCGATCACGAAGCTCGTCTGCAGCGAGGAGTCCTCGACGCCGTTGAACTTCACGGTGACCGTCTGGCCCGCGTAGG